>JAVVFF010000010.1:0-30176 GCA_032250995.1 Methylophaga sp. | reverse complement strand
GGAAGCTTTGCAGCCAGAAACGCCTGATACACAAACGCTTCCAGCCGATCAGCCCGCTGTTGAGAGTATGCCCGTCAATGGCAATTAACAGCCGCCCGCAACAATGCTGGGTAATTTATGTCACTTTACTAATTGCCATCGTGTTGATGATTTTGCCGTTACCGGATCTACTGCGGCTGGCGCGGCCGGAATTTGTGGTGATGACGCTAATTTACTGGGCAATGGCATTACCACAGCGAGTGAATATTGGTGTTGCCTGGTTGACCGGACTGGTTATGGATATCACTACTGGTGGTCAGTTAGGTGTGCATGCTTTTGCCTACGCCATGGCGATTTTTCTGGTCGCCCGTTTTCATCTGCAGTTAAGGCAATATCCGCTATGGCAACAGGCCTTTACCATTTTGTCCCTGGTGTTTCTGGTGCATTTAGTATCAATGCTCAATGCCACGTCTACCAACAGTTGGCATATATGGATGCCGGCGCTGGTCAGCACACTACTTTGGCCGGTTGTTTATGCTGTATTACGGAAAATACGCCGTAATTTTCAGGTGAGTTGATAGTGATACATTCGCATCTGGCGCTGAAAGATCATTTGCGCGAAAAACGCTTGGTTAATGGCCGGTTGATTTTCGCGGCTTTTTTCTCGGTATTGTTGTTTACCGGTGTCATTATCCGGCTGGTGGTATTGCAGGTTGTTGAATTTGAACACTTTGACTCACTGGCCAATCAAAATCGTGTTGATATTGAGCCGTTACCCCCCCAGCGCGGGCTGATTTTTGATCGTAATGGTGTGGTATTGGCTGAAAATATGCCCACTTTCAGTCTTGAGCTGGTTCCTGAAAAAGTGCCGGATTTGCCGGCAACCATTGCCGCAATATCTGAAATATTTGCGCTCAGTGAAGAAGATCTCGACAAATTTTACCAAAGGCTTAATCAGCAGCGCAGTTTTGAGCAGGTCACATTGCGTTATCAGTTAACGGAAACCGAGGTGGCCCGTTTTTCCATTAACCGTCATAAATTTCCCGGTGTCGATGTGGTTGGCCGGCTGATTCGGCATTATCCGCAGGGTGAGCTGTTTGCTCATGCGGTGGGTTATGTTGGCCGTATCAATCAGCAGGATCTGCTGATCATTAATCCGCAAAATTACAAAGGCACGATGCAGATTGGTAAAACCGGCGTCGAAAAACAATATGAAGATTTGCTGCATGGTGCGGTCGGCCACCGGCAGGTAGAAACCAATGTCCAGGGGCGCACCATCAGGGAGTTAAAGAGTGTGCCATCACAACCGGGCAAAGATTTGTATTTGCATCTGGATGTGGGTTTGCAGCGTACGGCCGCAGAAGCGCTGACCGGTTTTAATGGTTCCGTGGTGGCGATGGATCCACGTAATGGTGGTATTTTGGCGATGGTTAGCCAGCCGGATTTTGATCCCAATCTGTTTGTTTCGGGTATTAGTATCAAAGATTATGCGTCGCTGCGCGATTCACTGGATCAGCCGCTCTATGATCGGTCATTGCGTGGCCATTATCCGCCGGGTTCGACGTTAAAACCGTTTGTCGCGCTGGCGGGTATGGAATTAGGTGTTATTAATGAACACTCGCGCACTTATTGCCCAGGATGGTATTCATTACCAGGGCATTCACATCGTTACCGCTGCTGGAAACATCAGGGACATGGTCATATGAATGTCGTGGATGCCATTGCTCAGTCCTGTGATGTGTTTTTTTATGATCTGGCCCATGCACTGGGTATTGATCGAATGCATACCTTTCTGGATATGTTTGGGTTGGGCCGAAAAACCGGTGTTGATATTCCGAATGAGAGTGGTGGCCTATTGCCGTCTAGTGAATGGAAACGTAATAGCCGCAACCAGCCCTGGTTTCCAGGCGAAACGCTAATCGCCGGTATTGGTCAGGGCTTTAATCAAACCACGCCATTGCAATTAGCGCATGCTACTTCAATTCTGGCAATGCGTGGCACTATACATACCCCTCAACTGGTGCGCGCCAGCCGCAACAATGGCCAGGAAGATTTACAACTGATGACCAGTGCGCCGGCAAAAACGCTGCCGATGCAAGATGCGGATAACTGGCAATCGGTGATTGATTCAATGGTTGAGGTCATTCACGGTAAGCGGGGAACGGCGCGGCATATTGGTGAAAAAATGCCATTTAATATTGCCGGCAAAACTGGCACCGCGCAGGTATTTGGCATTGCCCAAGATGAAAAATATGATGCGGAAATGCTGGCAAAAAAACTCCACGATCATGCTTTATTTATTGCTTTTGCGCCGGCCGATGATCCTGAGTTTGCCGTTGCTGTAGTGGTTGAAAACGGCGGCAGTGGCAGTAAAGTCGCAGCACCAATTGCGCGGAAAATGATTCAGCGGTATTTCGGTTTGCCAATGGATCCCGAACCGGAAACGGCTGAAGCTGAGAGCTTGCCGCCTGCTGAATCGGAGGATCGCGATGAGTGAATTATTGAATCAGCCCCACCGCCGATCTTATCGGCCGCTCCGTCACTGGCTGCATAATAGTCATTTGGATGGCTTGTTAATACTTGGTCTGCTAGCCCTGTTAACGGTCAGTATGGTGGTGTTATACAGCTCTGGTGGTGAGGATATTGCCTTGTCAATTCGTCAGGCGGTAAGGATGGCAATTGCCTTTGTAGTGTTATTTATTGCCGCGCAAATTCATCCGGACCGGCTAAGAGATTTGGCTTATTGGGTGTATGGTTTTGGTTTGTTATTGCTGGTGACGGTATTGTTTTTTGGCGATATTGGTAAAGGCGCGCAGCGTTGGCTGGATCTGGGATTTATGCGTTTTCAGCCTTCTGAAATTATGAAAATCGCAGTGCCGCTGCTGGTGGCGACTTATTTATCGGAGCGGCCATTAGCGCCATCTGTTATGCGTATTGTCACATCGCTGGTGATCATCGTTATTCCCACCGCAATGATTGCCAAACAACCAGATTTAGGTACGGCGATTCTGATTGCCAGTTCGGGACTGGTGGTGATTTTTCTGGCCGGTATTTCCTGGAAATTAATTGTTGGTTTTATCGTCGCCTGCGCAGCGGCAGCACCATTGCTCTGGGTGAATATGCACGACTACCAACAACGCCGGGTGCTGATGCTGTTAAATCCGGAAAGTGATCCGCTGGGCGCTGGTTATCATATTATTCAGTCGAAAATTGCTATTGGCAGCGGTGGCTTCACTGGTCGTGGTTGGCTGCAGGGCACCCAGTCACATCTGGAGTTTTTACCAGAGCGATCGACCGATTTTATTTTTGCGGTGATTGGTGAAGAATTCGGGTTGATTGGTGTGGTCTTACTCATCATGTTGTATTTACTGATTACTGCGCGGGGTCTGTTTATCGCCTCACAGGCGCAAACTAGCTTTGGCAGCCTGCTGGCGGGTAGTTTAGCGATTACCTTTTTAGTTTATGTTTTTGTCAATATTGGCATGGTCACCGGTTTGTTGCCGGTGGTTGGCGTGCCTTTGCCGTTAGTCAGTTATGGGGGGACCTCAATGGTGACCTTGTTGGCTGGCTTCGGTATTCTGATGTCCATACACACCCACCGAAGGATGATGTCGCCGTGAGAAATCTGATTTTGTTATCTGCCTTGAGTCTTGTTAGTCAGCTTGCCTGGGCGCAGCCGGATTTGCCGGGTCTTGATACTTTTATTGATGAAATGGTCGTTGAACATCAGTTTGATGCTGCCGAACTAGAAGCCGCTTTTGCCGAAGTCGAAGTCAAAGATAGCATTCTTAAAGCCATAGCGCGGCCTGCTGAAAAAGCCAAACCATGGTATGAATACCGTAATATCTTTATGGATCAGGGACGTATTTATGCCGGCGCCAATTACTGGCAACAGCATGCTGATACGTTGAGAATGGCTGAGCAAACCTATGGTGTGCCGGCAGAAATTATCCTAGCGATTATGGGGGTGGAAACCCGTTTTGGTGGTAATGTCGGTAGTTTTCGGGTGATTGATGCCTTATCAACTTTGGCATTTCAATATCCGCCGCGCAGTAAATTCTTTCGCAGCGAATTAAAGCATTTTCTGATTTTGACCCGTGAAGAGGCGTTACCGCCGTTAGAACCGATTGGCTCTTATGCTGGCGCGATGGGGTTGGGACAGTTTATGCCCAGCAGTTATCGGGCTTATGCGGTGGATTTTGATGCAGATAATCGCCGTGATATTTGGACTAATCCGGTTGATGCCATCGGCAGTATTGCCAATTACTTACATGAACATGGCTGGCGTGCAGATGAAAGCATTGTGCATGCAACTTCCTCAACCAATGATTCAGCGACTGCAGCTTTGATTAAGCGTGGTTTAAAGCCTTCTGTTAGCCGCGATGAAGCAAAAGCAGCAGGGCTTGATTTAGATAATTTGCCAGCAGATGCCGAGAGCTTTAATGTATTTAGCCTGACCCAACGCCATGGTGATGAACTGTGGCTGGGCCGGCAGAATTTTTATGCCATTACCCGTTATAATCATAGTCAGATGTACGCCATGGCGGTAGTTGAATTAGCAGAGGCGATTCGGGCGCGATATGAGCGGATTCAATGAGATTTAGACGGTGTCAGCTGGCACTGATGGGGTTTATCAGTGCCTGGCTTGCAGGCTGTGGTGGGGTTATCGAGGTGCAGGATAGTGCCCCAGCCGCCCCGCCAAAAGCGGAACAAATGCGTGATGCGATTCCTAAAAATGAACCGCGCAGTAAATATGGCAACATGGCCACTTATGACGTTTTCGGCAAAACTTATTACACTTTGGCCAGTAGCGAAGGTTATGTAGAGCGTGGTGTTGCTTCATGGTATGGCAATAAATTTCATGGCCGGCGCACGTCCAGTGGTGAGCCTTACGATATGTACAAGATGACGGCAGCGCATAAAACCCTGCCGCTGCCATCGTATGCTGAAGTGACTAATCTTGATAATGGCCGCAAGGTGGTGGTGCGAATCAACGATCGCGGACCATTTCATGATGATCGGCTGATTGATTTATCGTATAGTGCCGCCACTAAATTGGGCATTACCGCCAAAGGCACCGGCCGCGTTGAAGTGCTGGCCATCAATGCCGATAAATATGCCACGCAACCGGCTGATCATCAGTCGCAGCAAGTGACAATGCAAACAAACACTTTTGAAAATGTTGCTATGTTTTTGCAGGTCGGTGCTTTTAGTACCCTCAGCAGAGCCGAGCAGATTAAAAACCGTATTCAGCAGCAAATTAGTGAGCGGGTTCACGTCAAACCATTTAATGGACAGGGTAATGCCTTGTATCGTGTTCGGGTGGGTCCGCTGGCCAGTGCCGAAATCGGCCAACGACTTGCTGAACGTTTAGTAAATATGGGGTTTACCGATACCCAGATGATCACCGAACAACACACCAATTGAGAGTTAGCATGATTAAATTGTTCAAAAATATTTTTGTTTCGGCAGTGCTTCTGACTGCCAGCACCGCCAGTTTTGCCGGCGCCGTGGTGCCTAATCCAGTGGCACCGAGCATTGCCGCCAAATCCTATATTCTGATCGATCATGATAGTGGCAAAGTGCTGGCAGAAAACGCTGCTGATGAACGTTTGCCCCCCGCCAGTATTACTAAGTTGATGACATCTTATGTCGTTTCCCAAGAACTGGAAGCCGGCAATATCAAGCTCGAAGATGAAGTGCTGATTAGCGAAAATGCCTGGCGGATGATTGGTTCACGCAGCTTTATTGAAGTGAATACCAAAGTGCCGGTTGAGGCATTGCTGCGAGGTATGATTGTGCAATCGGGTAATGACGCCGCCGTGGCATTAGCAGAACATATTGCCGGCAGCGAAGAAGTGTTTGCGCAAATGATGAATCAGTATGCGCAGCAGCTGGGTATGAACGATACCAACTTTATGAATTCCACCGGTTTACCGGATCCCAATCATTACACCACCGCTCGGGATATTGCGATTTTGTCATCTGCATTGATCCGTGATTTTCCCGAACACTACAAGTGGTATGCCGAAAAGGAATACACCTATAACGGTATTACCCAGCACAATCGCAACAAACTGCTGTGGCGTGATAATAGCGTTGACGGTCTGAAAACCGGCCATACCGAAGAAGCGGGTTATTGCTTGTCGGCCTCGGCTAAACGCGATGGTATGCGCCTGATTGCAGTGGTATTGGGCACTAGCAGTGAAAATGCCCGCGCCCAAGAAATCCAGAAATTGTTCAACTACGGTTTCCGGTTCTTTGAAACCCACCAGTTGTATGCTGCCGGCGATAAAGTTACCGATAGCAAAGTCTGGAAAGGTGCCGTGGAAACTGTTGACTTAGGTCTGGCACAAGCCTTATCGGTGACCGTGCCGCGTGGCCAATACCAAGATCTGCAAGCGGTCAGCAATTTACAACAACCCATGATCGCGCCGATTACTGCTGGTACGGCGTTGGGTGAAGTTGAAGTCCGTTTGGGTGAAGAAGTCATCACCACCCAAAAATTGGTTGCTCTCAGTGATGTGCAGAAAGGCAGCTGGTGGCGTCGCTTGATTGATAGTTTGCTGCTACTGATCTGGGGCTAACGGGTGCCGGTTGTTTATTTAAATGGTCGTTTTATCCCGGCTGAAGATGCCAAAGTTTCAGTGATGGATCGCGGTTACCTGTTTGGTGACGGTATTTACGAAGTGATTCCGGTATATCGCGGCCAGCCTTTTTTGTTGGAAGGCCATCTGGCGCGCTTGCAACGCAGCTTAGCGGCAATTGCGCTTGCCAACCCGCTGGATAATGTGTCCTGGACCAGTTTGATCGCCGATTTGGTGCAGCAAAATGGTGGCGGTGATCAGGCGGTGTATTTGCAACTAACCCGTGGTGCAGCAGCTGTGCGTGATCATATTTTTCCACAGGCAGTATCGCCGGGGATTTTTATGATGAGCAATCCCTTAAAACCCGTGCCTGCCGATTGGCATAGTCGGGGAATTCACTGCATTTCGGTAGAGGATATTCGCTGGCAACGTTGTGATATTAAGGCCATTGCCTTGTTAGCTAATTGTCTGATGAAGCAACGGGCACAGGAAGCCAGCGCGCAGGAAGCGTTATTAATGCGTGATGGCGAACTGACTGAAGGTGCTGCCAGTAATGCTTATATTGTGATTAATAATGAAATCATTACGGCGCCCAGCAGCCCGCAGATTTTGTCAGGCATTACCCGTGATTTAGTGTTGGCACTGGCCTATGAAGCGGGCGTTAGCGTTCAACAACGCAATGCCAGTGACAGCGAGTTACGGTCGGCTGATGAGATCTGGATCAGTAGCTCAACTAAAGAGCTAGTACCAGTCACGATGCTTGATAACAAGCCGGTTGGCAGGGGTCAACCCGGCCCGCTTTGGCAAGATTTGCAGCAGCGCTTTCAACAATATAAAAGCGAGGTATTAATATGACCACGCACGAGCAACCGGAAACGCTGCTGGAATTTCCCTGTGAATATCCGCTGAAAGCGATGGGTGAAACCAGCGCAGATTTTGAGGCGATTGTTGTCGAAATTGTCGGCCGTCATGTCAGCCATATTGCCGAAAACGCCGTTAACAGCCGGCAAAGCAGCGGCGGTAAATTCACCTCGGTGACCGTGACCATTGAGGCGACCAGCAAAGCGCAACTGGATGCGATTTATCAGGATTTGACCGACGATAAGCGGATTAAGTACGCGTTGTAATGATCATTCGTGATTTGGGCCTGCAGCCCTATCAGCCGGTCTGGACTGAAATGCAGCAATTTACTGCACAGCGCCAGGTGACCAGCGAAGATGAATTATGGTTATTAGAGCATTCACCGGTATTTACCCTCGGCCGTAATGGCAAAAATGAGCATTTATTGGATCCCGGTAGCATTCCGGTGGTGCAAACCGACCGTGGTGGACAGGTGACTTATCATGGCCCCGGCCAGTTAATTGGCTATAGTTTATTGGACTTAAGACGGCTGGGCATCGGCGTTCGGCAAATGGTAAGCTTGCTGGAAAACAGCATTATCGCTGTGCTGGCCGATGTTAATATCAAAGCGGCGGCGCGGGCTGATGCACCGGGTGTTTATGTCGATGATGCTAAAATTGCTGCTTTGGGCCTGCGGGTCAAAAATGGCGCCTGTTATCATGGTGTCAGTTTTAATATCGATATGGATTTATCACCGTTTGCCCGGATCAACCCCTGCGGTTTTGCCGGTTTAGCGGTCACCGATTGCCGGCAACTGGGCATTAAGCTGTCCATGCAACAGGCGCAAACAGCATTCAGCGAAGCCTTAACGGCACAGCTGGCAAAGGTTTAATATGACGCAAAGCACTGAAAAACGCGATATCAAAGCGCTGAAAGGCGAATCCAAAGTAGCGCGCATCCCGATCAAAATCGTGCCTTCCGATCCCAAACGCAAACCGAATTGGATTCGCGCGCAGGCACAAGGCCACCCGGAAGTGCAGCGCATTAAAAAAATGCTTCGTGAGCATAATCTGCATACTGTTTGTGAAGAAGCGGCGTGCCCGAATCTGGGCGAATGTTTTGCGCACGGCACCGCAACATTTCTGATCATGGGCAATATCTGCACGCGGCGTTGCCCGTTTTGTGATGTCGCCCATGGCCGGCCGGATCCACTTGATGATAATGAACCGCAGCATTTGGCTCAGACCATCGCTGCCATGCAATTAAAACATGTCGTGGTGACCTCAGTGGATCGCGATGATTTACGTGATGGCGGCGCTGGCCATTTTATCCGCTGCATTGCTGAAATTCGCCGGCAATCACCGCAAACTCGTATTGAATTATTGGTGCCGGATTTCCGTGGCCGGATGGATGTGGCGCTGGAAATTCTGGCCGACAACCCACCCGATATTTTTAATCATAATCTCGAATCCATTCCGCGTTTGTATAAAGCAGTGCGGCCCGGCTCTGACTATGATTGGTCGCTGGATTTGCTGGAGCGCTTTCAAATCGCACATCCCGACGTACCCACTAAATCCGGTTTGATGTTGGGCCTTGGTGAGTCTATTGATGAAGTCAAACAAGTGTTGCGAGATTTACGTGCCCATGGTTGCCGGATGCTGACTTTGGGGCAATACTTACAACCGAGTCGCCACCATTTGCCGGTGGAACGGTTTGTCACACCAGAAGAATTTGCGGATTTGGCAGAATTTGCCAAATCACTGGGATTTGAGCAAGTGGCCAGCGGGCCAATGGTACGCTCGTCCTATCATGCCGATTTGCAGGCGGCCGGTGATTTTGTCGCCTGACCCGTCATTCGCGAGCTGAAATCATGGAAAGCAATCGTCGTCGTTTTTTGCAAATAGCCGCTGCTGGAAGTGCTGTTGTGGCTTTACCACTCAGTTTCAGTGCTTGTGCCAAACAAGCAGTAAAAGCCAAGGTTGTGGTTGTCGGTGGTGGTTATGCCGGTGCCACGGCGGCCCGTTATCTGGCCTTATGGGCGCCGGATATTGAGGTCACGGTGATTGAACAAAACAGCCAGTTTATTTCTTGTCCACAAAGTAATTTAGTGCTCAGCGGCACGCGCAAACTCAGTGATTTAACCCGGCAATATGATCAATTGGCATCACAATCATCGATTCGCTGGGTACAAAATACCGTTACCGTCATCGACAGCGAAAAACAGCAGGTGCAGATCGAAAATGGCGATAAATTTGCCTATGACCGGCTGATTCTGGCGCCGGGTATTGCGTTTAATTATGACAATCTGCCGATGCTGCAAACCGCCGCGGCTCAACAAAAAGTGCCGCCTGCCTGGAAAGCGGGCCCGCAAACCGAATTGTTATATCGGCAAATTCAGGCGATGCCGACAGGCGGCACTGTGGTGATGACCATTCCGGCCGCGCCGTATCGTTGTCCGCCGGGACCGTATGAACGTGCTTGTCAGATTGCCTTATATTTAAAACGGCATAATCCGACTGGCAAAATGCTGGTGTTGGATGCCAACCCGGATGTGATTTCCAAAAAAGCCTTGTTTATGGCTGCCTGGCAGCAGCAATATGCTGGCTTAATTGAATATCTACCCACCAGTGCCGTGGAATCCGTCAATGTGGATGCGCTGCGTGTTGAAACGCTGTTTGACACTTATCAGGCTGATGTGCTCAATGTTATTCCACCACAACAAGCAGGCGCGGTGGCGGCGATGGCCGGGGTGATTAATATTGATAATCGCTGGTGTGATGTTGATTTTTTAAGTTACGAGTCGACAGCCGTGCCAAATATTCATGTGATTGGTGACTCAGTGGCTGCTAAAACCCCGAAATCCGGTCATATTGCCAATCAGCAAGCCAAAGTCTGTGCGGCTGCTGTTATCAGTTTATTGCGCGATCAGGCGCTGGCAGCCGAGCCGGTATTTAGTAATACCTGCTACAGCTTTGTCAGTGATATCGAGGCGATGCATGTCGCCAATGTCTATCGTTATGATGCGCAGCAACGCGAAATGCTGATCATGGACGGCGGTGGTGTGTCTGAACAATCCAGTGAACAGGAAGCACTTTACGCTCAGGGCTGGGCGGAAAATATCTGGGCCGATATGTTTGGCTGATGCCAGTTTGTGTCCTGGCATTCGCAGGATGGCGTCATAAGGCTTAGCAGGTATAATGGCCCGCTATTGGACAAGCTCCACCATCTGAAAAAACACGAGGTTGTAGATGAGCGATTTTTTACCCGGTCTGGAAGGTGTGCCGGCCACCAAGTCAGCGATTTCTTTTATTGATGGCGAAAAAGGTATCTTAAGCTACCGTGGTTATCCTCTGGAAACGCTGGCCACCAACAGCACTTTTGAAGAAACTACATTGCTGTTGCTGGATGGTGAACTACCCACCAAGGCTAATCTGAATCGCTTCCAAAAACAATTGCGCGCCAATTACCGGATTAAATATCACATCCGTGAAATGATGCGGCATTTTCCGCATACTGGTCATCCGATGGACATGCTGCAAACTGCGGTGTCCAGTCTGGGCATGTTTTATCCCGGCACCGAATGCCTGACTGATTCCGACGTCTGCGTCGATAAAGATTACGTCCGCAATATGACGGTCAATATTATTGCGCAAATGGCACCGCTGGTCGCCATGTGGCAACACATGCGTCATGGTTATGATCCGATTAATCCACGTGATGATTTATCGGTTGCCGAAAATCTGCTGTATATGTTTACCGGTAAAGAGCCTGATACGCTGCTGGCGCGGATCATGGATGTTTGTCTTATCCTGCATGCCGAACATACTTTAAACGCCTCAACTTTTGCTGCTTTAATCGCTGGTTCAACGCTGGCTTCGCCATATAGCGTGATTTCAGCAGCAATTGGCACTTTGTCAGGTCCGTTACATGGTGGTGCTAATCAGCGCGTGGTTGGCATGCTGCAAGAAATTGGTTCACCCGATAAGGTCGAAGCCTGGGTCGATAAAAAACTCGCCAACAAAGAAGTCATTTGGGGTATGGGCCACCGCGAATACAAAGTCAAAGATCCCCGGGCAACGATTTTGCACAAATTAACGGCGCAATTAATTGAAGAGCGTGGCGGGCAGCTTGATGATAAGTTTGAAATCGCCATGAAGCTGGAAGAAGTCTGCGCTGAGCGTCTTGGTCATAAAGGTGTTTATCCGAATGTCGACTTCTACTCGGGTATTTTGTATTCGGAAATGGGCATTCCCGAAGATCAATTCACTGCTTTATTTGCTGTGGCTCGCTCGGCAGGCTGGCTGGCACATTGGCGTGAACAAATCGCCAATAACCGCATTTACCGGCCGACCCAGATTTATGTCGGTCATGCCCAGCGTGAATATGTGCCAATGTCAAAACGCGGTAAAGCCGCTGCAAAAGTCTGATTAGGCAATAATCGTTTTGCTGGCTTGGCCGGCAATTTCCCGTACCAAACGGGGCACCAGATAACCGGGCAATACGGCGCGCATTTCAGCAATAAGTGCTTCGCCGCGTGATTGCGCTACATCAAAATGCTGCGCGCCCTGTACCTTGTCCAGTAAATGTAAATAATACGGTAATACCTGCACCGTGCTAAGCCGTTCGCTGAGTTCAATCAACGCTTTTGCGTTGTCATTTACACCCCGTAATAACACTGCCTGATTGAGCAGTTCACAACCAGCAGCGCGCAGTTTGGCAAGTTTATCTGCGGTTTCAGTATCAATTTCATTGCCATGATTGGCATGGATAACCATCACCACTTGCAGACGACTTTCTGACAGCGTATGCAGCAACTTTGTGGTGATCCGTTTTGGCAAAACTAATGGTAAACGAGTATGGATCCGCAGCCGTTTTAACTGCGGGATATTGTCTAAATCGGCAATCATCTTGGCCAGCTTTTGATCACTGAGCACCAGCGGATCACCGCCACTGAAAATGACTTCGGTGATGTTGTTATCGGCTTGCAGTGATGCCAGTGTTTGCGGCCACTGACTGGCCAGTGGATTACTATCACTGTAAGGAAAATGCCGGCGGAAACAATAACGACAATGAATAGCGCAAGCGCCAGTGGTCAGCAATAATGCCCGGCCCTGATATTTTTGTAACACGCCGGGTGCATTGACAGCCTGATGGTCACCGACCGGATCGATGCTGAAACCGGCCGCGGGTAAGCCTTCATCACTCAGCGGAAATACCTGACGCAGCAGTGGATCAGTGGCATCAGCAAACTGCATTTTATTCATATAACTTTGTGTCACGCGCAGCGGAAAATTTTTAAGCAATGCTATATCAAGCGTTGCTAGTTGCTGCTCCAGCCCCAAAAGACATAGCAATTCGGCGGGATCACTAATGGCATTGGCAAGCTCTTGTTGCCAGTCGGCAAAGATTACGGCGGCGTGGGATTGCGGTATCATAGCGCGTTTATTTTTGAGAATCAGGCGACGATAGTCCCTTAAAGAGGTTTGCATGGCAACTATTAGTACCAATGAATTTAAAGGCGGATTGAAATTCATGCTGGATGGCGATCCATGCAGCATTATCGAAAACGAATTCGTTAAACCAGGCAAAGGCCAGGCGTTTAACCGTGTTAAGTATCGGAACCTGAAAAACGGTCGCGTCAATGAACGCACTTTTAAATCTAACGAGTCAGTGGAAAGCGCTGACGTGGTCGAAATGGAACTGGAATACTCCTACACCGATGGTGAATTCTGGCACTTTATGGATCCAACCACCTTCGAACAATTTGCTGCCGATGCTAATGCCATTACCGAGGCCAAAGACTGGTTAAAAGAGCAATATAGCTACACCGTGACGTTATGGAATGGTACGCCATTGCTGGTAACGCCGCCTAATTTCGTGAATCTTATCGTAACCGAAACTGATCCGGGCGTGCGTGGAGATACTTCAGGTGGTGGTGGTAAACCGGCAACGCTGGAAACGGGCGCCGTGGTACGTGTACCGTTATTTATCGAAATTGGTGAATTGTTACGGGTCGACACGCGCAGCGCGTCTTATGTAGAACGCGCAAAATCATAATTGTGACTTTGTCTTTTGCTTCATTGCGGCGTTGTTTTTCGTACTCAAAAGGTCACATATAAAGCATATGCTCCCTTTCTGCGTGCGCAAAACGCCTTGCACTGAAACAAAATCCTGCGTCACCAAAATTTAGAGATGACCCAAGCTAAAGATATTCCAGCATTATTAAAACGGCGGGCACAGTTTTATAGCAATGTCCGCCATTTTTTTGCACATCGCAAGGTTATGGAAGTGCAAACACCGGTGCTGTCGCATGCCGCGCCGACGGCGCCTTACCTGGATAGTTTCAGTACGTCATTTCAGCAAGGCAGTCAGCAACCCCCACTGTATTTACAGACCTCGCCGGAATTTGCCATGAAGCGTTTGCTAGCTGCTGGTAGCGGGCCGATTTTCCAGATTTGTCCGGTATTTCGACAGGGTGAATCGGGTCGTTTACATAGCCCGGAATTCACCATGCTGGAGTGGTACCGGCCCGGTTTTTCACTGGCGGATCTGATGGCTGAAGTGGATGCGCTGTTACAGCTATTATTGGCAACCGTGCCGGCAAAACAACTGACTTACCAGCAGGCTTTCAACAATGCGCTGGCGGTGGATGTTTTTACTTGCGATACCAAGCAACTGCAGCAACTGGCTTTAGAAAATATTCCTAGCTTACCCCCTGATTGGCATAGTGATCGCGATGGTTGGCTGGAATTGTTAATGAGTGAAGTGATTGAGCCGACATTTCAAGATGATGAGTCGCCGGTAATGGTCAATGAGTTTCCGGCCAGTCAGGCGCAACTGGCCAAAACCTATCAAAATAATCAAGGCGTAAATGTGGCCGCGCGTTTTGAAGTCTATGCCGGTGGCCTGGAACTGGCGAACGGCTACGACGAGTTATTAGATGCTGATGTGTTAGCTGCGCGATTTGCTCGGGATAATCAGCAGCGTCAGCAACAGGGCTTACCGGTGATGCCGGTCGATCAGCAGTTATTGTCAGCGATGCAGGCTGGATTGCCTGAATGCAGCGGTGTCGCACTGGGATTGGATCGGTTGTTAATGCTGATATCGGATTGTAAAAATATCAGCGATATTGAAGCAATTCCTTTCAGCGACGCCTGAATTATTCCATCATTGACGGCAGCCACAAGCTTAAATCCGGCACCGCGATCAGCAATCCAAGCACAAATAGCTGAATGACTACAAATGGCACAATGCCTTTATAAATTGAGGTTAGCTTCAATGTCGGCGGCGCGCTGGCCTTTAAATAAAACAGTGAAAAGCCAAATGGCGGCGTTAAAAATGAGGTTTGCAGATTAATGGCAATCAGCAGGGCAAACCACAGCGGATCCAGTCCCAGCACCATTGCGACCGGCGCCAGCACTGGCACCACAATAAAACAGATCTCGATAAAATCCAGAAAGAAGCCCAGCACAAAAATCAGCAGCATGCTGAGGATCAGAAACGTCCATTTGCCGCCCGGCAGTCCGGAGAAAATATCCAAAATCAGTTGATCACCGCCTATGCCGACAAACACCAGACCAAACGCAGTGGCACCGATAAAAATCAGAAACACCATACTGGTCAGCCGGGTGGTTTTTTGCATGGCATCTTGCAAGTTGGAAAGTGTTAACCGTTTATTGAGTGCCGCCAGAATCAACGCACCGAATGCACCCACCGCCGCCGATTCAGTTGGTGAGGCAATGCCAAAAAAAATCGATCCGAGCACGGCGATAATCAAAAATAACGGTGGTAGTAGGCTTTTGACGACACTTAATGCCAAATGCGGCAAATCGGGATCATCGTTAATGACGGCAGGCGCCATTTCCGGATGTCGCCAGGCGGTGAAAGCGATATAAGTCATATATAAAATAATCAACAACATGCCCGGTATCACGGCGCCGATAAATAATTCGCCAACAGGCACACCAATCACATCACCCAATAAAATCAGAATAATACTCGGTGGAATAATTTGCCCGAGCGTTCCTGAAGCGGCAATCGTGCCACTGGCCAGACTGGGCGCATAACCACGGTTAAGCATTGCTGGTAAGGCAATCACGGCCATAGTCACTACAGAAGCGCCGACAACACCGGTAGTGGCTGCCAACAAAGCGCCGACCATCACCACCGAAATCGCCAGTCCGCCCCGAAGCTTGCCAAATAGACGGCCCATGGTGGCCAATAACTCTTCGGCAAGTCCCGATTTTTCGAGGATCACGCCCATAAACACAAATAACGGTACGGCCAGCAGGGTGAAATTAGTCATCACCCCCCAGATACGCAGGGGCAATAAATCAAAGAAATTACCACCGAGAAAAATACTGCCAAATAATAAAGCAATGGCACCCAGCGTAAAGGCCACCGGATAACCTATCAGCAGCAAAACAAATAGCAGCACAAACATCATTAAGGCCCAGATTTCCATCAACGTGGCCCCATTTTTTTCAGCACTAAAATATTCCGCAGTAGTTCGCCAACACCTTGGATTAATAACAGGCCAAAACCCACTAAGATGCTGCTTTTAATCAGAAATCGGTAAGGCAGTCCGCCCGGATCCGGGGAGCCTTCCTGATACCAGAAAGCATTTTGTACAAAAGGCCAGGCACTTATTAAAATTAAAATGCAAAACGGTGTTAGAAATACCAGCATGCCAACAATATTGATCCAGGCCCGTTGCCGGTCATTAAGCCGTTTGCTGTTAAAAATGACATCAACCCGAACATGGTCTTCATGCTTAAGTGTATAAGCACCACCGAGTAAAAAAATCAGCGAAAATAAATGCCACTCCAGCTCTTGCAGCGCCACCGCCCCGCTGTTAAAAACATAACGCATAAACACGTCATAGCAAGTCAGTAACACCAGCAATAAAATCAGCCAGGAAATGATCCGGCCACTGTATTCGGTAAATTTATCTATCTGCTGTAAACAGCGGAGCATCCAATCTGTCATGGTTTAAGATTCAACTGGCAAAAACGTTAGGGCGTGAGTTTCCCACAAAGCGGCGTTTAAGTGCCAGCCAATCAGCCGTTATTTACATTATCGATTTGATTATCCTTAGCCGCACAGGAAATGCTAAAGTAAGCTGTCGACTGATTTATAAGGAGCAAAATCATGCAGATCCATGAAGACAAGCCCAACACCACAGAACGTACGCAATTGATCCGGCTGCTATATATGCTGTTGTTTGGCTTGGTGATGTACTTAGTATTGATGGTGCTGGTCGTGGTGGTCATTGTGCAGTTTATTTTTGCTCTGTTTGCTGGTGAAGCGAATACCGGTATTCGCAACTTTTCCCGGGATCTGGCGCAATATCTGCACCAAATCACTTTGTTTTTGACGTATAACGACGAACGCCGGCCGTTTCCGTTTAACCCACTATACGATGAGGTGGTGGCCACGGAAGTCAAAGAATCCGATAAATATGTGGCTGAATATCAGGATATCAGTGACAAAGATGATGATAATCAAACCCCGAAAAATTGATGGAGTAAATTGCCAATTATGCTGACCGTAATTTCGCCGGCCAAAACCTTGGATTTTGAAACGCCGGCGACCACTGAACAATACAGCCAGCCGGCTTTTTTAAAACAATCACAGCAGCTGATTGATGGCCTGAAAAAATTGTCTGTCCAAGAGGTTGCCAGTTTGATGTCAGTCAGTGACAAACTGGCCGGCATCAATGTTGCCCGCTATCAGGAATGGCAGACGCCATTTACCCCTGATAATGCCAAACAAGCAATATTGGCCTTTAAAGGCGATGTTTATTCCGGCTTTGATGCCGAGACATTGGATCAAAAAGACCTGAACTTTGCTCAAGCGCATTTACGAATTTTGTCCGGCTTGTATGGCGTATTGAAACCATTGGATTTAATGCAGGCTTACCGGCTGGAGATGGGCACTAAGTTTGCTGTTCAAGGTGCCAAAGATTTATATGACTTCTGGGGTGTTCAAATCCGTGAAGCTTTGCACAGCGAACCGGCATTCAAGGATAAAGTGCTGGTCAATCTGGCTTCCAATGAGTATTTCAAAGCCGTCAATGCCAAGCAGCTGAATGCGACCATTATTACGCCGGTGTTTAAAGACTGGAAAAACAGCCAGTATAAAATGATTAGTTTCTATGCCAAAAAAGCCCGGGGTCTGATGAGCCGGTTTATTATCGATAATCAAATCAATAAGCCAGAAGCGCTGAAGGATTTTGATTATGAAGGCTACCGGTTCAGCGTAGAAATGACTAAAGCCAACGACTGGGTCTTTATCCGTGATCATCATTGATAGATTGACAATGATTTAATGATGTATTCAACACGGAAGTTGATACGATCTTTTTTGCCAGTTATGGCTGGTTGATGGCGCAGCGTCTGTTTTTTGCGCTACGACCGGATGCTGCTGCGACAGCCGATATTATTGCCGTTCAGCAGCAATTACCGGCCGATAAACTGCGTATTTACAGCGCCGAAAATTTGCATCAGACTTTGGCGTTTCTGGGTCAGTTTGCAGATTGTCAATTGATGGAGCTTATCAGTGCCTGTCAAAGCATTGATTTGCCGCCGTTCAGCATGCAATTTGAGCAGTTAAACTACTGGCCGCAGCCCAAAGTCCTGTGTTTACTCGCGCAAGATATCCCCGATGAATTAATGGCACTTGTGGCGGTGTTAAAAGAAATTGCCGGTCAGTTTAACGTTACCCTCGATCAGCGGCCTTACCGACCGCATATCACACTGGCTCGCAAAGCCAGTGAGACGATTACACTGGATTTTGCACCGATAAGCTTTACTGCCGACGAGTTTGTGTTGATGCAATCACAAAGTACTGACAATGGACCGATTTATAAGCCATTGTATTGTTGGCCATTAACAGCTGTTGGTTAATTTTCTGAAATTGGTGTGCTGGCGCGAAAAAAGCCAACCAGCCACACAACTAAAGCTGAGTGGCTGGTTGATGATTTTATATTTTACGAATCCAACCAGCCGGGGTTAGCTGATTCCAGACATCGTGTCATACAAAGCTGGCATTTTTCATATTAGTCGACATCGACGAATATCACCCCCTCATCGAGCAAGGTATCGATTATCTGTGCTTGCTCAACAAACGGATCATAATGGCCGACACCTAAATCTTCGAAGCTGACGTTTTCCAAAGTAAACACATGGGTCGCTTCGCCACCGGGGCTATTCAGTACAGACAGTGCTAAATGACCATTATTTTCAACGATATTGAAGTAATCACTGACATTTTCGTTAGCATTCACAGTTAGTAAATTACCAAGATCTAACCCTACATCGGGGTCAAAGTTACTGATGGTTTGAGTGATTGCCGGCTCAAAATCCACATCAGTTTCGAAATCGTTTTCATCAGGTAAATCCGGGCTGACTGCACCGACGACAATTTGATCGGCATCTTCGTTATCATCATTCATGCCTTCATTGTCATCGATAACCGGGTCATCAGCGATGAAGCTGCTGGCGGAAAACGTTTCAAATGCTTCTGACGAAGATCCTTCGGCCTCAAGGTTTACAAAGAAACCATCATGGTTATCTGGTGAATCACCATTGACGACGATATAACTGATTTCGCCAGCGTCGTCTAACAGTGAATAGGTGCCTGTGTCACTAAACTCAAGTTGGGCTATTTCCTGGCGCTCAGCATCATAAGCGAATAAGGTGCCGCCAACCTGACTGCCATCTTCAGCACTGATGGTGACCATGACCACACTGGCAGGTGCCGTTAGTCCGAAAAGCAAACTTTCGTTATTGTCTAAACCTTCTGTGCGTCCGGGCTGATTAGTATTTTGCGAAACACCGTAACCAAGTTCATGATCGCTCACTAAAGCATTAAATAAATTTAAATTGCCGTTTTGGAGCCAGGCTTGAAAGCCAACACCTGATTGCGCTAACGGAAATCCATCTTCGATATCGATATTAGGATCATCACCGGGCACCGTTGGGTCATCACCGTCACCGGGGGGGAGGGTCATCACCGTCACCGGGAGTTGAGTCATCGTCATCGCCGGGCACGGTTGGATCATCATCGTTAGGGGGAGTGATGTTATTGTCACCAACAACGTCTGATGTGGAACCTTCACCACGAATTACGGTATCGACAAGTGGATCCAAAAAATCGACATTCACACCTGTAGTATCGAAGCCAGATTCCGGAATAACTTCCGGGGCAAGATAATCAACATATACAGGCTTATGACTACCCTCACTGCTGGGCTCGGCACCGGCACCGGCGGCAGGTGACGTTAACTCTGATGGATCTAAACCTTCAAGGATGGCCTGTTGGACGGCTTCGACATCAACTGTTGCGGGTTGCGTGATTGATTCAACACCAGCACTTTGCGCGTCGGATAAAAGCGAATCGACAGATAGCTGTAAATTACGCCCCATATCAAACGTCTGGCCGTTATCAAGGCTGATAACCAAAGCGGATTCGGGGCCGGACTGAATTTGTTCCCCTTTATAAACAGGACTACCGACTGTCAAAATTCGGCTTTCGCCATTGCTGCTCAGTGCAACAGCGGTGCCACTCAAAGCGTTGACTTGACCAATCTTATCAGGCATATCCGTCTCCTAATTTTTGTCTCATTAATCTGAGACTACAACTCCATTATGCTGCTAAGGGTGTGTCTATGGAAAGTACTTTCGATGCTAAGAACGGACCTTAATTAGTAGCGCTAAACATAGTTACCATTAACTGGCTTCTCAACCCTGCATCGTATTCAGCCCAGTGTATTTTTACTGCTCAGTAATTGATACAGATCTTTGCGACGATCTTTGAAATTGGTCACGGCACCTTCATTGCGCACCAGTTTCAGTTTTTCCAGATCCAAGTCCGAGAACATGATCATTTCGGTATTGGCCGTGGTTTCCGCCATCACTGCATCATGTGGAAAAGCGAAATCCGATGGTGAAAATACGGATGATTGTGCGTATTGCACATCCAAGTTTTCTACTTTCGGTAAGTTGCCGACACTGCCGGTAATGGCCACATAACATTCGTTCTCAATCGCCCGTGCATGAGCACAGTAACGCACTCGCAGGTAGGCGTTTTTGGTATCGGTCCAGTAAGGCACAAAAATAATATCAACACCTTGTTCGGCAGCAATCCGGCCTAACTCCGGAAACTCAATGTCATAGCAAATCATAATCGCGACACGACCGGCATCAGTTTCAAATACCTGAAAATCATTGCCACCTTCAATAACCCAGTCACGGCGTTCATGCGGGGTAATATGAATCTTGCGCTGCATTTCAACGCGGCCGTCGCGGTGGCATAAATAGGCAACGTTATAAACCCGATCATTTTCCAGCAACGGCATCGAACCGGTGATGATATTGATGTTGTAGCTGACGGCCATTTCTGACATTTCGTCACGAAACTGCTCGGTAAAGCCGGCCAGAAAACGGATGGCGCGGGTTTGATCCATTTGATCCGTCAATCCCATCAGCGGTGCATTAAAAAACTCCGGAAACAAGGCAAAGTCACTTTTATAATCCGACAGGGCATCGACAAAATACTCGACTTGTTTCAGCACTTCTTCAACAGAGGTAAATTCGCGCATCTGCCACTGTACTGCACCCAGCCGAACCTGCGTTTTACGCGTGCGCACCACAGTTTCTGGCGGGGTATAGAGGATATTATTCCAGTCAAGCAGAGTGGCGTGGCCCAAAGATTTTTCATCTTCGGGTAGATACTTGTGCATCAGCCGGGTGACCTGAAAATCATTGGAGAGCTGAAAGGTCAAAATCGGATCGTAAATCTCCCGGCGGGCCACTTGTTCAATATATTGCGCCGGCGTTAGCTCATCAGAAAATTTGTGATAGTTAGGAATACGGCCACCGGCAAGGATCGCCCGTAAATTCATTGATCGGCACAGCTCTTTACGCGCCTCGTAGAGCCGACGGCCCAGACGGTAGCCGCGATATTCGGGATGAATAAACACATCCAGTCCATACAACGAATCACCTTTGGCGTTATGCCAGATTTTGTCGTTGCTTAAGATCAGATCATCATAGGTATGCGGATTACTGAACCGGTCATAGCTGACCATCACAGTCAGTGCCACGGCAATCAGCTCACCGGAATCTTCAATACATATCTGGCCTTCCGGAAACTGCGTCACCAGCCCTTCAATAGTGGGTTGCGGCCAGGCACCGCCGATATCGTTGTAAACCACGTCCATCAGCTGTTTAAGTTGATCGTAATCATCCAAGTGCAGGTTGCGCAGATTCAGGTGCAACTCTTCGTGGGCCATAAATACTCCGTTGGTGAACAATAAAATCAGTCTAGCAGAAAGCCTGACAAGGCAGTTTGCTGTGAGTTATGTTGTCAGACTTAACAGCAGCAACAACTGCTGCAAAAAAGTAAACCATGACATATCCACAAATCATTATTTTTAGCCTATTTTTGATTATCTTAGGTTCGTTTATCTGGGAACGCTGGTGGCGCTATTTGCCCATCAGGCCAATACGCTGTTGATGGCGTCGGCGGCTATAAATTCGGGGATGACTGGCGTTTGGGTTTACCGTTATCACTTTTGGTGATTGTGGTCGTAACGCCAATTATTTTGTGGGTTTGGCCGCTTTAAATTGATGAGTGAATGGGAGGCGCTGGCAGCTTGAGGCAACGCGGTACTTTGTTGATTTGCCAGTTTTGAATTGCCCAGGACCAGATCTCAGACAGTGCCGCTCTCGCTAAACCAATGGGAGGCTGCATGCCCAGCAATGTCAGCACCTGGCAAATAACTTGGCCAGTATTGGCAGCGCGTACCGGTTGGGCGCGGGTTTGTTTGCTGAGTTTTTGGCCATCATGTGTGGTTGCTACCGGCAAATGGGCATAGTTTGGCTCCGGGTAATTTAAATAACGCTGCAATAAAATTTGTCGCGGCGTCGAATTCAGCAAATCGGTGCCGCGAACAATATGCGTTATTCCTTGCCAGGCATCATCGGCGACAACGGCTAATTGGTAGGCAAAAATACCATCGGCGCGGCGTAATACAAAGTCACCAACGTCTCGACTTAGAGATTGTTTAAACGCTGACTGAATCCGATCTTCGACGTTAATCACCACTTCCGGCACCCATAATCGCCAGGCTCTGGCGGCTTTGCCATGGAGACCATCACGGCAGGTTCCGGGGTAAATCAGTCCGTCGCTGCCGGCTTTGCCATGTTCGGCAATTTCGCGGCGGCTGCAACCACACGGATAAACCAGCCGTTGCTGGTGTAAATCTTCAAGAATCGCTTGATACCGGGACAGTTGCTGACTTTGATAGACTACTGGACCGTCCCACTGAAAACCGAAAGCCGCCAGGGTGCGTAAAATATCATCGGCGGCGCCATTCACTTCCCGCGGTTTATCCAAATCTTCCATGCGCAGCAACCATTTTCCCTGCTGGGCACGGGCATCAAGAAAACTGGCCGTCGCTGCTAATAGTGAGCCAAAATGCAACGGTCCGGTGGGCGAGGGAGCAAAACGACCAATATAAAAGTCAGATTTTAAGGTTTGCTTCATATTTGCCTGCAATGCTATCTGCTCTTAAAGTGTAACAAGCACTGGTTTCAATATGTCAGAATTTTTATTTGTCTACGGCACATTACGCCGCCACTTCATTCAAAATCAGCGTTTGCAACAACACGCTGAATTTATTGCCGAAGCTAGTATGCGCGGTCGTTTATATTTATTGGACGGTTATCCGGGGGCAGTGGATTCGACCGACTTTGCCGATAATGTTCAGGGTGAGTTGTATCGGATCCGCCGATTGACCGCTCTATTTGCGATACTGGACGATTATGAGCAATGTTCGGCTAAGTTTGCCAAGCCGCATGAATACCACCGGCAGCAGCGGTCGGTCAGGCTGGCTGATGGTCGGCAATTTCAGGCCTGGGTATATTTGTATAATTGGGATATCCGGCAGTTAGCACAGATTATTTCCGGTGATTTTTTAGGGCGCGACAGCGTCAGGTTTCAGGAGTAAACGATTGAACTCAGCTTTTTTCCGCCGGCAAATGGCGGCTATGCAGACACAGTTCAGACAAAGCCAATCCGGTAGCTGGTTGCAGCGGATTTTTGTGTGGTTGATGCTGGGCGTATTAATGGTGTTCAGTCTGGCGGCATTGCTGTTTTTATTGCTGCTCAGCTGGTTGCTGGTGCCGCTAATGATATTTCGGGCGCGACGTATGATGCGTCGCCAGCGGCAGGCTTTTCAGGAACAGCCCAACACTGCACGACAGCAAAATGCACATGTTATTGAAGGAGAGGTGGTTGACCGGGAGCAGTAATAAAAAGGCCTGCCAGCATTTGAGTGCGCCGGCAAGCCCTAGGTTATTAAGGCGTAATATTCAGGTTGTCAGATTGCCGCCAAAAATACCGACCACGCCAATAACAATCAGATAAATTGCCACGATATAATTAAGCAGCCGCGGCACGATTAAAATCAAGATACCGGCAATAAGCGACAACAGTGGAGTGAGTGCAAGCGTCATGGATGAATCCTTTGGTTAGTGAAAAGCATATTGAGTATGCCTGTTAAACCATCGCTTTCACAATCAGCGCCTGCCAAAACTTGAAAACAGTTACCATTCCGGATGAGCTTGCATGAGCGTTCACTGCTTTCAACCTGCGCCATTTGAAGGTCTGGGCAGCATTTTGTCGTGATTGTTAAAGCATGAACGCAGCGTCGTCTATCAGCATGCTGTACTTAACAACGCTTCATTGCCGGGTTTGATGAAGGTAGATGTTTTGATCGCCATGCGCGGGCCGATGAGTATTAATGACACAATCGCGTTGTCGTGGCTGACCACCGAAAAAATAATTTATCCGGCAAATGCTGGTGGCCGGCAAGCCCTAGGGATTTGTCTCGGGGCGCAGCTCATTGTCAGTGCCCTGGACTCTGAAGTTTATGCCAATCCTGAAAAAGAGATTGGTTGTTGGCCGCCACATTACTGGCTAGCAGCGAAGCCTGTCAAAATCAGGCATTTCAACTAGGCAAAAATGTTATCGGCCTGCAATTTCATTTAGAAACCACAGCAGAATCAGCAGCGGCGTTAGTAAAAAATTGTCCCGCCGATTTGGCCCCGGCAACCTATGTACAAAATGCCGAACAAATCTTGAGTAAAACCAATGATGATTATCAAACACTGAATGCCTTAATGGCCGGGCTTTTGGACTATTGGCTGATAATGCCCTGAGGAGCGCTGGTTAACGGTTTACTGGATGACCAGATACAGACTTTATTACGGCCGGTTTGTTTGGCTTCATAAAGCGCCAAATCGGCTTTGCGTAACAATTGATCGACATCATCGCCCGGTTGCATAATCGCGATACCGAGGCTCAGTGTGATATTAAATTGTTGTGCTTGATAAGTAATCACCGTATTGGCGATTTCTGTACGTAAACGCTCGGCTAATTGCTCGGTTTCAGCAGCGCTGCTATTTAAACAAATCAACGCAAATTCCTCACCGCCAATGCGTGCCACCGCGTCACTGGCCCGGCTGTAATGTTTGAAGGTTTGACTGATCTGACGTAAGGTTTCGTCACCGGCAGCATGACCATATTGGTCGTTAATTGTTTTAAAAAAGTCGATATCCATACTGATCACGGTGAGTGGCCATTGATGCCGCTCGGCATTAGCCGTATCACGGCCGAGACTTTCCAGAAAATGCCGGCGGTTGGGCAGACCGGTTAGCGCATCGGTACGGGCCTCAATTTCGGCCAGTTGTTTGGCGGCTTGCAGTTCACGGGTGCGGGATTTGATCTGTGCTCGCAAGCTGGCGATATGGCCAACCAGTAACAGACCTATCAGCAACAACACTCCAAACAGTAACTCTTTTTTGTAAGCCACAATAAAAGCATGCAGCGAGGCCTGCTCTTTACTTTGATACAGAAAGTTATCAAAATCTACCGGCCGGATGATATGACCTTGTTCGATAAAAATCTGCTGAATATGCTGCCAGCGTTTTTCGTGCATATAGCCGATAGGCACCAGATTTGGCAAAATCATCTTGATTGATTCATAGGCTTCAAACAGTAAATGATCGCGGGTTTTTTGCTGGCTATTGTAATCACGGAGGATCAGGTCAACCACTGCTTCGGGATGGTTAACGGCGTATTCCCAGCCTTTTAACGTGGCTTTGACAAAGTCATCGACCATTTGCGGATCTTTGTCGATAATTGCTTCAGTGGTGATCAGCGTATCGCCATAAAAATCGATACCGTAATCGCTCGGCGCAAAGGTTATAAAGGGAATGTTCTGCTGCTGGAGAAAATACGGTTCGTTAGTGGTGTAGCCATTGTAAGTGTCGGTTTCTCCCTGAACCAAAATCGAAATATCCGGGTTAATGCCAATAGGCTGCAGATCGTCATTATAAATTTCAGCGGTACTCAGCATGGCCATTAATTCGGCATTCAGATAACCACCTGAAAGCATAATTCGCTTGCCACGAATATCTTCAAGTTCATGGATACCCGAGGATGTCAGCGCCAACAGAATAGAAGGCGATTTCTGAAAAATATTGGCCAGCGCCACCACCGGCACACCATTGGAGCGATAAATCAGCGCGCCGGTATCGGCAACGGCAAATTCTATACGACCGGCGATTAATGGATCTATCGGACTGATATTGGGTGTTAATTCTTTTAACTGCACATCAAGACCGGCATCACGATAATAGCCCTGGTCAATCGCCGCATAATAACCGGCAAACTGAAATTGGTGTTTCCATTTCAGTTGTACCTGAACCGGTTGCAAATCTTTGCCGGTTTCGGCATTGACCACAGCAGGATTCAGACAAGGCAATATCAGCATTATCAAAGTGATAACGAAAACCACCCGTTGATGGCCGGCGCATTTCATCTGCATGACTTAAGCTTGTCTGGCCATTGTCAAATTCCTTAATAACAATCTTCAGGTAAGATTAGCACGGTGGCTACAACCGATAATAGCAATTCTCGTTTATGCGCTGGCAGGGCATAGTGGTCAACGGCGTTAATAGATTTTTAAATTATATCGGCGCCGTCGAGTCTTAGTGCGTTTGCTGGGCAGGTTGTGCGACTATAAATTTTTGCCAACACTCGAAAAACCGTCATATATCGCCGGTAAGATCATTACCGGTTTTCTTGTGAGGATCAGGCATGCTTGACTGGCTAAATCGCATGATTGGTGCACAATATTTTCAGACTGAAGCAGAGCGACCTTTTGCGGACGCAGCACAGCTGACAGCAAAATTTGTCGTCGTCGATGGTCAGCGTTTTATCCGTTCCAAGTACGGCGTTTATCTCAAAACCCGCTGGACTGATGCCACCTTTCATTTTTGCGTATTGGGGATTTACGGCAAAGGTTTGTCGGATTATTTAAATTCTCAGCAGCAGCCGTTTAGCTTTATTGATATTGGTGCTAATCAGGGGTTATATAGTTTGCTGGCGGCGCGTAATGCTTATTGTCAGCAAGTATTTGCTTTTGAGCCGGTTAGTGAAAATTATCAATACTTGACCCATAATTTGTGGATTAACGATGCCAGTAGTAAAACGCTGGCATACAAAGCCGCCATAGCCGAAAGTCACGGGCCTTATCAAATTTGTCTGAAGCGCGGTCATAGCGGCGCGGCCTCGATGCGGCCGAAGCAATCGGCAAAATCGCAGCGTTATGAAACCATTCACGGCATTAACGCCGCAGTGTTACAAAACTTACTCAGATTTATTAAGCGTGCCGTTATCAAAATTGATGTTGAAGGTTTTGAAAAAACGGTTATTGATGAGCTGGTGAAATCCGGTGTTCTAACCTCTACTCAGGCGGTGTTTTATGAAGTCGATGAGCGTTGGTCAAAACCTGATTTGATTCGCCAGCAACTGTCCGGTCAAGGATTTAAGTTTTTTCAGAAATTTGGCAGTGGCTATCATTACGATGTACTGGCAACCCGTGAGCAGTATTAACGACAACTATTGTCAGCATTAAAACTCAAATGCCGCGATTAGTGGTGAATGATCTGAGAGGTTATTCCAATCGGCTCGCGGTGGCCGTTCACACAATACGGGCTCTAGGCCACGGAAATAGATCCGATCCATTTTTAGCATCGGCAGCCACGCCGGCCAGGTCCGGGCATGTCGATTATGCAGCGTGCGATAGGCTTCTTTAAGATTTAAATGCTGATAGAGATTTTTTTCGGCTTGCACACCCCAGTCATTAAAATCGCCGGCGACAATCAGTGGTGCGTCATGCGGCACATGCTTATCAATACGATCGCAGAGTTGCACAAATTGTTTTTTACGCTCGCCGCCGGTCAGACCCAAATGAATACAGAAAATATGCAATTCATCATCACTACCGGGCAGGTGGATCACGCCGTGCAGAATACTGCGGCTGGCCCAGCTGAAGGGCGAAATATTAATGTTTTCCCAACGCACCAGCGGAAATTTGCTAAGAATGGCATTGCCATGATGGCCGACGTTATAAACAGCATTTTTGGCATAGGCAAAATGCGGCCAGACATCGCGGGCAATAAATTCGCAATGCGGGCAATCCGGCCAATGTCGTTGATTTAGCTGGTGGGTCAGATGCTCCCCCTGAATTTCTTGCAGCAACATAATGTCGGCATCGGTCTGGGTCAGCGCCTCACGCATTTCATGCAAAATAAATTGCCGGTTGCCGGCATTAAAGCCTTTGTGCAGGTTATACGTCAGGATGCGGAGCTGGTTATTTGCCATGCGCTTTCAGCAGAGAATTAAAGTCACACAGTAGCACTTTCAGCTGGCCGGTAATATCACAGCAATAAAATTCACCGGGAATTTTTAAGTGTAGTAACCGCAAAACCAAGGCAAACCGTCACCGGTTAATTTTTTGCTTGATATTTCTAATCGCCAGCCCCACTTGAGGCCTATCGATTAAATCAAGTAACACGGAGATACACCAATGGGCGTTGATGCACATAAAGAAACAATGGGCTTCCAAACCGAAGTCAAACAGCTACTGAACCTGATGATTAACTCTTTGTATAGCAACAAAGAAATTTTTATGCGCGAGCTGATTTCAAATGCTGCCGATGCCGCTGACAAGCTGCGTTTTGAAGCCTTATCAGACGATGCACTTTATGAAAATGACACGGATCTAAAGATTACCGTCGATTTTGATAAAGATGCCCGTACTATCACCATTACTGATAACGGCGTCGGTATGACCCGTCAGGAAGTTATCGATAATATCGGCACTATCGCCAGCAGCGGCACTAAAGCATTTTTTGGCAAGCTGACCGGTGATCAAGCGAAAGACTCACAGCTGATTGGCCAATTTGGTGTTGGTTTTTACTCAGCCTTTATTGTTGCCGACAAAGTCACGTTAAAAACCCGCCGTGCCGGGCTGACTTCGGAGCATGGCGTTATCTGGGAATCGGCCGGTGAAGGCGAGTTCAGCATTGAAAATGTTGATATGCCAAACCGCGGTACCGAAGTGACATTACATTTGCGTCAAGATGAAGATGAATTTTTGAATGGCTGGCGACTGCGCAATGTGATCAGTAAATATTCCGATCACATCAATCTGCCAATCGTCATGTTGAAAGAGCCAGAGCCGGATGAAGACGGCAAGGTCGATGAAAGCAAGAGTGAGTTTGAAACCGTTAATAAAGCCACTGCTTTATGGACGTTGTCTAAAAATGACATTACTACTGAGCAATACCAGGAATTCTATAAACAAGTTGCTCATGACTTTGAAGATCCACTGACCTGGAGTCATAACAAAGTCGAAGGTAATATCGAATACACCTCACTGCTCTATATCCCTGCACGGGCGCCGTTTGACCTGTGGGATCGGGATCGCATGCATGGCATCAAACTGTATGTGAAACGTGTCTTTATTATGGAAGATAGCGAACAGCTGATGCCGCGTTACCTGCGTTTTGTTCGCGGGGTGATTGATACCAACGATCTGCCGCTGAACGTGTCACGGGAAATTTTGCAAAGTAGCAAAACCATCGACACCATTCGCGCTGCGTCAGTCAAAAAAATCTTGTCTGAATTGAACAAAATGGCCGAAAACGAGCCAGAGCAATACAGCAAATTCTGGAAAGAATTCGGTCAGGTCATTAAAGAAGGCCCGGGCGAAGATTTTGCCAATAAAGAAACGCTGGCCAAACTACTGCGTTTTGCCAGCACCGAGTCAGGCAATACCGATCAAACTGTGTCTCTGGCCGATTATGTCAGCCGCATGAAAGATAAGCAGGACAAAATTTATTACATCACCGCCGAAAGTTTTGCCGCTGCCAAAAACAGCCCGCATCTGGAAGTGTTCCGTAAAAAAGGCATCGAAGTATTGTTGCTCACCGACCGCGTCGATGAATGGTTGGTTAACGCATTAACTGAGTTTGACGGCAAACACCTGCAATCAGTGGCCAAAGGTGATTTGGATCTGGGTGATCTGGAAGACGAAGCAGAGAAAAAAGCCCATGAAGAAGTGGAAAAAAACTTTGAAGATCTGATCGAGCGGGTCAAAAAGTCCTTGGATGACAAGGTTAAAGACGTGCGTATTACCCATCGTCTGACCGATTCACCGGCCTGTCTGGTCGCCGACCATTACGATATGAGTGGTAATTTAGAGCGGATGTTAAAAGCCGCCGGCCAACCGGTTGAGGGCAGTAAACCGATTCTGGAATTGAACCCGGAACATCCGATGGTCGCCAAACTGAAAGATGAAAGCAGCGATGATAAATTTGCTGACTGGACGTCGATCCTGTTTGATCAGGC
>JAVVFF010000140.1:0-5315 GCA_032250995.1 Methylophaga sp. | reverse complement strand
GGATAATGTCTTCAGAAAATTTAATAGTCATTTCATCGTACCCGCAGATTAATTAGGGCCATTATAGGCACCAGTTAATAGTACCGGTCAATCCTTTCAGACATAAAAAAGGGGCGATAAACGCCCCTTTTTTGGTTCAAGCTTTTAAGCTGACTGCTTATTTCTTGGCAGCGGCTTCGCGCTCTTTGGTTTCCTTAATGACTTCTTCGGCCACGTTACGTGGGCACGGCAAATAGTGAAGGAATTCCATTGAGAACTGACCACGTCCAGAGGTCATGGTGCGCAGTGAGCCGATGTAACCGAACATTTCGCTCAGGGGGACTTCGGCTTTAATACGTACGCCCGTAGCGCCAGCATCTTGCGATTTGATCATACCGCGGCGACGGTTTAAGTCACCGATAACATCACCGACGTTATCATCCGGGCAGAACACATCGACTTTCATGATTGGCTCAAGCAGTTGTGGGCCAGCTTTAGGAATAGTTTGACGGAAACCGCCCATCGCTGCCAGTTCAAATGCCATCGCCGAGGAGTCAACCGCATGGAATGAACCATCAAATAAGTTGATGTTGACATCCAGCAATGGGAAGCCAGCTAATACGCCGCGATCCATCATTTTCTTAAAGCCTGCCTCAACTGCTGGCCAGAATTCACGTGGCACACTACCGCCGGTAACCGTCGATTGAAAGTTGAAACCACTACCTGGCTCACCTGGCTCGATGATGTAATCGATACGACCAAACTGGCCTGAACCACCGGATTGTTTTTTGTGGGTATAGCTGTCTTCGATTTTTTTGGTAATGGTTTCGCGGTAGGCTACTTGCGGCTCACCAACGATAACGTCAACGTTATGGGTACGTTTGAGGATATCGACTTTAATATCCAAATGTAGCTCACCCATCCCTTTCATGATGGTTTCACCGCTGTCATCGTCAGTTTCAACACGGAAAGAGGGATCTTCTTTAATCATTTTGCCCAGTGCCACACCCATTTTTTCGGCGGCAGCTTTATCTTTAGGGGCAATGGCGATTGAGATAACCGGATCCGGGAATACCATTGGCTCCAGCGTCGCTGGGTTTTTAGCATCACAAAGCGTGTGACCGGTTTGCACATCTTTCATACCAACGATGGCAATGATGTCACCAGCATGGGCGTAATCTAATTCATTACGGTCATTGGCATGCATCTCTACCATCCGGCCAACCCGTTCGGTTTTGCCGGTAAAGGTGTTCAGAATGGTGTCGCCTTTTTTGATTTCACCAGAATAAACACGTACGAAAGTCAGGGCACCGAAACGGTCATCCATGATTTTGAATGCCAGCGCACGCAGTGGGCCTTTGATATCGACTATGGCGAATTTGCCCGTTTCATTACCTTCCAAATCCACTTCGGGTTGTGGATCAACTTCAGTCGGGTTTGGCAGATAATCAACGATAGCATCCAGCAACAACTGCATACCTTTATTTTTAAAGGCACTACCGCAGTAGGTTGGGAAGAAATTGAGTTTCAGCGTACCTAAACGAATGCAGCGTTTCAGATCGTCGATAGAAGGCTCTTCGCCATCCAGATATTTTTCCATCAAATCATCGTCAAGCTCTACCGCTGTTTCGATGAGTTTTTCGCGCCATTCTTCAATAGCGTCAGCCATATCTGCGGGCGGCTCTTCGATAGTGTAATCTTCGGCACTTTTTTCATCTTTCCAGATCCACGCTTTGCGGGTAAGTAGGTCAACAACGCCGGTAAATTCGTCTTCGATACCGATGGGCAAGACCATTACCAATGGCTTGGCAGCCAGAACAGTTTCGACTTGCTTAACAACGCGATAAAAGTCGGCACCGATACGGTCAAGTTTGTTAACAAAGATCAGACGTGCGACTTCCGAATCATTAGCATAACGCCAGTTGGTTTCAGATTGTGGCTCAACACCACCGCTGCCGCAAAATACGCCAACACCGCCATCAAGCACTTTCAGTGAACGATAAACTTCGATAGTAAAGTCAACGTGACCCGGGGTATCAATAACGTTCAGGCGGTGATCTTTCCAGGCGCAGGTAGTGGCCGCTGACTGGATAGTAATACCCCGCTCAGCTTCCTGATCCATAAAGTCCATCGTTGATTCACCTTCATGCACCTCACCGGTTTTATGGATCTTACCGGTCAGTTTGAGGATACGTTCGGTGGTGGTGGTCTTACCGGCATCAACGTGCGCGAAAATACCGATGTTTCTGTACTTGGATAAATCGGAAGCCATAATCCTGTCGTCTCTTTTGTAAAAATAACCGATGCGCTGGGCATCATCTGGGAGTAAAACCCGTAAATTTTAAACTACTCTGGCTGCTGTTGCATCCTCTGATTAGAGTACCAAAGCGTAGCATCAGTGATAGCAGCAGTATGCCGGGAAGTTTAATTGCTTGGTTTGAAGCTAATATGTCAGATTTAGCGGCGTTTTTTTTGTATCGGCAGCCATTGATGCCGGTAAATCACGCCGGGCACGGCAAAGGTCAGGAATAAACTTAAAGTGGTAACAAAAAATTCCCAATCCTGCTGATAAACATCACCAGCATATTGTATCTCAAAAGCAATGGCTGCCAACAACGCAATAAAGTAATACACCAACACTTCCAGCAACCGCCACCAGGCTGATTTTTTGCCATCAGCCATTTTGATCACTAAAAATATACGCTCATTGGCCCAGGGCAAATTCGCCAACACTAAAAACGTTACAACCAATAACCAAATCGTCATATCACTCACATAAACACAGTGGCACAAATACTCAAAAGCGCCCCCGGAAATAAACCTAAAGCCAATACCAATAAACAATTAGCACTAAATATTACGCGCACTGGCGCTGAAGGTGTCACTACAAATTCGGTGTCCGGCGTATCAAAATACATCACTTTAATCATGCGCAGATAATAATAAGCACCAATCACCGACATGATCACGGCAACCAGTGCCACAGCCAGTAAATTAACATCAACCACCGCTTTGATAACGGTCAGTTTGGCGTAAAAGCCAGCCAGCGGCGGAATACCCGCCATCGAAAACATCAGTAATAACATCATCAGCGCATACCAAGGCTGCTGTTTGGCCAGACCTTTGTAATCAGCGATTTCTTCGGCTTCAAAACCCTGCCGGCTCATCAGCAAAATCATGCCAAAGCCGCCCACTGTCATCAATGCATAAATCAACGTGTAAAACATCGCCGCAGCGTAACCAGCCTCTGTGCCGGACAAAATACCCAATAATAAAAATCCCACATGGGAAATGGTTGAATAAGCCAGCATTCGTTTCAGATTAGTCTGGGCAATGGCCAGCAAATTACCGACAATCAACGACAGTACCGCCAGCAAAATCACCATATCCTGCCACTGGGCATGCAAACTGCCAAGGCCGTCGATTAATAGGCGCATTAATAACGCAAACGCCGCAATTTTCGGTGCAGTGGCCAAAAACAAGGTCATCGCTGTCGGTGCGCCCTGATAGACATCGGGCAACCACATATGAAACGGCACCGCGCCAAATTTAAAGCCGATACCAATGACAATAAACACCAGTGCAAAACTCAGCACCGTCAAATTGGCATCCGGTTCACTGACCGCAGCAGCAATTTCAGCAATATCTAATGAACCAGTAACACCGTAAATCATCGACATGCCATACAACAACATGCCCGATGCCAGCGCGCCGAGAATAAAGTATTTCATCGCCGCTTCAGTAGCAATCGCCGAATCGCGGTGCATCGCAACCATGGCATATAAGCACAATGACATTAATTCAAGGCCAAGATATAAGGTCAGCATATTGTGACCGGAGACCATCACCAGCATGCCCAGCGTCGAAAATAAAGCCAGCACATAAAATTCGCCGCTACGCAGATCCCGATCCTGCAAATACCGGCCACAGTAAAGCAGCACCAGCATATTGATCAGCGTTATTGCCAGCTTCAATACATCACTGAGCGGATCTTTCACATAACTACCCGAAAAAGTCACACCACTCTCGCCCAGATTCAGATACACCAACACCGCCGTTACCAACAAGCTGAATTGTGATAAACCGGCCACCCATTCAATGCGTTTGCCACCGGTATAGGCCACCACCAGCAATACCACACAGGCCATTAACAACAGCCACATTTCCGGCAGCGCAAATGACATATTAGGAACCTGAAATGGCATCATCAATCCTTACAATTTGCTTTGTGAAACTTGCATTAAGAGCTGCTCCACTGAAGCATGCATCACATTCAATAATGGCTCCGGCCAGACACCAATAAACAGTACTATCACCGCTAAGCTACCCAGCAGCAAAAATTCCCGGCCGTTAATGTCTTGTAATTTGGCGACTTCCTCGTTGGCTATTTCACCAAAAAATACCCGTTTCACCATCCACAGGGTGTACGCCGCACCGACAATCAGCGTGGTGGCCGCTAAAAACGCAAACCAGAAGTTGGCCTGGAATGCTGCCAGGATCACCATAAATTCACCGACAAAGCCGGATGTGCCGGGCAAACCGGCATTAGCCATAGCAAAAAACACGGCAAACGCGGCAAATTTCGGCATGCTGTTGACCACACCGCCATAAGCGCTGATTTCCCGGGTATGCATCCGGTCATATAAAACGCCGACACTGAGGAACATCGCCGCGGTTATAAAGCCATGGGAAATCATCTGCACCATAGCGCCTTCGATGGCCAGCACTTCGCCATTACCGGCACCAGGCAGCAACGATGCATTGGCAAAAATCCGGAAGATAATAAACAGTCCCAGCGTCACAAAGCCCATATGAGCAATACTGGAATAAGCAATCAGCTTTTTCAGATCTGACTGTGCTAATGCGACAAAACCGATATAGACAATGGCAATCAGCGACAGCGTGATGACCAGCCAATCCAGCGTAATACTGGCATCAGGAGTGATTGGCAGAGCAAACCGCAGCAAACCGTAACCGCCGATTTTTAAGGTAATCGCCGCCAGAATTACTGAGCCACCGGTAGGCGCCTCAACGTGGGCATCCGGCAACCAGGTATGCACTGGCCACATCGGAATTTTTACGGCAAAAGCAATCAGAAATGCCAGAAACAGCCAGATTTGCTCGGTCAGGCTGAGACTCACCGCGTGATAATCGAGAATCGAAAAACTGCCGGCCTGAAATTGCAGATACAACAAGGCGATTAATAGAAATACCGAACCGAAAAAGGTGTACAGGAAAAACTTCAGCGTGGCATAAACTCGGTTCGGGCCACCCCAAATACCGATGACCAAAAACAACGGGATCAGCATCGCTTCAAAAAACAGGTAAAACAAAAT
>JAVVFF010000139.1:0-5325 GCA_032250995.1 Methylophaga sp. | reverse complement strand
TTCACCATCATGTGGCTGCCAATGTGGGTTGATTAATTTTTGTACAGCAAAGATCCACAGCCCCTAGCAGATGCTAATTGTTTTGCTATGATGTAATTCTTTTTGTTAACTGCAGGATCCCGGCACATGGCTACATTTGGTGATTTTCCTTCTGATCATAAGGCAACCGGACAAAATTCGGCCAGCAGAGATGAGCAGCACTGGGAACGCAAAATCCTGCAGGATCTGGCTTTTGCAGCCATCCGCGAGCAACGCAACAGCCGTCGCTGGGGTTATGTCTTTAAAGGCCTGGTGCTTTTATATCTGTTCGCCTTTATGTTTTTAATGCTGCCCAGTGGCGAACAGGCAAGTGAAAAAGACGCGCATACGGCGCTGGTTGATATTACCGGTATTATCAGCGCAGAAACCGATGCCAATGCCGATATGGTGGTGACCGGTATTCGCGATGCATTCAAGGCGAAACAAGCCAAAGCACTAATTTTACGGCTCAACACGCCCGGCGGCAGTCCGGTGCAATCGGGCATTATTAACGACGAAATCCGCCGACTGCGCGCCACCCGTCCCGATTTTCCGGTCTATGCCGTGGTGCAGGATATCTGCGCCTCCGGTGGGTATTATATTGCTGTCGCCGCCGATGAAATTTATGCAGATAAAGCCAGTATCGTTGGCTCTATCGGTGTGCGCATGGATAGTTTTGGTTTTACCGAGGCTATTGAAAAACTGGGTGTTGAGCGCCGCTCACTGACCGCCGGTCAGAACAAATCGTTTTTAGATCCGTTTTTGCCGCTTAAACAACGTGATGTCGAACATGCCAACCAAATGCTCGACAATATTCACCAGCAGTTTATTGATGTTGTTAAAACCGGCCGCGGCGATCGTATCAATGCCAATAATGAACAATTGTTTTCAGGTTTGTTCTGGTCTGGTGAACAGGCACTGGAACTGGGTTTAATTGATGGCCTTGCCAGCAGCAGCCAAGTGGCCAGAGACATTGTTGGCGCCGAGAATATTGTCGATTACACACCAAGACCTAATTATCTGGATCGATTTGCCGGTAAGCTCGGTGCCAGTATCGGCCAAATGCTGCAAAGCAGCAGTCACTGGAGCCTGCGTTGATGACCGACTTTATTCCTGCCCATCATTTTGATGACAGCCAATTGCAACAAAGGTTAGAGCTGTTTCGATATGCGGATTTAACACAGCCGTTAATGCAGACCCTGTTTGCATTGCAATTACCTGACGAAACAATCAACGAGCTTGACTGAAATGACACTGACCCCGCAGGCATTGGTTAATAAATCGCTGGAATTGGTGTCAGCACCAACTACTTATGCCCGCCTGGATGCGCTGATCAGCGATCCGGACAGTGCCATTGACGATATCAGCGTCATTATTAATACCGATCCCGCCCTGACCACCCGGCTGCTGAAAATTGTCAATAGCGCATTTTATGGCTTTCCGTCACAAATCAAAACCATTTCCCGGGCTATCACCATTATTGGTACCCGGGAATTAACCCATTTAGTACTGGCCACTTCCGTCATGAACGCTTTTCGTGGGATTCCGGCGAATCTGATGGATATGGAGACCTTCTGGCGGCATAGTCTGGCCTGCGCCATTACCGCCAAATATCTGGCAGAAGCCACCCATCAGAACGATTCCGAACAATATTTTATTGCCGGTCTGTTGCACAATATTGGCAGTCTGGTGTTGTATCAATCCGTACCGGAACTGGCGCGTGAAGCGATTAACAGTGCCCGGTTTGGCCATGAAGTGCTGCATCAGGCTGAACAACGCATTATTGGCTTTGATCATGCTGAAGTCGGTGCCGTTCTGATCGAAAACTGGCGGTTACCAGACTCACTGGCGCAAGTCGCCCGCTATCATCATCAGCCCGGCAAAGCCGATCATGATCAGCTGGAAGTCGCCATCGTGCATATTGCCGATGTCTTGGTCAGTAGTGTGCCCTTTGGCCATAATGGCGATCAGCATGTACCACCATTAGATGAACAATCCTGGCAGCAATTAGGCTTAACGCCTGAAGCCATTCCACCACTTTTATTTAATGTCCATCAGCAGCTTGATAATCTGGCGACATTAATGCGACCCGAACATTAAAATTTAAAACAACAACTATTTAAGCGTAAGAGGCAAACATGAGAACCGTATTACTGGGCGCGCCGGGCTCCGGCAAAGGCACACAAGGCGTATTTCTGGCGAAGCAATTTAATATTCCACAAATTTCTACCGGTGATCTGCTGCGCGCCGCCGTGTCAGCCGGCAGTGAGCTGGGTAAAAAAGCCAAATCGGCAATGGATGCCGGCGCACTGGTTTCTGATGAAATTGTGATCGGACTGATTCGTGAGCGTTTGTCTGAAGCTGATGCTCAGCATGGTTATATTCTCGATGGTTTTCCGCGCAATATTCCTCAGGCCGAAGCGTTAGACAATATGCTTAATGACCTGGACCAGCCTTTACAAGGTGTCGTGCTGCTGGAGGTACCTTTTGAGGAACTGATGCAACGTCTGACCGGCCGCCGCACCTGTAAAGATTGTGGCGCCATTTTTAATGTGCACCTGTCACCACCGAAACAAGATGGCGTTTGCGATAAATGTGGCGGTGAATTGTTTCAGCGTCAGGATGACAATGAAGAAACTATCGGCAATCGCCTGAAAGTGTATCAGGATCAAACCGCGCCATTGATTGGCTATTATCAGTCACAAAACAAACTGCATACCATCAAAGGCACTGGTGACATCAAGCAAATCACCCAGGCCGTCGGCGCCGTATTTGACGATATCTAAATAGCGCAACCGATTATGGCGCGGATTTTAACCGTCGGCATCGCTACTCTCGATATTATTAATCAGGTGGCGGCCTACCCTGCCGAAGATGCTGAAATCCGCGCTTTATCGCAACAGCAACGCCGTGGCGGTAACGCCAGTAATACCGCGGTGGTACTCAGTCAATTGGGCCATCAGGTTGATTTTGCCGGGGTATTGATTGATGAACCAGACTTAGCATTGATTACGGCTGATCTGGATGCTTATCAGGTTAATTATCAATATTGCCGGCAGCTTAAAACCGGCAAAATGCCAACGTCCTATATCAGTGTCAGCGCCGAAACCGGCAGCCGGACGATTGTTCATCACCGTGATTGTCCAGAGTTTAGTTTTGCTGACTTTCAGCAAATTGATTTAAGCGTCTACGACTGGCTGCATTTTGAGGGTCGTAATATTACTGAAACCCAGAAAATGCTGGCTTATACAGCCCAACAACAGCCAGCGTTGCCTCGTTCATTGGAACTGGAAAAACCACGTCAGGGCATTGAAAAATTGCTGAAAAATGCCAGTTATGTGATGGTGGCACAACCCTATGCTGAAGCCGCAGGTTATCATAGTGCCGAAGCCTTTTTGACCAACCTGGCTTTTGACCAAGCCACTTGCAGCTGGGGCGCTACTGGACTCTGGGGGAAATTTGCCTCCCAGTTGCGATATCAGCCGGCAACTAAGATCGACAACATCATCGATACTTTGGGTGCCGGTGATACCCTGAATGCCGGCTTGATTCATGGGCTGCTGCAAAACTGGCCGAATGAGCAGGTATTAGCATTTGCCAGCCAGCTCGCCAGCTTAAAATGTCAGCAACATGGATTCGCCAATTTAAATCGTATTATGAAGAACAACATACTATGACTGAACGTTATTACCTGACCAAAGCCACACAGCTCAAAGAAAATAAGCCTCAGGAATTTGAAATCAGCGTTGATGACACGACTCTGGCCGGCTTTATTTTGCGTTTTGATGGCGAGATATACGCCTATCTCAATCACTGCCCGCATTTAGGTGTGCCATTAAACTGGCAGCCAGATACCTTTATGTCGCTGGAAGAAACGCATATTCAATGCAGTACCCACGGTGCGTTATTTAATCCCGATGATGGTCTGTGTATTTCCGGTCCTTGCCGCGGACAGAACCTGACCAAACTCAATATTGAAACGGATAAAGATGACAGCGTTTATCTAATTCGCCAGTTGTCGTAAGGCTTTCCGCAACTCGGTTAATAATGCTTTGTGTCCACTGAGCTGATGTCGCCGGCAAATATCAGATAACGGTTGTTGTTGTATAAAAACCTGAATAAGCATGGCCTGTTGCGCCACTGCGCAATTGACCAAAGTACCGGCTTTTAGCTGCTGCCAAAGCCATTTTTGCAGCGGCACAAAACTAAATTCCAGCGCTCGCTGACCGTCAATATAGCTGTCAATATCAAGCCGATCATCGCGGGTCAAAACCGGCGAGATAATTGGCAGGCTGCAACTAATCGCCATCACCAACTCGGCCGGCACATCGGCATAATCACGAGATAACAGCACTGGCCACTGCTCAGCCAGCCGGCGCTGCAAAGCGGTAATTTGTACGCTGCCTTTATCCGAACAAGCTTTTAACATCACCACTGCCCGGCCACCACTGACTGTGTCTTCATGCAATCCAAGCCGCACTGGTACAAAGCCATTGCTGAGCCAAAACTTCAGCAACGCAGGTTGCACAGCAAAACTGCAGCCCAGCAAATCGGTTTGTCTTGGTAATTGCTGTGCCAGTTTTTCCAGTAACAAACTACCTAAGCCCAATTGCTGACACGCTGGACGCACGGCAATCCGGATAATTCGTTGATAATTTAAACTGGCGGCCTGTAAATCACCAGCATGGGTTAGCAAACTTTGTGGCAATAATTCGCCTGGCAAGCGTCGCCGTCCCTGATGCACAGCTATCGCTAATGCTGGTTCAAGTGATCCTTCCTGGTTTAGCCAGCAGACTGCGACAAGTTGCTTTTGGTCACGAAGCAACCAAATTATTTTGTTATTATCATCCAATAAGACTTGCAGGTCTGATGGCCGGGTTCGGTAATGCGCTGTCACCAGTAAAGCAAATACCTCTTGAAGCAAAGATTCATCTTCGGCTAGCTGGGCAGCCGTCAATGTGGTTAACTGCTGCTGTCCAGCAGTCGCTATTTTCCCGGAATACGCGTTTAATTCAGCATTGAGTAGCAATGCTTGATAACTGAATTGTTCTAACGGATCGACCTTAGCCCAGCGCACTGGCTCGGCCAAACTGATGGCTTGCCAGCCAGGTGTTTGCCGATCAAGTTGCTTGGCAAACTGATATTTAAACCCCAGGCCTGAGCCTTCGTAACCATGCATGGTGCTGGCAAAAACGATTCTTGAATAAGACTCAAGCAGTTTTTTTAATATCATTTGCGGCAATGCAGCCGCTTCATCAACCAGCAATAAATCGGCTGCCGGCAATGTTTTTATCAGCGCATCTGGAG
>JAVVFF010000138.1:0-5387 GCA_032250995.1 Methylophaga sp. | reverse complement strand
CATCAAAGACCAAGCCTTGCTGCGGTGCAGGCTGTTCGCCTGGCAGTTGATCGGCCTGCGTCATCATGCCGGAGATTTGAGTGTTAGCCATTCTGCTGCGGATCTCGTTGACGCTAGAAACGACTCTTGAAGGATCAATACCATACAGATCAGCAAGTGTAGGCGCTTCATTACGCAACTGTTGTTCGCGAGCCTTTCTGAACGCCGCCTCATCCACACCCTCACCAAACGCTTTACTATCGTTTTTTGTTGTCCATGCAACCCCATCTTTGCGCTGCTTTACTTCTGCATCAATGGTGTTTTTAATATCTTCATCCTTGATGGTTTTACTCAGCAGTGTGCCGGACGGGTCAACCACCATGCCGGTTACGGTATCAATTCTTACATTCGGTATTTTTGTATCACCAGAAGGATCGGCTGGGTCAATAAAATCTTTTAAATCTGGCTTGTAGCTTCCATTACCACCAGAACCCTTCCCTCCCCTGTACGCCGGTATGGCATCACCTATTAACTGCCCGGTTCTTTTGTCGAACTTAACTTTCATCGGCTGTCCGTTGGGGCCGGTTACAAACTTTTCCCCAATATCAATGGGTTCCGGCTTTGCAAATTCCTGCTCAACCGTTAGCTTGCCACGCAAGGCATCCGCCTCACGCGCATTGGCATCAGGGGCATACTTGTTTAGCAGACTATTTTCGGTTTCGGCTGTTCTGGTTGCTGTCTGCTCTGCCATGTCGAGGCGCTTCGGCAAAGTTTCCTGCTCAAAAGCAAATGCGTTTTCTTGTTGCTGTTTGGCAGAATTTACCTGCGCATCAGCACGTACCTGCACCATTCTTTCTTCAAAGGCTTGCTTGGCTTCTGCCGCCACCTTCTCTTTAATGTCTGCCCAGTGGGATTGAACACCCTGCGCTGCGCCGCCTGCAAATGCTGCTAACATTCCCATTACATACCCCCTGCTTGAGACAATAAGCCGCCCTGCGGTTGCTGTGACGCCTGCTGCATATCAGGGTTAGGCTGCATGCCTGGATCGGTCTGCTGCATAGCCGGACCAGGCTGCTGTTGCGGCATATCTTCCGGCCCCATTTGCTGCTGCTGCTTCCTTACATCATCGGTTTCGGCAATCGCCTCAGAAGCCAACTCAATACCGGTGGTTACGGCATCTTGATCAAGCTTCACACCCGCATTAACACCCAGCATGGCAATCGCTTTTGCCGACTGCTCAATAATGCCGTTTTCTGCCAACCATAATTGCCCAGGTATTTCCACGCCTTTATTTTCCAGTCCTTCCTTTACCGCTTCCAATATAAAAAACAAGGCCCGGCCAAAACCTTGCGCTGGATCATCGGCAGAGTTCATAAGCGCCACGATCTTGTCGTATTCGTATTCGTCTTTACTGGCTAGTCGGATAACATTCAATACAAACCGCTCATGGATCTCCTGCATCTTGGTCTCATCGGGATTGGCATTTGCCTCGCCTTCTCCGGCCATTGCGTTACGCATATCATCCGGTGATACGCCCTGCTGTTCTGGTTGTGGTTGCTGCGCTGCCGGATCAGCCTGTTGCATTGCTGGATCCTGTTGTTGCATCATCTGCTCTTCTGTCATTTGTTCATCCATTTCTCACCACCCTGAATGTTGGTTGTTTATTGGTAAACGCGGCAATACGTCTCTGCTCTGCTTCGTGGTCAACATCGGCTTTGTGCTCTTTGATTTCTTTTTCTTGATCGACCTGCTTATCCATTAGTTCTTCGGTGTTTTTCTGCTGCGCGGCTGTGCCGATACCCGTCACCAATGCCTTGCCAAGCAAAGTTCCTTGCCCTGTGTTATCAACCAGACCGAGACTTTTCAGCTTGCTCATGATCGGGCCTGATGTTGTTGATCTAAGTGGTGTATTAGGTGGCGGCGTGTTAGGCAGTCCTGAATTTGGTTGCTGCACTCCGCCATTTTGCGAAACATTGCGGTTTGCGTTATTCGCGCCGTTTGACGACCAACCCGACGGCGCACTTGCAGATGAACTGAATCGGTCTTTTAAGAATGCACCGCCCGCACCGGCTAAAGCGCCAGTCAACCCGCTGCCGCCGGTCGCCTTGTCAACACCATAACCTCTTACAGCACCACCAAGTGTTGACCCAATAGTTCCGAAACCGGTGCCTGATAAACCACCACCGACCGCGCCATACAAAGCCGCCTTACCAATATCGCCGCCGGCAAGACCAGCCACCGCTGCATTCGTTACTGCACCGCCCAATATGTCGCTGGCAAAACCACCCAGATTCAACCCGAATGAACTTGCTGCGCTGCTGAAGAAGTCACCGACAATATCCGAAAAACCGCCCGATACTGCACTGCCAAAAGCACTTAATAATCCCATCACGCCACCTCTGATTGTTGTAACAAGCCGCCCGCATTGGTTGATGCGCTGCTGCTTTGATTTGCCCGATTAAGTTTTACTGATTGCTGATTGATGCTGCCAAACAGGCGGTTGCGTCTCGTTGCCGGACTGCCCTGAACGCCATCAACCGTTTGCTGACGTGCAACGCCTACCGAACCGATTGATTGCGCGGTATTGTGAATCGTCGCGTTCTGCTGACCGGCCTGGTAGTTGTTCACATAAGCATCAAGAACTTTCTTTTCCCAAGCGCCAAGCGCCTTTGAGTTGGCTTGGTCGAGTTTTTTCTTTTCGTTATCCCACGCTGCCTGTTTTGATTTTAGGATTGAACCATAACTACTACCCATCCCCAAAATACCGCCACCACCATGCCTTCTAGACCAGCTTTGTGTAAAGGAATCGTATCGGTAGCCATTTACACTGTTGTAATTTAGTGAAATCCCACCACTCCAGACCGGCCCTGTAGGCTTGGCCAGCTCAGTTGGTCGCTGCGTAGTCATCGACTTCGGCGCTGGCTTCTTATCGGCAAGCCCATAAGTCTCAGCAATAACATTGATGGCTTGTTGACCATTTTTTACGTTCTTGCCTGCGAAAATGTTGCCGCCGTTCTGAATGTCTTTGTCCAACTGTGCGAATGTTGAAATTAAACCGCCCATGTTTTTATCATCGGCAATGCGGTTGAATACACTGCCGTAATGATTATCAAGCCCTGATACTGCTGACGCATACCGCGCTTTGACGGTGTTCTTAAGGATCGTTTCTGCACGTTGCGGGTTTTGTGTCCACCTTGTACCCTGATTAAACTTGGCAGCGGCGATGCCTTGTTTTGCCCTGACCAGTTGATCATCATCAAACATCGCTGCCACTTGCTCATCGGACTTACGGATCGCGTCTAACGCTGGCTTAATAGCCTTACCACCATCACGCCTGCCGTAAATCTTGATCTTACCCAATGCTGTATCATAGGTAGTGCCAGCGCCCAAGCTGGACATGCCTTTATCGCCGAAGGCCATACTGTAATAACTTCTTTTTTTACCACCACCAAACAACCCGCCGACCGCACCACCAAGTAAGCCGCCGAGTGCCGCGCCAAGTGGACCGTTTACCGCAAAACCTATCGATGCACCAATACTGCCGCCAGTGCCGCCCTGACCGCCAAAAATTTTGTCACCAAGAAAACCACCAGCAAAGCCGGCAATGCCCGCGCCGAGACCGCCCTTCAAACTACCTTTAAGCCCGGAGGTAAATCCGCCCGCACTAGATCCTGCTGCGCCCGCCGTTGTGTTTATAGCTGATGCCGTACCGGCAAGGCCGCTACCTGTCACATAAGATCCGCCGCCCGCTGCTATCGCACCAGACGCACCGCCAATACCCGTAGCCGCACCACCGGCACCGAAATACGATCCGATTGTATTGCCTATCGGTTTTGCAAACAGCTTTCCGGCAACACCGAGATAATCCGTTTTTGGCTGCTGGAACTGCTGCTGTTGTTGCTGTTGTTGCGGCGCATTTTGCCGTGTTGTTTGCTGCGGCTGCTGCTGAGACTGCTGCAACCACGGCGGCGTCACCGTTGGCAGTGTGTTGGCGTTTATTTCAGCCATTACTGAACGCCGCTAGATGCTGTGGTGGCAAGCTGCGTTGTCACGGACAACCCCATTTCAGGATAAAGATCGCCAATCATCTTGATCCAATTCGCGGCCCCATCTTGTGTTGCAAACACTCCAGCATTTAAACCTGATTGAACTAAGGTACTAGCGATGCCGTCCAGCGCAGTTTTGCGCTGAATGTCAGTATTATAAAAACCCAATCCCTCATCAGCAGCAGCCAATAACAATCGTAGATTATTTTCTGCATTCTGAATTGATGCCGTATCCTTTGAATTAGCAAAATCACGCGCAGACTGATCTAAAGCCGCTTTGTTTTGCAGTGCAAATTGATTGGCCGCTTCTGCGCCAAAGACGGATGCTTGGTTTTCATATTGCTGATTCAGTTTATTGGCTGTGTCCTTGGCCGTGGCAGTCCAGATCCGTGACTGGTTTTCTGCGGATGCGTTCTCACTTAATGCCCGGTTCTCTGCCGCCTGGTTTGACAGGTCAAACTGGTTTTTAGTATTGGTATTGCCCATGCCAATTTCATTGAAAGCGCTGGCGTCTTGCTGCGCAATCGGCAATGCCGCTGACAGCCCTGCCGCATAATTCGCACCGATTGCCAAATTGCTGTTACCAAGACCGCGAGCAGACATATTGCGCTGCGCGTTGCTCTTAGCCATCTGCATATATTCGCTGTCACGACCAATCATCTTGTTCAGCCGATCTTCCACCACGCCATTACGACCGGTCCTGTCATTGACGGTCATATCAAACGTATTGGCGTTTGCATTAACGGCGTTGTATTTATCCGCACTGACCGTCGGCGTATTGTTATATTGCGTCGCCTGATAGGTGGTGGATTGCGCCGGCGTTGCACCCCACTCGTTCGCCTCAATCTGTTGCGCCTGCTGGTCAAGTAGTCCCATATCAATTATCTCCGGGCGTAAAAAAACCGCTTTCGCGGTCTAGTTCATCAATCTGTTTTTTAAATTGCCTGCACCATATTCGGTCATCAAGGTGAGAGGTTAGGCAATGGTCTTTCTGCCACCAGAAAGGTCGGTTTATCCACTTGTAGGCAAACGCACCACACCTTGATTTGTTGCGCCTGCGGTAGGCTCTACCCGATAGTGTTTCGTTATTATGACCGCCTATAGTGGCGTTGATTAGTTCTGAAAATGCGGCAGATATTTTAGCTAATCGTGTTGATAGGCTCATATTTCCACCTGCGCCGCCAAATCAAACAGGTCATCTAGTTGGGATTCTGTCAGGTTAAACTGCTGCGCCATTGCCAGCATAGTAGGGGATACGCGGGTAAACGATTGTGCATTTTCCCACGCGATACGAACTTCATCATCCTCCGGTAGTGATTTTACTGTCTGATTTATCTGACCAAACAGACCGGATTGTTTTAA
>JAVVFF010000137.1:0-5413 GCA_032250995.1 Methylophaga sp. | reverse complement strand
AGACAGCTGCTGACCGCCAATGTTGATGGCGCCGTGATTAAGATCTGTGTTTTACCGTGACTGACTAAATCGGCGGCAGCCATGCCCAGTACTGTCGATTTACCGCGGCCACGATCGGCGGTTATTAATAACGGCCGCCGCCGATGACCTAATGCAACTTTTTGGATCGCCAGTAATGCATTTTGTTGATCATCCGTAAGGGAAAAACCGCTGTATTTTGGCCGAGTCGGCCAGTCAATTGACGGCCAGTCTGATCCCGACTGCCAGAAAATCGCTGATGCCGTCTGCTTGGCAAAATTTTCAGCTAAACAGATAAACCGTCTCAGCCAGAGGCTATCCGTATTTTCCGGCAGCAGCATAAAAAACAGGCCACCGCCGCGTAAGGTTCCCAGCGCGGCTGCCAGGGCATCAGGCCGGCAAAATTCACTGGCATCAAATACCAGCACATCCTTTTCCTGGCCCAAATACTGATTGGCCTGCGCCTGGCTAATAATTGACTGACTGGGATCTGCTGTCGCGGCCAGCCATAAAACCTTCAGCGTTGCATTCAGCCTGAGACCATTACGGATATGCTGCCGGGCCAATGCGCTATCGCTCTGACAAAAAACCGTCAATCGCTGCATAGCCGACATTTATTGCTTAGTAATGCGGTGGTGGCGGCTCATCAGCTTGCTGCACTACCTGATCCTGCTGCAAATTCTCAACCTGACCATTAAGCTTATCGAGTTGCCGCTGCAGCAGATCAATTTGAGCTTGCTGTCGGGTCACCACTTGATTGAGCTCTTCAATCACGCCATCCTGAAAAGCAATGCGCGTCTGCACTTCAATAATATCGTCCTGCATCAGTCATCACCATCGTAAGACAGTGCCGGTGCCAGCCAACGTTCCGCCATGGGCAGATCCCAGTTTTTACGCGCTGCATAATCTTTGACTTGATCTTCAGCAATTTTGCCGAGGCCAAAATAGCGGGATTCCGGATGGGCAAAATAAAAGCCACTGACCGCTGCGGTTGGCAACATCGCATAACTTTCGGTCAAGGTCATGCCGATACGTTGCTCAACATCCAGCAATTCCCACAGCAGGCCTTTTTCAGTGTGATCCGGGCAGGCCGGATAACCCGGTGCCGGGCGAATACCCTGATATTTTTCGTCGATCAGCGCTTCATTATCAAGCTGTTCATCGGTTTTAAAGCCCCAGAATTCTTTGCGCACCCGTTCATGCATGCGCTCGGCTAAAGCTTCGGCCAGCCGATCCGCCAGGGCTTTAAGCATGATGCTGTTGTAATCGTCATGATCTTCTTCAAAACGGGCAACATGATCATCGATTCCAATACCGGCGGTAACTGCAAAGGCTCCGATGTAATCGGCAACACCACTGTCTTTAGGCGCAATAAAATCTGCCAACGCCGCATTGGGCCGGCCGGGGGGTTTTTCGCTTTGCTGACGCAGGGAATGCAGTGTCATATGCACTTCGCTGCGACTGTCGTCGGTATACACCTCAATATCATCATCGCCAACGCTATTGGCCGGAAATAAACCAATCACGGCGCGGGCTTTCAGCCATTTCTCGTCAACAATTTGTTGCAGCATTTTTTTGGCATCTTCAAACAAATGCGTCGCATGTTCACCGACGATTTCATCGGTGAGAATTCGCGGATAACGACCAGCTAGTTCCCACGACTGGAAAAACGGCGTCCAATCGATGCGTTCCACCAATTCCTGCAACGGATAATCATCAAACAACTGAATGCCGGGCTGCTTGGGTATCACTGGCTGATAAGCCGGCCAGTCAATTTTGGTTTTATTAAGCCGCGCTTGTTTTAAAGGCAGTAACCGGCGAGTCGATTTACGGCCCTGATGTTGTTCGCGTTTGCTCTGATAATCGGCTTTGGTTTTTTTGACAAAGTCATCGCGGGTTATTTTGCTAACCAGATTCTGAGCGACACCCACCGCCCGCGAGGCATCTTTGACGTAAATCACCGGTCCCTGATAATTAGGGTCGATTTTAACGGCGGTGTGAATCATCGAGGTGGTAGCACCACCAATCATCAGCGGGATTTCAAAGCCCAGTCGCTGCATTTCTTTGGCCATATGGGCCATTTCTTCCAGCGACGGGGTAATCAGCCCTGACAAACCGATAATATCAACATTGTGCTCGCGGGCGGTGTCGAGGATCTTCTGCGCCGGCACCATCACGCCCATATCGATGATTTCAAAATTGTTGCATTGCAGCACCACACCGACGATATTTTTACCGATATCATGCACATCGCCTTTAACAGTGGCCATCAGGATGGTGCCGTTGCTGTTACTGACTGTGCTGTCGTCTTTTTCGGCTTCAATATATGGCATCAGATAGGCCACGGCTTTTTTCATCACCCGCGCCGATTTGACCACTTGTGGCAAAAACATTTTGCCTTCACCAAACAGATCACCGACCACATTCATGCCATCCATCAACGGACCTTCGATGACCTCTAATGGTTTGGCATATTCCTGGCGGGCCAACTCGGTGTCTTCATCAACAAAATCGGCAATACCTTTAACCAGCGCGTGTTCCAGGCGTTTAACCACCGGCCAGCTGCGCCATTCCAGATCTTCTTTTTTCTCGACGCTGCCATCGCCTTTGTATTTATCGGCGATTGCCAATAAGCGATCAGTGGCATCATCACGGCGGTTGAGGATGACATCTTCAACATGTTCACGCAGCTCAGCCGGCAAATCATCGTAAATTGCCAGCTGACCTGCGTTAACAATACCCATATCCATGCCGGCTTTAATGGCGTGATACAAAAACACCGCATGAATGGCTTCACGTACCGGATTATTACCGCGGAATGAGAACGACACATTGGATACACCGCCACTAATGCGGGCATGTGGCAAGCTTTGTTTGATGTCATGGGTGGCTTCAATAAAGTCCACCGCATAATTATTGTGCTCATCAATACCAGTAGCGACTGCAAAGATATTGGGATCGAAAATAATATCTTCAGGCGGAAAATGCACTTTTTGGGTGAGAATTTCGTAGCTGCGGGTACAAATGCTGCGTTTACGTTCACGGGTATCGGCCTGACCATCTTCATCAAAGGCCATCACAATCACCGCAGCGCCATAACGACGCACCAGTTTAGCCTGTTCAATAAACTTGGCTTCACCTTCTTTCAGGCTGATGGAATTAACAATACCCTTGCCCTGAATACATTTTAGGCCGGCTTCGATGATTTCCCATTTAGAGGAATCAATCATGATCGGCACACGGCTGATATCGGGCTCGGCGGCAACCAGATTCAGAAAGGTAACCATCGCATCCTGCGAATCGAGCATGCCCTCATCCATATTGATATCGATGATTTGGGCGCCGTTTTCGACTTGCTGACGGGCAACTTCCAACGCGGTGTCAAAATCACCCTCTTTGATCAGCTTGGCAAAGCGGATTGAGCCGGTGACATTGGTACGTTCGCCAATATTGGTAAACAGACTGTCTTCGGTCAGATTTAACGGCTCCAGGCCACTCAAACGGCAATGATGCTTATTTTCCGGCAGCTGCCGCGGTTTGATACCGTCAACAGCCTCAGCAATCGCCTTAATGTGTGCTGGTGCTGTACCACAACAACCACCGATAATATTTAAGAATCCCGACTCGGCCCATTCTTTAATATGAACGGCCATGGCTTCCGGCGATTCATCATACTCACCAAATTCATTGGGCAAACCGGCATTGGGATGAGCGCTAACGAAGCTGGTCGAAATTTGCGACAGCTCTTCGACATATTGACGTAATTGCTCGGCGCCCAGTGCGCAGTTCAAACCAATTGATAACGGCTGCACATGCGACAGCGAATTCCAGAATGCTTCGGCTGTTTGTCCTGATAAGGTTCGGCCACTGGCATCGGTAATGGTGCCAGAAATCATCACTGGCAGATGGATTTGCTGTTGCTCGAAAAAGGTTTCGATAGCAAACACTGCCGCTTTGGCATTTAAGGTATCGAACACCGTTTCCACCAGCAACATGTCGACGCCGCCATCAACCAGACCGCGGATCGCTTCTAAATACGCTTCGACCAGTTGATCAAAATTAACATTACGAAAGCCAGGATTATTGACATCCGGTGAAATGCTGGCCGTACGATTGGTCGGTCCTAATACGCCGGTAACAAAGCGCGGTTTGTCCGGATTAGTTTTGGTAAATTCATCGGCCACTTCGCGCGCCAACTGCGCAGAAACTTTATTCAGCTCATAGACCAGATCTTGCATCTGGTAATCGGCCATGGCGATTGAGGTGCCGTTAAAAGTATTGGTTTCAACAATATCGGCGCCGGCTTCAAAATAAGCACGGTGAATATCACGAATAATTTGTGGCTGAGTCAGCGATAACAGATCGTTATTGCCTTTGACATCGCAAGGATGGTCGGCAAACCGCGCACCCCGGAAATCCGTTTCGCTGAGTTGGTAGCTTTGCAGCATGGTGCCCATGCCGCCGTCTAAAATAAGAATACGTTGTTCAAGTAATCGATGGATTTGTTGAGAAACAGTGGTCAAAACGGTTTTCCTGTCAGGCGGTTAGCGATATAAAAAGTGTTTAATTATAGCAGATAGCCGGCTGGTTAGACTGTTCGTTAAAGCCTAAAAAAGCCGCATACCCACTTTACGAATTTGATCACCATCTACTTCATTCACCACCCAATGAATGCCATGCCAATCGACATCATCACCCACCACCGGATGACCACCGACCCGACGGGAAATAAATTCTGCTAGGGTCGCATCTTGTTCATTAGCACTAATAGTCAGGCCGTAGGCTTTGGCGACATCACGCAATAAAGCATCGCCATTCAGCACAAACGCCCCAAAAAAGGCCTCGGCCTGACGTAACTTAGCATCGCCATTAAAGAGCTGATTTAGTTTGGTTAAATCCTCACTGCGGCTGATCACACACAAAACATCACCCACTTTTAGCTCAGTACTGCCTTTGGGATGTAGCATCTGATGATCGCGAAACAAAGCCGAAATCAACGTACCGGAAGGAAAACGCAGCAAACGGATCTGCTGATTATCAAGCACCGGGTTATCGACTTTGTAAACAAACATTTCAAAGTCATTTTCGGGCAAAATGCCCAGCGCACCACGTTGATCCGGCTTGGTCTCTTTGGGCACGGCAACCCGCATCCAACGTGCCATTGGCGACAACGTTGCGCCTTGTACCAACAACGACAACAGCACCACGGCAAACGCCACATTAAAATACAGTTCGGCATTATCAACGCCGCCAATCACCGGAAAAATCGCCAGCACAATCGGCACTGCGCCACGTAAACCGACCCAGGAAATAAAACCGATTTCACGCCAGCGGAATTTAAAAAATGGTTTTACCGAAATTAATACTGCCAGTGGCCGGGCAACAAAAATTAACG
>JAVVFF010000009.1:0-30705 GCA_032250995.1 Methylophaga sp. | reverse complement strand
CCATTGGCGGTACCGACCATGGCTGGCCGACCGCGTTCTAAACCGGCAGCTTCAGCAATACCCGCCGGCACGCTGATATTAGTCGCCCCGGTATCCAGTAAAAATGTCACCTCGTGACCATTAATTTTGCCCGGCGCCACATAATGACCGGCGCGATTACGATCCAGAATCACTTCCCGGTTGCCATCAATTGCAACTGTCGCCAGATCCCGGTTCGGGTTATCACGCTGGTCAATAAAGCCATTGAAAAACAGCGTCAGGGATGCCATTAACAATAACCAGAAAATAATGGTCATCATATTGCTGGCACCGGCTTGTCTGGCTAAATTCATATTCATTTAATTTTTTATTGCTATGGTAAGTTTTGGTAAATTGGCTGGTTATTATCGCTAGTCAGCAGTCATATGGACAGGTTTTACAGCAATCAATTCGTTTGGAGTACAACAGGCATGAATACCCGAGGTTTGATGGATAAATTACTGCAATCCGGTAATCAATTTTTACAGCAACAAACTGGCGGCAAAGGCATTAATAACAGTCAGGTCAGTCAATTTCTTACAGGCGCTGGTGGCGGCGCCTTAGTCGGTACCGCAGTGGGCTTGTTACTGGGGAATAAAAAAGCCCGAAAAATCGGCGGCGGCGTATTGAAATATGGCGGTATTGCTGCACTGGGGGCCGTGGCTTTTAAAGCCTATCAGAGCTGGCAACAAAATCAGACCGGGGCGCCGCAGCAAACACCGCAAACGGTTGACCGTTTACCCGCGCCTCAAGCCGAGCTGCACAGTCATGGCATTTTAATTGCCATGCTGAGCGCCGCCAAAGCCGATGGCCATATTGATGATCGCGAGCGGCAATTGATCGATGATCAAATCGCGGCATTAACTACAGATTCCGAATTACAACAATGGCTGGATCAAGAACTAAAAAAACCGGTTAATCCGGTCGAAGTCGCCCAGCATGCCAAAACCCCGGAACTAGCCGCTGAGATGTATTTAGCCAGTTTGTTAATGGTTGATGAAGAAAGCTTTATGGAAAAAGCCTATCTCGACGAATTAGCTCGCCAGTTAAAAATTGATGACGCGCTGAAAGCTGAAATTCACACCGCTAAAGATCAAGCACTGGCATGATATGCTCAGTACATGCCGCTGAAATCACTGATTGTTTTTAGTTTATTGCTGAGCCTGCACAGCGCTCAGGCCCAGCCACGGCCTGCGCCCACTGCTTATCCATTGTGGTCGGATGATTCTCAGCCCAGATTAATGACCGGCGATTGCCGCGTTTGTCCTTTATTACCGCAAAGCAAATGGTATTTTGCCGGCGAATGGCTGGCAATTAGCGACGAGAAAATTCAGGCCGATGCCATCGTTGCGCTGCCCGACTGGTTGACTGATGCGCCGGTTATTGAATCACCACCGCCGGTCTGGCTGGGTAAACCGCAAGTTATTCAAAATACACAACTGAATCCCGCTACTAAACAACTTCGCTTGCCCAATGGTCAACGCCTGGATTGGCAACTAGTTGATAAAATTCCGCAGAATAAAAGTTACTGGAATGCTGATACTACCGCCTTTTTTGCCGATAAAACCGTGCATATGCGCGGCGAAACAATCAATGGCAAATTTATCGCTGAAACCATCTGGCCGGTGGCTTTCCAAATTCAAAGTCAGACACTGCAACCATTAACCGATGCAGAAACCATTGAAGACTGGGTACACGCTGAGCAAGGCGGCGCCAGCCAATCGCATCAGGATAGATTGATTTGGCAACGAACTGACAACGCCGCTGACAAAGCTGTTAGCAAACCGGTATTGGCAATAATGCTCAATGGTGCCCAGGGGGATGATCATGAAGCTTTGGCTGGTCATTTTGCTTTGGTAACTGGTGAACTTAGCCATGATGGTCAATACCATAACTGGCTGGTCAATAACTTTTACAGTCTGGATGTGGTCAGTGAAAAAGGCATTATCGCCGGCGTAACGCCAATGGCCAAATATCTGGCTGATGTCAATAGTGGCCAGAATTATTACCGGCCATCATATATGTTGGTCGCCACTTTAAATGACTCGGCACCGGTAAATCAGATCCAACAATCAATGAATCAAATCATGCAGCATTTTTACCGGCATAGTTTTCAATATCAGCATGCCGACATGAATTGCACCGGTATCAGTATCGACGCATTGAAATCGCTGGGATGGAATGTACCTGAACGCGGTAACAATGGCCTGATAATGGCCGTTAGCGCCTATTTTTATAATCTGTTTAGTGAAGCTGACCTTGTTGCAGCCCGGCAAATTTACGATTATTTAATGACCGAAACCAGCCGTCTATTACCTGCTGCGGCATTTGCAACTTTAAGCAACGATATTATCCATCTGGCCGAAAATCGCAGCAAGCGCACTCTCAGCGAATTTGAACTACAATTAGCCGAAAATCTTGATGCTTTGTGGCTGGTACGAATACCACAAATCCCCTCAAGCCGTGTATCCGGTAGTGCGCCGGTTTTCAGCTTTGAGGAATATCTGGATATCACACCGGCTGAGCGCGACGATTGGGTCACGATCGATTTACCATTACAAAAACTGCCAAAAAGCTTGCAAACCACCCAGCCAAATAACCCATCCTCCTCTCTGCTTCCTTGGCCAATTGTGGTGATTCTGTCTGTTTTTACATTAATAATAGTGGGGTTGTTTTATCACTTTTACTGTCACCGGAAGTCTCAACAAAACCATTAAGCTGTTCAAGTGGTGATGGGCTTTAGCTCTACGTTATCGTAATTGCGACTGACAGAGATAAACGCGACCAATACATCGGCTTCGGTATATATAGCTTTTGCAAAAACTAGTCTGCTGTGCAGCAATAATGGTGAACAGGAACTTATGAGGTCAAAGCACATTTTTAAAGTATTTACTCATTTCTATATCATCAATTTTAATGACGAATTAAATTTATTAAAATCAATTATTTACCAGCCATCTGCGCAGAGATTTTTCAAGTTCCAGCAGCATATAAACCACCACGCCAATCGCACCAATTATCAACCAATAACGCAATGACACGGATTGTGAACTGAACAAATCCTGCATCACCGGCAGATAGGTGAAGGCTAATTGCAACAACACCACAAGACTCAGTGACAACCAGGCAATCCTGGAGGTAAACCACTGCCGGATCGACCATGAGGCGACATTCAGACAGCGCACGTTGAATAGATAAAAAACTTCCATCATCACCAGTGTATTAACCGCATAGGTTCGGGATTGCTCAAGACTCGCGCCTTGCGACTGACTCCAGACAAAAATGCCAAAAATACCGGCTAAAAATAATACGGAAACCAAGCAGATTCGCCAAATCAATAAGCCCGAAAGCATTTTCTCATCCCGTTGCCGTGGTTGTCGTTGCATGGCATTTTCTTCTGCGGGCTCAAAAGCCAATGCCATAGAAAGTGCTACCGAACTAACCATATTGACCCAGAGAATCTGTATCGCGCTAATGGGGAGTGTTAAGCCTGCCAAAAGGGCAGCAATAATACTAAGTGACTCCCCGCCATTGATTGGCAGCAGAAACAAAATCGCTTTTTTCAGATTATCGTATACCGTCCGGCCTTCACTGACCGCCCGGACGATAGAGGCAAAATTATCATCGGCAAGCACCATTTCCGCCGCCTCTTTAGCCGCTTCTGTACCGGATTTTCCCATAGCAATACCCACATCGGCACGCTTCAGGGCTGGCGCATCATTCACACCATCGCCAGTCATGGCAACAATATGTTGCTGACTTTGCAATGCTGACACCAGGCGTAATTTATGCTCTGGTGACGTCCGGGCAAATACCGAAGTATTATCAATTCGTTGAATGAGATCAGCCTCACTGAGCTCATCAAGCTCGTTGCCAGTAATCACCGCATCAGGGTTGTTCAGGCCCAGTTGTGCCGCAATAGCACTCGCTGTTACCGCATGGTCACCGGTTATCATTTTGACCTGAATGCCTGCAGCTGTGCAGTCGGCTATCGCTTTGACGGCCTCTTCGCGTGGCGGATCCATAAATCCCAACAACCCCAGCAAAACCAAGTCATCCTCTAAATCAGTAAAGTTCAGTGTAATTTGCTCAGCGTTAGTATTTTTTATTGCTACAGCCAATACCCGTTGTCCCTGACTAGCCAGCTTTTGCATCTGTTGATGCCAATATTCAGTCTCTAAGGGTTCGCGCTCGCCCTCTGCTGTTTGTTGCCATTGGCAATCTGCCAGCAATTGCTCCGGTGCGCCTTTTACGATAATAAAATGATGTTGCTCATGGTCATGATGCAAGGTCGCCATCAAACAGTGCTGTGCATCAAACGGGATAACATCATGGCGTGGAAACTGACCCTGTAGTTCCTCCGGTTGCATATCCACTTTAATAGCAGATACCAGAATAGCCACTTCCATCGGATCACCCGTCATTTGCCATTGACCTTGTTGATGATGGAGGCTGGCATCATTACAAAGTGCAGCACTGCGAATCAGCGTGGTAACCGTTGGAGTAATATCGAGATTGACCGGCTGATTATCGATTTGCAAGCTGCCGGTTGGTTCATAGCCGACACCGGTAAAATTAAATGCATTATCAGCCGTCACCAGTTCGGTCACCGTCATTTCATTACGGGTCAGGGTGCCAGTTTTATCCGAGCAAATCACCGAAACAGCGCCCAGGGTTTCCACGACTGGCAAACGACGAATAATGGCTTTGCGACCGGCCATACCCTGCACCCCAATCGCAAGTGTGATCGTTAATATTGCCGGTAATCCTTCAGGGATCGCTGCTACCGCAAAACCGATCACGGTAATAAACATTTCTGCCGCAGCGGTTTGCTGCAAAAAAGTACCATAAGCGAAGATCAGTCCTGCAAAAACGATAATGACTAACGTTAACCATCGGGAAAAATGTGTCATTTGTTGCAGTAACGGCGTGCTCAATTGTTCGACGTTGGTCATCAGGCCACTGATCCGGCCAATTTCGGTATACCTGCCAGTGGCGACTACCAGCCCCAGACCATGGCCGCGGCTGACCAGCGTTCCGGAATACGCCATACAACTACGATCGCCTAGTGGCGTATTTTCCGCCACGTCTGTGGTATCTTTTTCCACCGGCAAGGATTCACCCGTCAACACCGCTTCCTGAATTTGCAAGTTTTTTGCTTGTAATAATCGTAAATCAGCGGCCACCCGATCGCCTGCAGCCAGTATCATTAAGTCTCCTGGTACGACTTCAGCGGCGGGAATTTCTCGGCGTTTACCATTGCGTAAAACAATGGCATTGGGCGCCAGCATGTGCGCGATGGCCTGGAGTGCCTGCTCGGCTTTGCCTTCCTGAATAAAACCAACAACCGTATTGACCACAACAACAATCAAAATAACGTAACTGTCGAGCCAATGCTCCCAAAATGCAGTGATTACCGCAGCCGTAATCAACACCAGAATCAAAACACTGTTTAGCTGTCGTAATAAGCGCTTAAATGGACTGGCAGACTTAGCGGCGGGCAACTGATTGCGTCCGTATTGCTGTTGACGTGAGATAACATCAGCGTCAGATAAGCCCAGTTCGCTACTGGCAAGCCTGTTCAGACAATCATCAGCCGGTTCGCTATACCATGGCTTTTCTGAAGAGGGGGCCATCAGCACACCTCTGCTCCGAAGTGATATGCATTGTTAGCACAGATAAACTCACCAATAAAGTAATGCATAAGCAATCGCTCATTTAAACAGAAATATCGCTGACAAATTATAATGGTTCTTATGACAACATTTGATATCGCATTATTAGGTAGTGGCTGGTTAGGCCTGCCGTTGGTCAGACACTTTAAGTTAAAGGATCTGCAGGTAGCGGCTTCTACCAGACAGTTAAACCGTTTTCCGGAAATTGAGGCGGCGGGTGCCATACCGTTTCTCATTGACATAGATAACAGGAATGACCGTGCGACTTTTTTTAATTGTCGTGTTTTAATAGTCAACATAACCAGCAAAAATATTATTTCCTTTCAATATCTTATAAGCCAAATTGAAGATGGTATATTAGAAAACGTTTTACTGGTCAGTTCCAGTTCGGTATATCAGAATTTACAACGTGAAGTCAGTGAAGATGAAGCCGCCGAAAATCCGGACAGCGTGTTATTTCAGATAGAACAGTTGTTTCGGGGTAACCCAAACTTCCAGACAACTATCTTGCGTTGCAGTGGTTTAATTGACGGCCGCCGGCATCCGGGGCGTTTTTTCCGGCATGGCAAAAAACTACCACAACCTAATGCCCCGGTGAATCTGGTACATCTCGATGATGTTATTGGCATAATCGACGCGATTATTGCGCAGCAAGCCTGGGGGGAAGTATTCAATGCCAGTGCTGATACCCATCCTAGCAAACGTGAATTTTATTGTTACGCCAGAAAGTTGCTGGGGTTACCAGCACCGGATTGTGCCGATGATAACTATTCGAACTTTAAAATTGTCAGCAATAACAAGGTCAAGCAACAACTTGGTTATCGGTTTTCTCACCCTGATTTAATGCAAATTCAGTTTTGATGACAGCGTCAAATTGTCCCTGCGGCCAGCCTCAAACTTACCAAAATTGTTGTCAGCCTTTGCATCTCGGTAAACACCTTGCAACTGATGCGACAAGCTTAATGCGCGCGCGTTATTGTGCTTTTGTAAAACAGGACATCGACTATTTAATGAATACGCTGCATCCCGAGCAACACCATGCGGATGATCGGCAGGCATTACAACAAACCTGCCAAACCACCCAGTGGCTGGGATTAAAAATCATTAACGCAGAAAGTCATGGCCAACAGGCTGAAGTAGAATTTGTAGCGTTTTATCATGATCGGCCCGTTGGCCAGTTACATGAACGATCACGTTTTGTTTATCAGGATGGCCAATGGTTTTATCTCGATGGAACGTTTTTACCAGCAGTGAAATTAGCGCGTAACGATCCTTGTATTTGTGGCAATAGCCGTAAATTCAAACAGTGTCACGGCCGCTGATTATTCACCCAGATAACGTTTGCGTTTATTGGCTTTGAGTTGCTTTAAATCAATCATCACCAGTCCGTCGATGCAAAAGCCAAAATTGGCATCAATATTAAAATCGATAAACCGCGCTCCGCCCGGCTCACAGACGTCGGCATATTGTTTATACAAGGTCGGCACTGTCACTTGCATATGCGCTAATTGCTCGCGTAGCAGTGCAAAATCAGCTTCGGCATTACCTGTAAAAATCGTATTGATACGCTGCATCGTTTCGGCATCAGTTTGATAGGGCGTGCGCGCTGTTGCCAGCTTTTCACTATCCTTATAATAGCGACGGTAATATTCAACGATCAGCGCCTGACCATAGGCTGGATAACTATTGCTGAGGCTGACCGGGCCAAATAAATATTGCACTTCGGGAAATTGTTTCAGGTAGGCGCCAATGCCGTACCACAAATAATCCAAACTGCGTTTACCCCAGTATTTTGGGCTGACAAAACTGCGTCCCAACTCAATTCCTTTAGCAAAATACGGTTGCATCGCCGGCTGATAAGCAAATAATTCCGCCGAGTAAACCTGCCGGCACGTTTGCTGGATCTGTGTCACTTCACCAATCCGGTAAGCGCCGGCAATTTCCAGTTCCTGTTCATCCCATAAAATCAAATGCCGGTAATCACGATCATACTGATCCAAATCGCGCCGTTTGCCGGTACCCTCGCCAACCTGCCGGAAGGTCATTTCCCGCAATCGACCAATTTCCTGCATCACGGCTGAATCGGAACGGTAATCAAACAAATAGATCTTTTTCTGATCCGCTGTTTCGCCCAGTAATAAAGCGTTTTTTAGCTCTTGCTTAATCGCCCTGCGGTCTTGTGGATGGGCAATGGTATGCTCCGTTGCAAACAACGGTTTTTTGCCTTTAGCCAAACGATATAAATGCCGGCGCAGCAATTTGGCCTTTTCGGCTTTAACCAATGGCAGCGCTTCAATTTGCTGGTAAGGAATAGGCTCACCGATACATATCTGAATGGTTTTGGAGTTTTTATTAAACATTTCATGAGCCAGCATCATCCCTGACAATGGCTTGTAAACCATTGACGCACTGTAAAACAGTGATGAATTTCGGGCACCAACAAACACTGGCAATACCGGTGCATTGGTTTTTTTGGCGAAATTTAAAAAGCCGCTGTTCCATTTACCATCCCGTACACCGCTGGGCCGGATCCGGGATACTTCACCAGCCGGAAACACAATAATCGCTTCATCACGATTGAGGCTATCGATAATAGTGGCAATATTACTTTTACGGGTGGCTTTGGCTAAATTATCGACCGGCAAAAACAGCCGCTTGAGTGCAGCGAAATCAAGCAACATATCGTTGGCAACGATTTTCACATCACGGCGCACTTCACCGACCATTTTCAGCAGCGATAAACCATCCAGCGCACCCAGCGGATGATTAGCGACTATCACCACCCGGCCACTGGCCGGAATATTATTGCGGTGGCGGTTAGAAATACTGTAACTAAAATTGAAATAATCCAGGACTTCATCGATAAAATCAAAGCCGGTCAGCTGCGAGTGTTGCTCCAGAAAACGATTCACTTCCTGCTCGTGGGTGATACGGCGCAGGAAATTTAGCGTCGACTTTTTAAACCAGGGTTTACTGTGTTCGAATTTAGGGAATTTTTGTTGAACGGCTTGTTCGATGTTCAGCATTGAAGCACTCTAAGCTATTTATTTAACAATAGCTTAGAGCAGCTTTATGACCGTTTAATAATGATTTTATGACAAGCAGATGACAACCTGTTCTGCTGGTAGATATCGTGCTTTAAGCGGCCTGCACCGGAATGGCATGACGCATATGGGTGACATCGTTATTTTCGTCCAGATACACCAATGTCGGTTTGAAACTTTCGACTTCACTGGCATCCAGCGCGGTGTAAGCGCAAATGATGACCCGATCGCCAGGCGATGCTTTATGCGCCGCAGCGCCATTGACCGAGATGATATTGGAGCCGTCTTCGGCGCGGATAGCATAAGTCACAAAACGTTCACCATTGGCAACGTTGTAAATATGAATTTGTTCGTATTCACGAATACCGGCAGATGCCAGCAATTTGCCGTCAATTGCGCAACTACCTTCGTATTCCAGTTCGGAATGGGTGACGCAGGCACGGTGTAATTTGGCTTTTAACAGAGTCAGTTGCATGGCAAACAAATCTTTACAGAAGACCGCATATTATCGCTTTTTAACGACGCTCAGACAAGCTGACTGCCAGATTGTCGATAAGCCGCACCTTATCCAGCCGTGCGGCAACCAAAATGCGCAGCTTTTGATCCTGCTCCACGTCGGCTGGTAGCAAATCTTCGGCGCGGCGGATTTCCAGATAATCCACTACAAAACCGGCCTTACTAAGGATTTGAGTCGCTGTTTTAATCATCTTGGCAATATCCCGTCCACCCAGCTCAAGTTGTTGTTTAATCACTACCAACTGCTGATGTAAAATGGCGGCAACTGAGCGCTGCGTCGCCGTCAGCCGCTGATTACGTGAACTCATTGCCAAGCCGTCCGGCTCACGACAAGTGTTGGCTGCGACAATTTTTACTGGCAGATTAAAATCCTCAACCAGTTTGCGGACCAATAATAACTGCTGGTAATCCTTTTCACCGAACACCGCCAGTTCCGGCTGCACCATATTAAACAGTTTGCACACAACGGTAGCGACACCATCAAAATGCCCGGGCCGTTCCAACCCGCAAAGTTTGTCATCCATGCCCGGCACATGCACATAACTGTGAAAATCCAATCCCGCCGGATACATCATTTTATTATCCGGCGTGAATAATAAGTCACAACCAGCACTGCTCAGTTTTTGAATATCATTTTTCAGGGTGCGTGGATAATTAGCCAGATCTTGCTGATCATCAAACTGCAAGGGATTGACAAAAATACTGACCACGACTTTATCAGCCAGGGTCCGGGCTTTTTTCAACAGTGATAAATGACCATCATGCAGATTGCCCATGGTCGGCACAAAAGCAATGATCTCATGATGCTCACGCCAGCTTTTCAGCTGGGCACGCAGACCGCTGAGGTTATCTTCAATTTGCATTAAAACTGCTGCTCAGCGGTCGGAAATTTGCCTTGTTTAACGGCGTCAACATAAGCTGTGATGGCCGCAGGAATATGACCGGCATCAGCCAGAAAATCATGACTAAAGCGTGGCCGCTTACCCGGTGTTAGTCCGAGCATGTCATATAACACCAGTACCTGACCATCACAGTCTTTACCTGCACCAATACCAATCACCGGAATATTCAGTGACTGACTGATATTTGTGGCCAGCGCCGCCGGCACACATTCCAGTACCAGCATATCGGCGCCGGCTTGCTCCAGCAATTTAGCATCCTGGGCTATTTTTGCAGCGGCCTCTGCTTCACGGCCTTGGACAAAATAACCGCCCAGCCGATGCACGGATTGCGGTAACAAACCTAAATGTGCACAAACCGGTATTCCCCGTGCAGTTAATGCTTTAATAATCGGTTCAAAATCAGCGCCACCTTCCAGTTTGACCATTTGCACACCGCCCTCGGCCATCAGCCGCGCGGCATTGCTGATCGCCTGATCGATATTGGCGTAACTCATAAAGGGTAAATCGGCGATAACAAACGCTTTTTCGCTGCCACGGACTACATTGCGGCTGTGATAAACCATATCGTTAACGGTCACCGGCACGGTGCTTTCCTGGCCCTGAATCACCATACCCAGCGAATCACCGACCAGAATCACGTCAACACCGGCTTGTTCCAGGACATGGGCAAAACTGGCGTCATAAGCGGTCAACACAGCGATTTTTTCGCCGGCCGCTTTCATTTTACGCAGACTACTAAGCGATAAACGGCTCATGCTTTGGCTTCTTTAACCGGTAACGGATTGTAATATTGCCGGCCACTTTGCAGCGTGCAGATTTGGTCCAGCAGCTGCTGATAGTCGGCTTCACTATTGACTAAATCAATTTGCTCGGCATTGACAATCAATAGCGGCGAGGCATCGTAATAATGAAAAAAGTCGGCATAAGCATCGGCCAGCCGTTTTAAATAAGCATCTTCGACATGCTGCTCATAGTGAATACCGCGCTGGCTGATCCTTGATTTCAAAACTGGCAACGATGCCTGCAGATAAATCACCAGATCTGGGGTGCGGTGATGCAGGGTCAGATTATCATAGACCATGTTATATAAGGCCAGCTCATCATCATCCAGCGAAATCTGGGCAAACAGGCGATCTTTTTCCAGCATAAAATCGGCAACATGCAGCGTGGTGAATAAATCATCTTGTTGCAGTGTCTGCGCCAGTTTGACCCGCTGCATCAAAAAACTCAGTTGGGTCGGTAATGCTGATTGTTTGGGATGCAGGTAAAACTTTTCCAGAAACGGATTTTGCTCAGGTGCTTCCATTAGGGTATTACCGCTAAAACTATCCGCCAGCCGCTTGACCAGATGGGTTTTGCCTACACCAATCGGCCCTTCGACAACAATATAATGATGTGGCAAATTTTTCATATCGAATGGCATTCCACTTGTTGTAATGCACCGCGCGGGCATCGCGAGGCAATCGCTTGTAAGTTACCCTGCCCCGGAATCATGATATCGCCGGCTATCTCCAGAAGCGGATAAATCACAAAAGCCCGCTGCGTTAGTCCCGGATGCGGCACACTCAGGCGTTCATCTTCTATCATTTGCTGGTCGCAGAGCAAGATATCCAAGTCCAATGTGCGTTCACCCCAATGCCGTTTCCGTTGCCGGCCATGTTGCTGCTCAATCGCTTGCAATGCGTCCAGCAACTCGTGCGCAGTCAAACTGGTGTCTAGCAAAGCCACGGCATTGATGTAATCAGGCTGATCCTGCGGGCCCATTGGCGGGCTGGCATACAGCGATGAGGTTTTCAGCAATTGTGTTGCTGGTAAAGACTGTAAGTCCGTTAACGCCGTCTTGATTTGCTCTGCGGGTGCTTCAAGATTACTGCCAAGGCCAATATATGCCAGCATCAATCTTCCTGTTTGTTAGCCGTTTTGCGCCGCCGACGACGACGTGGGCGGCCTTTGGGAACGGCGTCGGTTTTGCTTAAGCTATTGATCATCTCAGCTTGTTTAGTCGCCGTCGTTTGCTGAAACGCTGTCCACCAATCTGTCAGTTCCTGCAATGGTTCGCCGGATTCAGCGCGTAAAGCCAGAAAATCATAGCCCGCACGGAATTTAGGATGGAGTAATAAGGCAAAAGCACGTTTACCCTGGCGGCGCATTAAACGCGGCTGTAGGGTCCAGATATCACGTGTGACCAGACTGAATCGCTTAGGGATCGCCACCGTTTGGATTTGTTCGCCTAACACCTCACCAGCCGCCCGTTGCATCGCCGGGATTTCCGGCATTTGCTTACTCAGCTCCTGCCAGCGTTTACGCAACGGTTCCCATAATAATGCAGCAAATAAAAACGCCGGCGTCACCGGTTTACCGTCAGCTAGCCGTTTATCAGTATTTTGCAACGCTTTCATTAACAAAGTACGCGGGTACTCATCAACCTGCTGATGCAGCAAAGCTGCTGTTTGCGGGTACAGATAATCAAACACGCCGTAATGACAAAGCAACTCATGGGTCATGGCCGCCTGACCACTCATATATAACTTCAGGGTTTCATCAAATAAACGTGCTGGCGGAATATCGCTTAATAATGGCGCCAGTTCAGTGATCAACGCTCCCGTTTCTACTTCCAGTTTCAGGCCCAGTTTTGCCATAAAGCGCAGTGCCCGCAGCATCCGTACCGGATCTTCACGATAGCGGATTTGTTTATCACCAATCAGGCGAATCAGACCTTGTTGTAAATCAGCAATACCGCCGGTGTAATCAATAATCGTAAAATCAGCAATATTGTAGTACAGGGCATTTATGGTGAAGTCACGGCGCCAGGCATCCTGTTCCAGCGTACCATAGACATTGTCCCGCATAATCCGGCCATCAACCTGATTTTCGGCTTCTGGTGGTGCCCGGAAAGTAGCGACCTCAATCATTTCATCACGGCCAAACCGCACATGTACCAATTTAAAACGTCGGCCAATCAGCTGACTGCGCCGAAACAGTTTATGCACCTGTTCGGGCAAGGCATTGGTGCTGATATCAAAATCTTTTGGTTCATAGCCCAGTAATAAATCGCGGACACAACCGCCAACCAGATAGGCCTCAAAGCCAGCATCTTTAAGGGTATACAACACCTTTAAAGCACTGGGACTAATAACTTTACGGGAAATATTATGATCAGCCCGTGGCACAATCAGCGGCGGCGCGCCAGCTGCAGCAGCACGGCTTTTTTTGCCAGCTTTTACCTGTTTAATTTTATTAATGATGTTATTAAATGAAAACATAAGCGCCGAATAATACCATGCTACGCCGTTTTAGCAGCAATTTGCGCTGCTTTATTCACAATAATTGCAAGGCAAGTTGCACCGGTTTGAATGATTTACGGTGTATGACTGAGGGCCCTAATTGCATCAATGCCCGTTGATGAGCGGCTGTCGGATAACCCTTATGTTTTGCCAAATCATAACCGGGATATTGCTGATCCAAATCAACCATTTCCTGATCCCGGGCGACTTTGGCGAGAATCGACGCGGCGGCAATCGCCTGATCATGCAAATCGCCTTTGATAATCGTTAACACCGGATACGGTAAATCCGGCGCATGAATACCATCAACATGGACTTTGTGCGGTTGAATAGTCAAAGCCAGTACCGCACGCCGCATCGCCAACAAACTGGCTTGCAAAATATTCAACTGGTCAATTTCATCAACTTCGGCGCGGCCCAACGCCCAGCATAATGCGCTTGCCTTTATAAGTGGTACCAGTGCTTCACGACGTTTTTCTGAAAGTTTTTTGGAATCCGTTAAACCACCGATCGGTTTACTGGGATCTAAAATTACCGCCGCCGTCACGACTGGCCCGGCCAACGGGCCACGCCCAACTTCATCGACACCGGCAATCAACATTAACTATCAATGCCGATAAGTTTTAATACCAGTTTGGCCGCATTATCAGCGCCACCAGCCGGCCCCAGCGCATCACGAACTTGTTGCTGAATTTTGTCGGCACGCTGACGGCTTTGCGGATGGATCAGCAGATCCGTCAATGACTGATCCAAGCGCACCTCGGTAACCTCATCTTGCAATAATTCGGTTATCAGCGGTTCACCGCTGACAATATTGCACAAACCCACATAGGGAATCTTCACCAGCCGCTTCAGGATTCGGTAACTCCATGGTGAGATTTTATAGACAATTAAATGCGGCGTACCCAGCAACGCGATTTCCAGTGTCACAGTACCCGAAGCGGCAACAATCGCATCACAGGCTTTGATTAAATCGTAAAAATCGCCCTGTACCACCTGAATCGGCAAACGGCTTTTATCAGTAAACGACTTGATGTAATCCAGCGAAATGCCCGGAGCCAATGGCAAGACCACACTGACATCAAAATGCCGCTGTTGAATGCGCTCGGCAGCGGCCAGCATCACTGGTAATAAGGCATTAATTTCACTGCGGCGACTGCCCGGAAATAAGCCAATCACCCGATGCTGGGGATCCAGTTGGAATTTAGCTTTGGCCGCCACATTATCCAACTCAGTTTGAACCGCATCAACCAGCGGATGGCCAACACAGGTAACCGGCACACCTGCCTGCTGGTAAATCGGCACTTCAAACGGGAATAATACCGCCATGTGATCGACCGTCTGCTGAATTTTTTTAACACGCCCGGCCCGCCATGCCCAGACTTTGGGGCTAATGTAATACAACACCGGAATGCCCAGTTTTTTGGCCTGTTTGGCAAGTTTCAGATTAAAGCCGGGATAATCCACTAGAATCAGTAAATCGGGTTGTTCGCGCTGCAGCCGGCTGACCGTCTGATTAAAAATGGCTTTTATATGCGGGTAACTTTTCAGAACTTCAACTAGGCCCATTACCGCCAAATCGGCAAAATCCTGAACTATATCGGCACCGGCTGCACGCATCGCATCCCCGCCAATACCACTAATGTATAAATGTGGTGCATGCTGTTTAAGTGCCGCAATCAACCGTCCGGCATGGGCATCCCCCGATGCTTCTCCGGCAACTATAAATATCTGCCGATTATCTGCCATGTCTAGTCTTCCAAATAACCGGCCAATTCCAGCCCAAACCCAGAAACACCGGTTAGTTTGGTCGGTGTGCCAATAACACGCATTTTCTTAACACCCAAATCAGCCAGAATTTGTGCACCGACACCAAAGGTCCGTATATCCCAGCCGGCCTTGGCAATAGTTTGTGCTTGTCCTGAATCCTGCTGCTGATAACGGGCGATTTTAGTGGCGAGTTGTTTGTTCTGTTCAGGCTGCCTGAGCACCACTAATACGCCTTTACCAGCTTGTTGAATACGCCGCATCACATCCGACAGCGGCCAATGCAATGGTTCACGAATTGACGCCAGCAAGTCAGTTAAAGGATCCGCCATATGCACCCGAACCAGCGTTTCACTCTCCGGATCTATGTCACCATAGACCAGCGCTAAATGTACCTGCGCGTTAACCTCGTCCTGATAACTGTGCAGCATAAAATCACCATATTCAGTCGGAAACTGACATTGTGATAATCCCTTGATGGTCATTTCATTTTGCAAACGGTAACTGATGAGATCGGCAATGGTGCCAAGTTTTAATTGATGCGTCTGGGCAAAAACCTCTAGATCCGGTCGCCGCGCCATACTGCCATCATCATTGAGGATTTCAACAATTACTGCCGCCGGTGACAAACCCGCCAGATGTGCTAAATCACAACCGGCTTCAGTATGCCCGGCACGGGTTAACACCCCACCTGCCTGTGCTTTTAACGGAAAAATATGGCCCGGCTGAACCAGATCTTCTGGTTCGGCATCAGGGTGCACAGCTTTTTGAATGGTCAGTGCCCGATCTGCTGCAGAAATACCGGTCGTAACACCCTCGGCTGCTTCAATCGATATGGTAAAGTTTGTTGAATACGGCGTTTGATTATCTGACACCATCAGCGGCAGACGCAATTGCCGGGTGCGTTCTTCAGTCAAGGTCAGACAAATCAGGCCGCGACCAAATTTGGCCATAAAATTAATGGCTTGTGGCGTGACTTTTTCAGCGGCCATCACCAGATCGCCTTCATTTTCGCGATCTTCATCATCCATGATAATAACCATTTTACCGGCTTTAAGATCGTCGAGAATGTCTTCAGTGCTGTTTAAATTCATGTCGTCAGATAGCCGTGCTGTTTTAGAAAATCCGGGGTCAATTTGCTGCCTTGTGCTGGCAATAGCCGCTCCAGATAACGTGCAATAAGATCTACTTCCAGATTGACTTGGCTACCCACCTGATAATCTTTAATGATCGTTTCCTGAAGCGTATGGGGAATGATATTGACCTCAAAGCCGCTGGCCGTCACTTTGTTGACCGTTAAACTGGCACCATCAATGCAAATTGAGCCTTTTTCAGCAATATAACGCTGAAGTTCTGACGGCACGTTAACGGCCACTTGCCAAGATCGGGCCACGTCTTTAATGCTGCTAATTTGTCCCAAACCATCAACGTGGCCACTGACGAAATGGCCGCCCAGCCTGTCGCCGACCGCCAACGCTTTTTCCAGATTGACCTGACTGCCGGTTTTCAATGCTGCGAGACTGCTGCGTTTGATGGTTTCTTGCGATACATCAAACGCTAATTGCTTACCCCGCAAGCTGACCACAGTCAGGCAAACACCATTGATGGCAATACTATCGCCCAGTTTGACATCACTGCAATCAAGCTTGCCAGCATCAATCAGCAGTTTTAAATCACCGCCTTGGGGTTGTAATGCCGTGACGTCGCCCAATGCAGCAATAATTCCGGTAAACATTGTTAAAACACCTCGTTATAAATTGGTGTAACGGTGATCCGCCAGTCTTTGCCAATCGGCCGCATATCAGTGACCTGCAAATCAATGTTCTGATCCATACGTAGCATACCCGGCAGATTAAATGCCGCCCGGGCATCACTACCCATTAATTTGGGCGCCATATAAAATATCAACTCATCAATTAACTGGGCGCGTAATAAAGCGCCATTTAAGTCAGCGCCGGCCTCAACCATGACCTCATTGATTTCGCGTTTGGCCAGTACGGATAGCAACGCCGTTAAATCGACTTGTTTATCGGCTGTCGGTAACACTACTGTTTCAATATCCGCACGCATCACTTTATCACCCGCAGTGGCCAGTAATACTTTATCACCGCCAAGAACTTTCGCTTTGACCGGCATCCGTAAATCACTATCGACTACCACCCGCAGCGGTTGCCGGATATGATCAGGATCGGGATACCAATCGCCCTGCAGCCTGACATTCAGCATCGGATCGTCAGCCAGTACTGTGCCAATACCAGTCAGAATAGCACTACTACGTGCACGTAATTTTTGCACGTCGTGACGCGCTTCAGGTCCGGTAATCCACTTACTTTCACCCGAAGCCATTGCAGTACGACCATCAAGGCTCATCGCGATTTTGCTACGGACAAACGGCCGGCCAATACGCATCCGCTGGCAAAATCCCGGATTCAATTGCTCGGCCTGCATAGCAAACAAGCCTTCATGCACTTCAATACCAGCCTGGCGTAAACGCGCTAAACCAGTACCAGCAACAATCGGATTGGGATCGGTCATCGCCACAAACACGCTTTTAATACCGGCGCGAATCAGGGCTTCAGCACAAGGCGGCGTCCGCCCAAAATGACTGCAAGGTTCCAGGGTGACATAACAATCAGCCCCCTGCACGGCGGTGCCGGCCATATTTAAAGCATTGATTTCAGCATGGGCTTCGCCGGCGCGATGATGCCAGCCCTCACCAATCACCCGGTCATTTTTGACAATCACACAACCGACGCGCGGATTGGGATCAGTGGTGTAAAGGCCACGCTTTGCCAGTTGTAGTGCATGGGCCATATGTTGTTCATGTTGACTCATGCTGATTAACTCCTGTGATCCCTGATTTGACGCACCACATCATCCGCAGCATTGGTATTGCTAATAAGATTTTATGAATTGTTACTGGTGTCGCCATGATTTTCCATGCGCGCAATTTCTTCACGAAACGCATTAACATCCTGAAAGCTGCGATAAACCGAAGCAAAGCGCACATAAGCGACTTCATCGAGATCACGCAATGCAGCCATTACCCAATCGCCAACCAGACGACTTTTAACTTCACGCTCGCCGGTGGCCCATAATTTACGCGTAATGCTTTTCACTGCGTTATCAATAGCATCCATGCTGACTGGACGTTTTTCCAGTGCCCGCATAATACCGGCGCGCAGTTTTTGTTCGTCAAACACTTCCCGCGACGCATCACGTTTGACCAATCGCGGCAAACTTAACTCAGCGGTTTCGTAGGTGGTAAAACGTTCGCTACAACTGACACACATGCGACGCCGGCGAATAGCGTCACCTTCTGCGGACAACCGGGAATCCACCACTTTGGAGTCAGCTGTACCGCAGAAAGGGCAACGCATCGTCTTAATCCGGCTTATGCATAAACCGGTAAACGGGCACAGATTTCACTAACTTTTGCCCGGTTAGCTGCAATCACCTGAGCATCGCCACGACTATCAATCACATCACACATCCAACCAGCTAAATCAGTGCAATCCTGAGCATTAAAACCACGGGTGGTCACTGCGGGCGTACCAATACGAATACCGGAGGTGACAAATGGTGATTGTGGATCATTGGGTACCGCATTTTTATTAACGGTAATATGTGCATCACCGAGCCAGGCATCGACTTCTTTACCGGTCAGACCGGCTTCGATAAAGCTGACTAAAAACAAGTGATCGTCAGTTCCTTCAGAAACCACATCATAACCACGGGCCATAAATACTTTAGCCATAGCACGGGCATTTTCGATAACCTGCTGCTGATAACTTTTAAATTCCGGCAGCATGGCTTCTTTAAAAGCAACCGCTTTGGCCGCAATCACATGCATTAGCGGACCGCCCTGGAATCCGGGGAATACCGCTGAATTGAGTTTTTTCTCAATCTCCGGATTGGCCTTGGCTAAAATCAAACCACCACGCGGACCACGCAAAGTTTTATGCGTTGTTGTGGTGGTGACATCGGCAATTTTTACCGGGTTCGGATATAAACCTGCTGCCACCAAACCGGCAACATGCGCCATATCGACCAACAAATAAGCCCCCACTGAATCGGCGATATCACGGAATTTTTGCCAATCAACAACGCGGGAATAGGCTGAAAAGCCAGCCACAATCATTTTAGGCTGATGTTCTTTAGCAAGCCGCGCCACTTCATCGTAATCAATTTCACCTGTGTCGGTATTGATACCATAAGCGACAGAATTATAAATTTTACCAGACGCACTGACTTTGGCGCCGTGAGTCAAATGGCCGCCATGCGCCAAACTCATCCCCAAAATGGTATCGCCAGGTTGCAACAAGGCCAGATAAACCGCCGCGTTAGCTTGCGAGCCAGAATGCGGCTGAACGTTAGCATAGTCAGCGCCGAATAAAGCTTTGGCGCGATCAATTGCTAAGTCTTCTACTGTATCCACATGCTCGCAACCGCCATAATAACGTTTGCCGGGATAACCCTCAGCGTATTTATTGGTCAGCACACTGCCCTGCGCTTCCATGACCCGCGGGCTGGTATAGTTTTCTGAGGCAATCAGCTCGATATGATCTTCCTGACGCTGAACTTCAGCGGCAATGGCTTTAAACACTTCATCGTCAAAGTCTGCGATGCGCATGTTTTTTTTGTACACGGTAATCCCCTGTCACGACTGTAAAATGCTTGCGTATTGTATCCCACAACACTGACAGCATCTATGTCAGAATGGTTTTATAAATATTTGATAAAGGAGTTTTTATGCAAATTACCATTTTAGGTGGCGGTCTGATGGGTCAAGCCATGGCAGAACGCCTGTTAGCCGAACAACAAAATGTCACGGTATTTAACCGCAGTCTCGATAAAATCGAATCACTACGCAATCTCGGCGCTGATATTACCAACAATGCTGAACAAGCCGTCAGCAAAGCGGACATTATCCTGCTGGTGCTCAGTGATGCCTCTGCAATTGAATCGGTGCTGGCAGTTATCAGTACCGACACACTGGCTGGCAAGTTAATTGTCCAGATGGGCACTATCAGCCCGGAACAATCGCAAAGCATTGCTGATCGCTGCCGGTTACAGAACGCCAATTATCTGGAATGTCCGGTATTGGGCAGTTTGCCCGAAGCACGCAGCGGCACATTAATTTTGATGGCCGGTGGTGATCCAGATGATTTTGGGGCAGCATTGCCAACATTAAAACTGCTGGGCAAACAACCACAGCTGATTGGCCAGGTAGGTCAGGCAGCGGCGATGAAATTGGCGATGAATCAGTTGATAGCCGGGCTAACCGCCAGTTTTTCACTAAGCCTTGCGCTGATTGAAAACCAGGGTATTGATAGTGATCAGTTTATGTCGTTATTACGCAATAGTGCGTTATACGCGCCAACCTTTGATAAAAAGTTAGATCGGATGCGCGATCGTGATTTTACCAAGCCAAATTTCCCTACCAAACATTTAGCCAAAGACAGTCGGCTGTTCTTGGCCGTCGCCGAGCAACTACACATTGATGCCAGCAGCTTGGAAGGCATCATCAAATTACTGGATAAAACAGAATCTATGGGGCTTGAAAATACCGATTACTCAGCGATCTACGCCGCAGTATCACCGGATCGTAAATAAAAAAATGCCCACTGTTGCGGGCATCAATTTTAAATGGCAAATAAGTCTCGCCGAATAATGGTTTCCACCCTATCCGGGCCAGTGGAAATAATATCAATTGGTACGCCCGCCAGTTCTTCAACTTTGACAATATAATTACGGGCATTTTCTGGCAGTTTATCGAAATCAGTTATCCCTGAGGTTGATTCCTGCCAGCCGGGCATATCAATATAAACTGGTTCACAACCTTTAAACTCATCGGCGCTAAGCGGTAATACATCAACCGATTTACCATTCCGCTCGTAGGCAACGCAGAGACGAATGGTGTCTAATCCATCCAAAACATCAAGTTTGGTCAAACATAAACCAGTAATACTGTTGATCCAACTGGCACGATTTAAAGCCACCATATCCAACCAGCCACAACGGCGATCCCGGCCAGTTGTTGAACCCTTTTCATGACCACGTTCTGCAAGACGTTTACCGATATTGCAGCTTAATTCCGAAGGAAATGGGCCCGCACCAACCCGTGTTGCGTAAGCTTTGGTGATCCCCAATACATAATCAATATGGCAAGGGCCGACACCGGCGCCCGTAGCGCTACCACCTGCCGTGGTATTGGATGAGGTTACATACGGATAAGTACCGTGATCGATATCCAGCAATGCGCCCTGCGCACCCTCAAACATGACGCGTTCACCATTCAGATGATATTGCTGCAATAAGACTGGAATATCAGCGACCATCGCTAATAAGGTTTCACGAATTGCCAGGGTTTCGGACAACACCTGCTGGAAATCAACCGGTGGTGCCTGATAATAATTAATCAGCGCAAAATTATGGAAGCTGATGACTTCACGTAGTTTTTCGGTAAAACTCTCAATATCGACCAAGTCACCGACGCGCAAACCACGGCGAGCCACTTTATCTTCATAAGCCGGGCCAATACCCCGGCCAGTGGTACCAATCGCATCTTTGCCGCGGCGCGATTCACGCGCCAAATCCAGCGCCACGTGATACGACAAAATTAACGGGCAGGCGGCACTGATTTTCAGGCGGTCTCTGACCGGGATCCCTCTGGTTTCCAACTCATTGATTTCTTTTAGTAACGCTTCTGGTGATAACACTACGCCATTACCAATCAAACATTGCACATGGCTGCGCAGGATTCCGGATGGAATCAAATGCAAGATGGTTTTTTTGCCATCAATCACCAGGGTATGACCGGCATTATGGCCGCCTTGAAAACGCACCACTGCTGATACGCCATCTGTCAGTAAATCAACAACCTTGCCCTTACCTTCATCGCCCCACTGCGAGCCGATCACTACAATATTTTTAGCCACGTACGCTTCCTGTTGCGACCACCTGCCAGTGGCCATTTTGTTGGATCAATTGTTTATTGCCTGTTGAGGTTTGGCCCGATAAATTGTAAATAACGATCTGACCCGCTTCGCGTAATGCCCTCACCGTTTCATGCTGAGCATTATCATCAGCCCAAACGACTGAAATTTTATCGGGATTATCACCATTTTCCGGAAACTGGGTAACCAGTTTTTTCAAATCTAAACTAAAACCGGTTGCCGGTTGGGCATAACCAAAATCTTCACCGATATCGTCATAACGACCACCCAGAGCAATTGCCTGCGCCGAATTCGGCTGATAAGCAGCAAAAACAACGCCGGTATGATAGTGGTATCCGCGTAGCTCTGCCAGATCGAAGTTTACGCATAAGTCTGGCAGTCGGATAGCCAACATCGCAGCCAGTGATTGTAATGTTGCCAGCGCTTGTTTTACGTTTTCTGGTGCATCAGCCAATAGCTTTTCAGCTTTCTCAAGAATTGCACTATTACCGTTTAATTCTGATAGACCACGCAGCATAGCTTGCTGTTTTTCGACAAGATTAAAATCGTTAAGTAATTGTTCGATTTCAGCACTGGCTTTGCGCTGTAAGGCTAAAAACAGCGCTTGTTCCTGCTGCTCATCGAGCCCTGCCACATCAGCTAAGCCGCGATAAATACCAACATGGCCGATATCCAGCGACAAAGTACCTCGCAAACCACTAATTCGCAGCAGTTCCACCATCAGCTGCATACTTTCCATATCACTTTCCGGCCCGGCATGACCGTAGATTTCTGCGCCCAACTGAATCGGATTTCGCGAACTAGCCTGACCTTCCGGCAAGGTATGCAGCACACTGCCGATATAACACAGCCGCAAGATATCAGACTCGCCGCGCAACCGGTGCGCGGCAATACGCGCCACTTGTGGCGTCATATCAGCACGAATGCCCAGCAAACGTCCTGACAATTGATCGATAAGCTTAAAAGTTTGTAAATCGAGTGTTTTAGCAGTACCGGTCAGTAGCGAATCCAAGTATTCAACCAATGGCGGCACCACCAACTGGTAACCCCAGCTTTGCATTCGATCGACCAGTAAACGGTGCATTTTTTCCAGCTGCGCCGCTTCTTTGGGTATCAACTCATCAATACCTTCCGGCAACAGCCAACTTTCTCTGATGCTCATAACGTCAATTTACCCAATATAAAATGGCCAGGCCAATTAGCATACTGATAAGGCCAATCCAGCGTAACGGCGTATCCGACATGCTGCTGATTTGTATAAGTGTCCGGCGAAAGGCTGATGGATTAATAAACGGCATGATGCCTTCAATAATCAGCATCAATGCCGTGGCTAACCACAAGCTGTGAATCAGTGTGTCGCTCACTCAGCAGATGTTTCAACATCACCAAAACGACTAAAGAAATCCCCTTTTGGCTCAATAACCAACAAGTCGTCGCCCTGGAAGATATTCTGATAAGCATTTAATCGACGATACAGAGAATAAAAGTCCTCATTCTGTCCATAGGCACTGGCATAAATTTCAGTGGCGGTAGCGTCACCGTTACCCCGTAAGTTCTCAGCTTGTCGGCGTGCTTCAGCCAGCAGTACTGTACGTTGGCGATCAGCATCTGAACGGATTTTTTCAGCCTCTTCGGCACCACGGGAGCGCAGATCTTTAGCAACACGCTCACGTTCAGCTTGCATACGGGCAAATACCGAAGCACTCACTTCTTGAGGTAAGTCAATGCGTTTAATACGAACATCAACGATCTTAATACCAAAGCCCTCAGCAGTGACATTTGCCTCTTTAATTAAATCGACAACCATCTCATCACGATTACCGGACACCAGTTCTTGGATACTACGCCGGCCAAACTCAGCCCGCAGGCCATCTTTAATGATTTGTGACAAACGTAGTCTGGCGTTTTCTTCATCACCACCCATAGCACGGAAATACTGTGCTACATCAGAAATACGCCACAATATAAACGAGTCGACGATGACATTTTTCTTTTCACCGGTCAGATAGCGGGCAGGCTGAGCATCTAAACTAAGGATACGGCCGTCGAAACGACGCACTTGATTAATAAATGGAATTTTGAAATGCAACCCTGGCTGATAATCAGATCGCTCAATCTGACCCAGTTTCAGCAAAATAACGCGCTGACGCTCGTCAACAAAAAACACCGAGGCACTGACAGTTATTGCCACCAATACCGTAATTAAAAGAAACAGGTTAAAACGTGACTGCATGATTAACGTCCTCCCCGGCTACGGGCATCGTTGGCAGCATTACTGCTGTTACTGCTACTTGAGCTGTTGGTATTTGCGGGATAATTAAGTGAGTCCATATCAATCCTTGTTGGATTGGTGTTTGCCGAACCGCTGCGATTACCCATCCGATCCAATGGCAAATACAGTACGTTATTGCCATTACCTTCAACATCAACCATCACTTTATTAGTACGTGAATAAACTGATTCCATCGCATCGAGATAAAGTCGCTCCTCGGTGATATAAGGCGCTTCATTATATTCATTCATTATCTGTAAAAAGCGGCTAGTCTCACCATTTGCCTTGGCGACAATCTGGCTTTTATAAGCTTCGGCTTCCTGAATAATCCGGAAAGCCTGACCACGGGCACGTGGAATAATATCGTTAGAATAGGCTTCCGCTTCATTTTTTTGCCGGACTTCATCTTCACGGGCTTTAACCACATCTTCAAACGCAGCCTGCACCTGCTCAGGTGGCTGCACATCCTGCATACTGACGCTGGTCACACTCAAACCGGTATGATGTTCATCAAGCATTGTCTGAAGCGCTTGCTCAGTTTGGGTAGCGACTTCACTACGACCTTCTGTCAACACAAAATCCATATTTGATTGGCCGACTACTTCACGCACGGCACTTTCCATCATTTGCCGCAGAATAATATCCGGCGAACGAACATTAAACAGATACTGAGCCGCATCATTAACCCGATATTGGCCGGCAATTTTCAAATCGACAATATTCTCGTCATTGGTCAGCATCAGTGATTCTGACAGGACAGTGCTTTCCGGTCTTGCGCCAGCACTGCGATAACCAATCTCAACAGTGCGGATACTTTCAACATTAACCACTTCCACCTTATCTATTGGATAGGGGAAATGCCAATGCGGGCCGGGCATAGTGGTCGCCTGAAATTGACCAAAACGTAACACCACGCCGCGTTCTGCGGGTTCAACAATATAAATACCTGATAATAACCAGACCACAAAAATGATTGCGGCAATCAGTCCCAGACCGAGTGAGCCACCGCTGCTTTGATTATTGTCAGGTTGCTGTTGGTTACCACCGCGATTACCGCCAAACAAACCACCAAGTTTACGCTGCAAATTGCGGATGACTTCATCAAGATCCGGCGGTCCATTATTACCGCGTTTGCCCCATGGATCTTTGTCACCATTACCGGGTTCATTCCAAGCCATTTACTGCTCCAAAAAAGAGATATTCTAATTACGTTTTCAAAGGGGCTATTCTACGGGGATGGCTGCCGATGGCAACCTTAACCGCTGTCAATTTACGGGTTGAGCATAGGGCGCATCTGCCGGAAAGTATTCCTGCAAGGCTTGCCTTAATAAGGCTAAACCCGCGCCGGTATGGGCTGATAACCAGATCCGACGGATCTGACCATGTTGGTCCCGCTCTAAACGCGGCACCACATCTGCCAATTTGTCTATTTTATTATAAACGACCAATTGTCGGACATCCTGCGCACCGATTTGATGTAACACGTCATCTACATGCTGCATAAGTTCTTCACGATCCACCGCCGACGCATCAACCACATGCACTAACAAGGTGGCATCACGGGTTTCTTCCAATGTCGAGCTGAATGACTCCACCAGATCATGCGGCAACTGTCTGATAAAACCAACCGTATCGGCCAGGATAAGTTGCTCAGTATTTACTAAGCGCAAACGGCGCAAGGTCGGATCCAGTGTCGCAAATAAACGATCATCTGCATACACTTCAGCAGCAGTCATTTTATTAAATAAAGTGGATTTACCCACGTTGGTATAACCCACCAATGATACCACCGGGGTATTACTGCGTTGCCGCGAGCGACGGCCTTGCTCGCGTTGTGAGCGGACTTTTTCCAAGCGTTTTTTCAACGATTTGATACGGCCGCCCAATAAACGCCGATCCGTTTCAAGCTGGGTTTCACCCGGACCACGCAGACCAATCCCCCCTTTTTGCCGCTCCAAATGTGTCCAGCCACGCACCAGTCGGGTGGATAAATGCTGTAACTGTGCCAGTTCGACTTGTAACTTACCTTCATGAGATCGTGCCCGGCGGGCAAAAATATCCAGAATCAAGCCGGTACGGCCCAATACCCGGCATTTTAATTTTTGCTCTAAATTACGTTCCTGGCTGGGCGACAACTCATGATTAAAAATTACTAATGCCGCCTGATTGGCTTCAACTGCCACACCAATTTCTTCGGCTTTACCAGAGCCGGCAAACAACTTTGCATCAGGCCGATGCCGTTTGCCGGAAATATCGGCAGTAATTTTGGCACCGGTGGAATTTACCAGTTCGATAAATTCTTGGTGGGTTTCATCAAATGCCATTTCATTAAAATTAAGATGCACCAAAACCACGGCATCTTGTTGCTCATTTCCAGAAACAGCCGCATTAGTATCGGAGCGGTCAAACAATCAACTGCCTCCCAGGTTTTCTTCAACAGGGATAGTGATATTTCGCGCCGGCACAATGGTTGAAATGGCATGTTTGTACACCATTTGATTGACCGAGTTTTTCAGCAAAATCACAAACTGATCAAATGAATCAATTTGTCCCTGAAGTTTGATGCCATTCACCAGATAAATCGACACTGGCACATTTTCTCGGCGCAATGCGTTCAAAAAGGGATCTTGCAGGGATTGGGCTTTAGCCATGAGAGACTCCGACATTGTTATTCTTATTTAATTGCTTATGATTACAGCATTCTAAGAGCCTGCACAGAATCGTCAAGCTTTATCATCTGTCCGCAGTTGCTGTTGCAAATACTGCATCACTGCAGATACGGGCAGATCCGCCTCGCTATCAAACCAGGTCGCATCTTGCTGAGCACGTAACCAGGTAATTTGTCGTTTAGCCATTTGCCGGGTGGCGATAATCGCTTTATCAATAAAACTGGCCTGGTCATACTTACCGTGTAAATACGCCCAAGCTTGCCGATAGCCGACCGCCCGAATCGCGGGCAGATTTTCATGACAATCGCCGCGAGCCAGCAAATTTCGTACTTCATCTAAAAAACCGTTAGCCATCATTTGCTGATAACGCGCAGCAATACGGAGATGTAATATCTTTCTTTGAAAGGGTGCCAAGACAATATTTATTAGTCGATAAGGTAGATCAGATTGCGTCTCACCAATCAATTGACTCATCGGTGTGCCAGTCAGTTCATATACTTCTAACGCACGTTGCAAACGCTGCGGATCCGTATTATGAATTCGCGCCGCACTTTGCGGATCGACTGTTTGCAGTCGTTGATGTAAATAATCCAGTCCCCAATGCGCTATTTCTTGATCCAGTCGCTCGCGAATCGCTGCATTAGCTGGCGGCAGATCAGCAAGACCACGCTGCAGACTATTGAAATACAGCATGCTGCCACCCACCAGTAACGGGATTTTATTGCGGCCGGATATTTCAGCCATCAGACGCAAAGCATCTTCACGAAACTGACCTGCCGAATAAACTTCAGTAGGCTCAAGAATATCAATTAAATGATGCGGCACCTGCCGGCGCTCAGCTAAAGAAGGCTTGGCTGTGCCAATATCCATACCCCGATAAACTAATGCTGAATCAACGCTGATAATTTCAACCGGTAATTGCCGGGCAATGGCCAGAGCCAGTTCAGTTTTACCAGAAGCCGTCGGCCCCATTAATAAAATGGCCGGTGGCTTTAAAAACAACTGCTCGGAAATAATTAACCCTGTTTCATCGAGTCAAAAAACTCGGCATTGGTCTTGGTGGCTTTGAGGCGATCCATCAAAAACTCCATGGCTTCGACGGGATCCATCGGTGCCAGGATTTTGCGCAGGATCCATAATTTCTGCAGATCTTCTTCGTTGGTCAATAATTCTTCACGACGAGTACCAGAGCGGGTGACATTGATTGCAGGATACATACGGCGATCCGCCAATTTACGTTCCAGCAACGATTCCATATTACCGGTGCCTTTAAATTCTTCAAAAATAACCTCGTCCATGCGCGAACCAGTTTCGATTAAGGCGGTGGCGATAATTGTCAAACTGCCACCCTCTTCAATATTACGCGCCGCACCGAAAAAGCGTTTTGGCCGTTGCAAGGCATTGGCATCAACACCACCGGTTAAAACCTTGCCAGAAGATGGCGCCACCGTGTTATAAGCACGCGCCAGACGGGTAATAGAATCCAGCAAAATCACCACATCATGTTTGTGTTCAACCAGACGCTTGGCTTTTTCGATCACCATTTCTGCGACCTGCACATGACGGGTTGCCGGCTCATCAAAAGTACTGGAAACCACTTCACCGCGCACTGAACGCTGCATCTCGGTAACTTCTTCCGGACGCTCATCAATTAATAATACAATCAGTGTGCTTTCTGGATAATTCAAAGCAATCGATTGAGCAATAGCCTGCAAAATCATGGTTTTACCCGATTTTGGCGGCGCCACAATCAGGCCACGCTGACCTTTACCCAGTGGTGAAGCTAAGTCAAGAACACGGGCGGTTAAATCTTCGGTACTGCCATTACCACGTTCTAAGTTAAAACGCTCGTTTGGAAATAATGGCGTGAGGTTTTCAAAAGGGACTTTATTGCGGGATGCTTCGGGTTTTTCGTAGTTGATTTCATCAACTTTAATCAGTGCAAAGTAACGTTCACTATCTTTGGGCGGACGAATCTTACCTTTAATCGTATCGCCGGTACGCAGATGAAAGCGACGGATCTGGCTGGGAGAGACGTAAATATCATCGGGACCTGCAACATAGGAGTCTTCAGGCGATCTTAAAAAACCAAAACCATCCGGTAACAGCTCAAGCACACCAGTCGTGTAAACATCATCGCCCTGTTTGGCATGCGCTTTGACCAGCGCGAAAATAAGTTCTTGTTTGCGGTTTCTGGCGAGCCCTTCCAAATTCATGGAAAGCGCAAGTTCCATCAGCTCAGCGGCTGATTGGCGTTTGAGTTCTGTCAGATTCATGTATTACCTAAAGTGGGAATTTTGATTTACAAAAGCCTTGATAAACGCACAGAGCTGCGCGTTAATTACATATTTTTAGAGGATGTATTTGGGAAACTATCAAAAAGAATAACAGCATTAAACCGGCACGTCTAGCACACAACAAATAAAATTATTAGCGATATTTGGTAATTCATCATTAAGATGCAATTTAAAACTTACTTATTTGTCGTAAAAATGTGTAGTTCAGTTTGGAGAACCGTTATGCGTCTCAGTTGCATCGTACTTTTTTTAGTGGCATTGAGTGCATGTAGCAGTATCCCTAAGAATATTAAATCCCCGCCAGTCAGTGATCTACAACTCAACCAAATAATCGCCAATAAGCAGAGTACACAAGGTGAATTGATTCGCTGGGGAGGTGAAATTGTTGAAGTTGAAAATGCTAATGACTTTTCGATGATTCAGGTAGTGCAGTTTCCACTTAATCATTATGGCAAACCACAGCCTAATGAAAATAGTCAAGGACGGTTTATTGCCAGGAGCACTCAGTTTTTAGACCCTGTGGTGTACAAGAAAGGCAGTCTGATCACATTTTCAGGAATTACTACCACTGATACCGTAAACCTTAGTGTGGATGAAAAACAAGTCATTATGCCGATAATTGATGTGACTGATAATTACCGCTGGCAAGCTTATGAAACCCGTCCATCAACTTACTATCACGACCCGTTTTACAATCCGTATCATCGTTTTTATTACAATCGTTGGTATGGATATCCATGGCACGGGCCAAGATTTGGCTATCGCTACTACTATCATTAAATGTAATTTTTGAGGTCCGTCATTACGATTTATGAAAGCTCAGATTGGCTCCAAATAAATTGCGCTTTGAATAACTATTTCACAGCAAATATTGCAGAGACATAAATAGTGAGCTTCCAGTAACCACAAGCAGCCGTTGTGGCTTAGCACTCGTATCTCTCGGAATAAAACCACGTCCGAGAGCAGCACCGATTTGGCCTCTGTGATTAGCAAGTCTAGAAATGCAAAGAGTGTGGCGACGAAATTCCGGTTCATCCCCACGGTCGTGGGGAACGCTGGCCCACAATATGATCCAACTGACCTCGGCACTGTTCATCCCCACGGTCGTGGGGAACGCCCATTAAACCTAGCCTTTTTATTTCCATAGAGCGGTTCATCCCCACGGTCGTGGGGAACGCTATCATCATCAGTGAATAATTCTTGATCAATGCGGTTCATCCCCACGGTCGTGGGGAACGCCCATCTTGCACTAGGGGCTGTTGATCTTTGGTGGTTATTTTTTGAGCAGCATGATGACTCGGT
>JAVVFF010000008.1:0-30851 GCA_032250995.1 Methylophaga sp. | reverse complement strand
CTGCGCCCGGTAAGTAAAAATGGTCACCGGAAATAAGGTGACCGCCGAGGTGTTGATGACCAAGAATAAAATCTGCGCGTTACTGGCGGTATCTTTAAACGGGTTGAGCTTTTGCAGTTCTTGCATGGCTTTAATACCCAGCGGGGTCGCGGCATTATCTAGCCCCAGCGCATTGGCTGAAATATTCATCACCATGGCGCCCAGTGCCGGATGGTTTTTTGGCACTTCCGGCATCAGCTTGGTAAATAACGGTGTCAGGCCACGGGTCAGCCATTCGACAAAACCGCTGCGCTCACCGATTTTCATGATGCCCAGCCACAAGGCGAGAATGCCGGTTAAGCCTAAGGCAATTTCAAATGCGGTTTTGGAGAGGGCAAACAGTGCCTGCATCATCTGGCTGAATATTTCGGTGTCGCCTAATACCAGCAGCTTAAATAAAGCCACCGCAAAGGCAATCAGAAAAAAAGCGATCCAGATAATATTCAGCATGACGGCTATTGTGGCACGCTGAAAAAAAAAGTCACTGCAGGCAGTGACTTTTCATGGGCTTAAATTAACGGCTTAACTTTTTTTGAATTTATTGGGCCGTTTATCGCCTTTAGGTGCAGGCGGACGATCTTTTTTAAAGCTGCGTCGTGAGGCCGCCGCTGCAATATCATCTTCACCCGCTAAGCTCATGTTTAATGGCTTATTGGCAACCCAGACTTTACGCAAATGCTGAAAAATATCTTTGGGCATACCCTGCGGTAAATCAATCAGGCTGTGATCTTCATTGATAGTGATACGACCGATAAACTGGCTTTCCATACCGGCTTCATTGGCGATAGCACCAACTAAATTGCGCGGTTCAACATTATCCGCACGGCCAACCTCAACCCGATAGGTATCCATATCGGCTTCTTTTGGATGAGCACGTGGCGGCCGCGGATCACTGCGTTTTTCGCTGCGCGCTGGCCGATCTTCACGGAAGCGTTTTTCAGACTGAGGCCGCTCTTCGCGTGGTGGGCGTTCACTGACGTGTTTCACCGGGTTTAATGGCCGTTCTTTTTGCACCAAAAACGCCAAAGCAGAGGCGATTTCTGTGGGATCAGCATTATGTTCTTGCTGATACTGACTGATGATGGTTTCAAAGTAGGCCAGCTCTTGCGATTCGATGGTTTCAGTCAATGTCTCCATAAACTGCATAACACGCCGATCAGCAATATCTTCACTGCTCGGTAACTGCATTTTGGTAATCACCTGACGCGTGGCCTTTTCGATAGCGACCAGCATGCGTTTTTCACGCGGTGACACAAATAAAATCGCTTCACCTTTACGACCGGCGCGGCCAGTACGGCCAATCCGATGCACATAAGATTCGGTATCGTGGGGGATATCGTAGTTGACTACATGACTCATGCGCTCAATATCCAGACCCCGCGCGGCAACGTCAGTGGCAACCAGAATATCAATGCTGCCTTTTTTCATGCGCTCAATGGTTTTCTCACGCAATGCCTGGTTCATATCACCATTAATGGCAGAGGCTGAATAACCACGGGCTTCCAGTTTTTCGGCGAGTTCAACAGTGGCATTTTTGGTGCGCACAAAAATAATCATGCCATCGAAATCTTCGACTTCCAGAATACGGGTCAGCGCATCCAGTTTATGCATACCGGTCACTTGCCAGTAACGCTGGTTAATGGTGGTGACTGTCGAGGTTTTGCTTTGAATACGCACATCAACCGGATCTTTCAGATATTTTTGTGCCACCCGGTGAATCGCGCCGGGCATAGTGGCAGAAAACAACGCAACCTGACGGCTTTCCGGGGTTTCTTTGAGGATGGTTTCAACATCATCAATAAAACCCATACGCAACATTTCATCGGCTTCATCTAATACCAGCGCTTCCAGCTTATCCAGTTTTAAGGTGCCGCGGCGGATGTGATCCAGAATACGGCCGGGTGTACCGACCACAACTTGCGGGTTACGCTGCAATGAACGCAACTGAATGCCCATACTCTGACCGCCGTAAATTGGCAGAATATGAAAATTCTTTAAATTTTTGGCATAACTTTGAATGGCTTCAGACACCTGAATCGCGAGTTCGCGGGTAGGCGCGAGCACCAGCATTTGGGTGGATTTGTTTTTAACATCAATGCGGCTGAGTAATGGCAAGGCAAAGGCAGCGGTTTTACCGGTACCGGTTTGTGCCTGACCGAGTAAATCGCGGCCAGCTAACAGCGGCGGAATACTTTGTGCCTGGATCGGAGAGGGGGTTTCGTAACCGGCTTGTTGCACGGCCTGTAAAATAGCTGGGGCCAGCCCTAACTCACTGAATGAGGGCGTTGTTTGGCTTTGTTCTGTAGACATGGGGTAACCTGTGAAGTGCAGCTTTGTGGGCAAAACTGTCTGGAGATATAATTAATTGCCGGATTATACCGGCGTAACAGCCTAAAAGATAGCAAAATCATTTGTTTATTAATGTTGTCCGGGAGGATTAAGATGGTGTTAAAAGCCATATAAGGAGCAGCCTGTGGATCCGTTTTCGATTGATGCTTACAGCCCTGCCGAAGTAGCTAAACGTGTCGAACAGGTTAGTCTCAGTAAATGCACAAATGACCCGTTTCGGGTGCTGGCATTAGCCGTATTGGCCGGGGCTTTTATTGCACTGGGCGCGGCATTTTATACAATGGTTATTCATGCGCCGGGCATGATGCCATTGGGGCTTTTGAAATGGCTTGGCGGATTGGCGTTTTGTTTGGGGTTGGTCCTTGTGGTGGTAGCTGGCGCCGAATTATTTACCGGCAATAACCTGCTGGTCATGGCTTTTGTGGATGGCAAAATCAGCGGCCGGCAATTGCTCAAGAATTGGTTGATTGTTTACTTCGGCAATTTCGTCGGTGCATTAGGTATCTTGTTGTTGATTGCTTTATCAGGACTCTGGTGGCAGGCTGATGGAGCATTGGCCGCCAAAACAGTGGTCATTGCCGAAAGCAAAGTTAATTTAACATTTTGGGAAGCTTTTAGCCGCGGTGTTTTGTGTAATTTGCTGGTATGTCTGGCTATTTGGCTAACCATGGCTGGACGCAGTGTTACAGACAAAATTTTAGCGGTGATATTGCCTATCAGTGCTTTTGTGGCGCTGGGCTTTGAACATAGTGTTGCCAATATGTTTTTCATCCCTGCCGGCATGCTGGTCAGTGATATGCACGTTTGGCAGGGCATGGGACTGAGTGTTACTGAAAATTTGAATATCAGCGGCTTTTTGCTCGGCAATTTGCTGCCAGTGACCCTGGGCAATCTGGTCGGCGGCAGTATTTTAGTGGGTCTGTTTTATTGGTTTATTTACTTGCGTGACAATAGGAGAAATAATGACTGAACATACTTATAAACATATAGAGATCACCGGCAGCTCCAGCGAAAGTTCGGACAAAGCCATTGAAAATGCCATCGCTAAGGCGGCAGAAACTGTGCATATGATTCACTGGTTTGAAGTGACAGATACCCGCGGTTACGTTGAAGAAGGCAAAATTAAATATTGGCAGGTAACAATCAAGCTCGGCTTTCGCTTAGAAGATTAATCGATACGATGAAATTGATGCAGCCAGACTTTTTTGTCTGGCTGCCATTGCATGCCTGGATGCATACGTAAAATTAATTGTTGATAATCACTGAGACTTTTAAAGCCTTCGGCCTTAGCATCAGCTTCGGTCATATCTCCCAGCATTTGGCGACTGACATTTGTTATTTCAAAATCAATCCCATCTAGCTTAAAGCGCTCGCCGGGGTAACCATAGATGCCGTTACGGCGTTGCTGGGTTTTATCACTACTTATCGCCATGGCAATCAATTTTGGTTGCGTTACCAGCCGATCTAATTCGCAGGTTTTAGCTGGATATTCTGTTGTCGTCATCATTTATTGATACGAGTGAATTTAGAGCCTTCCAGCGTCAGATTAAACATCAGTCCTTTATTGCTGAACACAAAACCGACGATGGGATCTTCAACATTGATGGTATTGATGTCCTCGCCAACACCCCATTCGACGACAGCGACTGATCCATCAACGCCAGCTTCCCAGCCTTTGCTGGAACGGAAATATTCCAGTGCTTTATCTTCCAAAAATACGATGACCAGCGATTTACTCTGCACGCCGATCTGAAAACCAATTGAGGCGCCGGCCGTATTGTAATAGGACGCTGTTTTGCCATCGATCCGCAGCGCACCTTCACCATATTCACCGCCGATACCAAAGCCGGCTTTGATCACACTAGGAAACACTAAAACGCCTTTGGCTTTGGCTAAAAATAGATCGCCGCCCGGCACTTCCTGTTTGAAACGCTCAAGTGTTTCATCGACTTTAATATCAATTTCGGCAGCAGTGGCTGCAAATACCGAAGAAGGCAGCATAAAACTGATTAATAGCAACAAAGCAGGGGCAAGCAGTCGGGTCAGCATGGCATTATCCTCAGCGATAAATAGAATGCTAAAGTAGCATGGAAAACTGCCGGGCGAAAGCAAAAATCTCACATGCTGCCAGTTGTAAATCACTGAAATTAAACGATCCCCAAGCTGCTCAGATACTCATCATAACTGCCATCAAAATCAGTAATACCTTCGTTTTCCATATCAAAAATTCGTGTTGCCAACGACGATACGAATTCCCGGTCATGGGATACAAAAATCAACGTACCTTCATATTGCGCTAAAGCCATGTTCAGCGATTCAATCGATTCCATATCCATATGGTTGGTCGGTTCGTCCATAACCAGAATATTGGGTTTTTGCAGAATTAATTTGCCAAATAACATCCGGCCTTTTTCACCACCGGACAGCACATTCACTTTTTTATCGATTTCATGGCCGGAGAATAATAACCGACCCAGCGTACCGCGAATCACCTGTTCATCGTCTTCTGGTGCAGCCCACTGACTCATCCATTCAAATAGCGTCATGTTGTTTTTAAACAGATTGTCATGATCTTGTGCGTAATAACCGATATTGGCATTTTCTGACCATTTAACGTGACCGGCTTTGGGCGCTGATTCACCGACCAGTGTTTTTAATAAGGTAGTTTTACCAATACCGTTAGGGCCAATAACGGCGATTTTTTCACCGACTTCGACCATAAAGTTAAATTTATCAAACAATGCAGGTTCGCCTGCATAGCCCTGCGTAAGATTGCTGACTTCCAAGGCATTGCGAAACAGTTTTTTATCCTGATTAAAGCGGATAAAAGGATTAACGCGGCTCGATGGCTTGATGTCATCCAACTGGATTTTTTCCATTTGTTTTTGCCGTGACGTTGCTTGTTTAGCTTTGGAGGCATTGGCCGAAAAGCGCGAGACAAATTCCTGCAGCTCTTTGATCTGGGCTTTTTTCTTGGCGTTATCAGATTGCAGACGCTCCCGCGCCTGGACCGAGGCAGTCATGTATTCATCATAATTACCGGGATAAACACGTAGCTCGCCGTAATCCATATCCGCCATATGCGTGCAAATACGGTTTAAAAAATGCCGGTCATGCGAAATGATGATCATGGTGCTATTGCGTTGGCTTAAAATATCTTCCAACCAGCGAATGGTATTAATATCCAGATGGTTAGTCGGCTCATCGAGCAGCAGTATATCGGGATCGGCAAATAACACCTGTGCCAGTAAAATCCGTAATTTCCAACCCGGCGCAATTTCGCTCATCGGGCCATAATGTTGCTCAACCGGGATACCGACACCGAGCAATAATTCACCGGCGCGTGATTCAGCGGTATAACCATCCAGCTCAGCATATTCGCCTTCTAAATGCGCGACTTTCAGGCCATCTTCTTCGCTCATCTCCGGCAGGCTGTAAATGCGATCCCGCTCGTGATGTACTTTCCACAGCGCTTTATCGCCCATGATGACCACATCAATAACCCGCTGATCTTCGTAAGCAAATTGATCCTGTTTGAGCACGGCAAATGATTCATTGGGATCACGCATGACATTACCAGCGGTCGGCTCCTGGACGCCGGCGAGAATTTTCATAAACGTGGATTTACCGCAACCATTGGCACCAATCAGGCCATAACGGTTGCCGTCGCCGAATTTGACAGAAACATTTTCAAACAGGGGCTTGGCCCCAAATTGCATAGTGATATTGGCAGTGCTGAGCACAAAGAACCTCGATTAAAGCGGAATATAACGATAAAACCCGCCATTATACCTGCTTTAATGCGTCGCCGATAAGTTGCAGTTTGTCTTGCCGGGATAATTTCTTGATGGCGGCTTCGCGGCGGCTGGCACTGCCGCGATCCGGATGATTTTCCTGATAAACCAATTGTTTGACCGCGCTGCTATGAAAAAACTTGGCGCCGCCGCGGCCACTTTGATGTTGGTCAAGCCGGCGATCTAAATCGGTAGTAATGCCGGTGTAAAGATGACCGTTTTCAGCTTCGATGATGTACAGCGTCCAGTCATTTTTGGTCATTAAAATCGATCGCTACCGAGTTAATGCAATAACGCAGACCGGTTGGCGGCGGGCCATCATCAAAAACGTGCCCCAAATGTGCATCACAGGTTTTACAGCGGACTTCGGTGCGATTCATGCCATGACTGAGATCGGTATGATGACTGATGACACCATGTTCAATTTGCGACGAAAAACTCGGCCAGCCACAGCCGGCATCAAATTTATCATCCGATTTAAACAGCGGCGTACCACAACAAATACAGTGATATTGGCCCGGTTCCCGATGATCATAGTATTGCCCGGAAAAAGGCGCTTCGGTGCCAGCCAGCCGGGTAACCCGGTATTGCTCAGCGGTCAGTTCGGCTTGCCAGTCGGCAGCGGATTTTTGTAGTTTGTCAGACATCATTAACAGCCGTCATTGGATTCACAAATAGTCTAATGCAATGACCGTTAATGTGCAGCCCAGGTTCGTTGATTAGTGGGTTTTTTGTTGATCAAGGGCGTGATGCAAACCATCCAATAATTGGTCAAACTCACGCAGCAACAATTGCATACCCTGAATATCAAAAGCGTCAATACGCTCATTGAGCTGGCTGGCGAAGCGATCTAATGCGGGCAATGGATAATCAATAGCGACTGCTTTCAGCGATTTTGCGAATTGTTTTATATCACTGAGACTATTGGTTTGCCGGGCGCGTTGCCAGTGGTCATGTGGCTCGGCTTTCAGCGCGGCAATTAATTGTCTTAACTGTTGGTTATCGAGGCTACTGAAATCATCACTGTCATTAACTTCGCAAGGAGGGCTGACCTGGTCGTTGGCCAAAAACTGACTGAGCATTTGTACCAGTTCATGGCGTAATACCGGTTTACGTAAATAACCATCAAAATAGTGCATTTTTTCTGATTCATTGTCATCGCGCATCACTGAGGCGGTCAAAGCAATCACCGGCAGATCCGGGTATTGTTTTTTAATGAGTTGGGCGGCCTGATAACCATCCATCACCGGCATGCGGATATCCATCAGCACTAAATCAGGTTTATTGGCGATGACCATATTGACGGCTAGCTGGCCGTTTTCGGCCTCCAAAGTATCGATGGCACTGTCCAGAAAATGCTGACGAATGAGTTCGCGGTTATGGCCAATATCATCAACAATCAATAATGTTGCCGGCTGAAATTGCACCTGCCGGGCATCAAACCCCAGTATTTGCTGACGCTGTTTTTCAGAGGCGACCGCCGCAATATCAATGTCTGGTAATACGATAGAAAAACAAGAACCTTTACCCGATTCACTGCTAACGGTAATGGTACCGCCCATCATTTCCACCAGCCGGCGGGTGATTGATAAACCCAGGCCGGTGCCACCATATTTACGAACGTCTTGCCCGGACTGCTGGGCAAACAGTTCAAAGATTTGGTCGATGTTTTTGGCCGGAATACCAATGCCGCTGTCAGCTACCTCAATATGCAGTGCCAGTTTACTTAAGTGGTCATCAATCTCATGAGCCGATGCGCTCAAACGGACATAACCTTCATCGGTAAATTTAACGGCATTACTCAGCAGATTAAACAACACCTGTCGTAACCTTGTTGCGTCAAGCAGTAGACCAGGGGGCAGTTTGTCATCAATGTGCAGTTGCAATGCCAAATCTTTATTACGCACTTGCAACACAAACATATTGGTGATTTCATCAAACAACTGATGCGGATCCACTGCTGATTTAACGATTTGTAACTTGCCGGCCTCAATTTTTGATAAATCCAGAATGTCATTAATCAACATCAACAAGGTATTGCCGGCGCTTTGAATGGTTTTGATAAATGATTTCAGCCGCGGTTCTTTGACCTGCTCATCCAGTAATTCGGTAAAGCCCAGAATGGCGTTCATCGGTGTACGGATTTCATGGCTCATATTCGCCAAAAACTGCGACTTCGCCTGATTGGCCGCTTCGGCCTGGGCTTTGGCTTTCAATAACGATTGCTCAAGTTCGATGCGATCATTGATGTTCATAAAAAAACCAAGAAACGCTGGTTTGCCCTGGTATTCAATACTGATAAAGGATAGCAAGGCATGGATAATACGGCCATGAAAGGGTTTGATATCTACCATTTCATTACGTACTTCACCGATTTCACGCAGTTTTTCGATAATTTTTTCCCGTTGTGACGGTGGATGATAAAAATCCCGAACACTGAGCGTTGGTCGCTGTGATTCAGTGAAGCCCAGTTCAAGATAGCTGTAATCATTTGCCAATAGAATCTGCCCGGATTCGCGTTCGGTGACCAGCAAACTTATCGGCATAGCATCGATAAGGCGCGATAACTGATTTTGGCTTTCATGCTGTCGTTGTTCAGATAATCGGCGTTTGGTAACTTCGGCGTGTAATTTACGGATCCAGAAAACACTGGCTACTAAAAATAGTAACAACACAGCGGCGATTTCAATTAACAACCGGTAGTCGGTAGTTTCAACCGTGCGCAGTGACAGCCAGCGCTGGTTGATTTCACGGCGTTGATCATCGCTGATGGCGGCCAAAGCTTTATTGAAGATCGATACTAATTCCGGTTGATTTTTAATAACACCAATATGCAGGGCGGCACTGTATTCATTAATAATCGTGGTGTTGACGTGGCTGAAGCCAGCGCTCAAGGCGTTATAGCTGATAGTAGCAATATTATCAAAATAGGCGTCAATATCATTGCTGGCCAGCATTTCCAGGCCTTTCCGGACATTGGGTACGTAGACTACTTCAATCTGCGGATAAAAATTATGCAGTACTGACTCAGCAAAATAGCCTTTGACGACGCCGACTTTTTTGCCATTAAAATCATTAAGCGTGGTTAAATATCCATATTGTGTGGTAGCCAATGCCAATGGATAGTCGGTAAAAGCCTGGGTCAGATCCAAAAAGGCATCGCGCTGATCATTACGCGACAGGGCGGCGATCAGATTAATATTGCCTTGCTGAGCGGCATCCAACACTGCTTGCCAGTCTGGCAACTCAGCCAGTTCAAATTGCAGCCCGGTCAAATCACTGATTAATTGTAAATAATCGGCACTGATTCCCTGATGCTGACCTTTTTCAATAAAATCAAGCGGTGGCCAAGAAGGATCCACCCCCACTTTCAACGTTTTATTATTTTTTATCCAGTCTTGTTCTGCTGGGCTCAAGATCAGGCCAGAGACTTTCTCCGGCAGAATTTCAAAAGATTCACCGCGGTTGGAGGCGGCATACCATTTGTCAACGATATCCTGTTTTTCTTCGGCACTGACTGCGGCCAATGATTTTTCAATAATGCCGATAAGCACGGGCTGGTCTTTATCAATAGCGATGCTGGTAACGGTGGTTAAGCCTGGCACTTTGGCAACGACTTGCAGATTGGATAAATAACGCTGTTTCATAATACTGATGGCGACAGCAATATTGCCGATATAAGCATCTGCGTGAGAAAAAGACACTGCCTCGATGGCGTCATTATTGGATTCAGTGAGTAGCAAATTAATTTGTGGATACTGTTTTTCCAGCCATTCGTGCAGATAAGAGTCACGATTAATGGCGACGGTTTTGCCATGCAAACCATCAATACTGCGAATATCAAGGCGATCTTTTTGTACCAGTATGCCTAACGACATGCTCATGTAAGGCTCGGAAAACCACAAATATTCGCTACGGTCAGGTGTTTTTGCTGCGCAGCTTAAGCCTATAATATCGCCATTACGCATTCGACTCATAGTGTCAGCCCAGAGATCGGGAATTACTTCAAATTGCAGACCACTTTTTTGGCTGATTAAAGCCAGCATATCGGCGGCGATACCGGCATGTTCGCCATCAGGGGTCTCATACTCGTAGGGTGCCCAACTGTTATCGGCGCCCAGTTTGATAATAGGGTTTTCGGCGATGTAAGCTTTTTCAATATTATTAAACTCAACTGCGCCAAGTAGTAATGGCCAGCCAAGCAATAATCCGACAAACAGTTTACTGAGTAATAATCGCTGCAAATTCATCCCGGTGCTCCAACATCAATGTCACCAGGTAAGGATCAAAATGACTACCGCTGTTAGCTTTCAGGTGATTGAAGGTCTCATCAAATGACCAGGGATCTTTATAAACACGCTTGTGGAGCAGAGCATCAAATACGTCGATAATGCCGACAATACGACCATAAATATGAATGTTATCGGCTTTCAGGCTCTGCGGATAACCACTGCCATCCCACTTTTCATGGTGCTGATAGGCAATAATGGCAGCAGCTTTGGTGTATTTGCGCCGGGAATGCTTAAGAATTTCGTAGGCGCTTGTGGTGTGGGTTTTCATAATGGCAAACTCATCTTTGGTTAATTTGCCAGCTTTGTGCAAAATTGAATGGGGAATGGTGATCTTGCCAATATCATGCATGGGTGAGGCATGGAACAATACATCCGCATCCTCGTCGGTCAGACTCTCATGATATAGAGCCAATAAACGGCAGCATTCAGAAACGCGGCGAATATGTTTGCCGGTTTCGTCTGATGTCGATTCCATCAGCTCGGTGAGCACATAAATCATTTCGATTTGGTTTTGCTCAAGTTCGCTTAGCAGCCGACGCTGATTATGTTCCAGTTTGCTTTGCAGGCTGAGGTTGTGTTGCTGCAAAAGCCGTTGGGCTCGGTATAGATTAAGGTGCGTACTGACCCTAGCCAGTAATTCTTCAGCATGGAAGGGTTTGCAGATATAGTCGACGGCGCCGGCTTTAAAACCCTCAGAGAGAGAATCGACATCGACTTTGGCCGTGACAAAGATTACCGGGATATCGCGAAGCCGACTGTCAGCTTTCATGCGTTTGCAGACTTCAAAGCCGTCTAATTCAGGCATCATAATGTCAAGCAGTACCAAGTCATAGTCATGCACTTTCATCAGAGCCAGTGCTTCTTGGCCGCGCGTGGCGAACGATAAGTCATAAGGTTCTTCCTTAAGAAAATTCATCGCTACCTGAATATTGTCAGGCACATCATCGACAATCAATACACGCGCAGTATCATTCATCAGCCATTTCCTTGAAATCTTATGCCACTACTTTGCCTTGGTATTGCGTGACACATTTCTCAAATCTAGCAGTAGACAACACAGTTGTCTATCATGCTTTATGCTGAGATTTTTCATTGTCTGACAAAGTGTTAGGATGAACAGCGAAATTACCGGAGAAACCAATGGCGCTGGAACAGGCAACTGAATGGCAGGCTGAACTTGCCGCGGAATTTGAACAGCCATACATGCAACAGCTAAAAGCTTTTTTGCAGCAGCAAAAACAGGCACATAAAGTGATTTTTCCGCATTCCAGCAACTGGTTTCATGCGCTGGAAACGACGCCGTTATCAAAAGTAAAAGTCGTCGTCCTCGGTCAGGATCCCTATCATCAGCCGGGTCAGGCACATGGGTTATGTTTTTCGGTACAGCCGGGGGTAACGATCCCGCCATCGCTGAATAATATCTATAAAGAACTTAAAAGTGATCTCGGTATTGAACCGGTCAGCCATGGCTATCTGGAAAGCTGGGCGCAACAGGGGGTGTTGTTACTGAATGCAGTATTAACAGTCGAGCAAAATCAGGCTAATGCCCATCAGGGGAAGGGGTGGGAGCAATTTACCGATAAGGTGATTACCACCATTAATAACCAAAGACAAAACGTGGTGTTTATGTTGTGGGGCAGCTATGCGCAGAAAAAAGGCGCCATTATCGATAGGCAAAAACACCTGGTTTTAAAAGCGCCGCATCCATCACCCTTATCAGCACACCGCGGCTTTTTTGGTTGCAAACATTTCGGTCAGGCCAACGACTACTTACTGGCCCATGAACAAACGCCTGTCGACTGGCAACTGCCAGCCAGCGTTTAAAAATCCCAAAGCGGCGCAGACTGCTATCCGTTACAATTCGCGCCATGACATATCTTATCGAAGCAAAATCACAGAGCCGCTGGTTGCTACAGAGAAGTGACGCACTATGATCAAGCTGAGCCAATTATCTCTGCGTCGTGGTCCGCGGCTGCTGTTTGAAAATGCCAATCTGCTGATCCATCCGGGACAACGGGCCGGCCTGACCGGCGCCAATGGCACCGGTAAATCCAGTTTATTTGCCATGATCCGTGGTCAACTGCATGCCGATCAGGGTGAACTGAGTTTTCCCGTCAATTGGGTTATTTCTCATGTGGCGCAGGAAACTCCAGCTGTGGATACCCCGGCTTTGGATTATGTGCTTGAGGGTGATGCGCAGCTTAGCCATTTATTAACAGCGCTTGAGACTGCAGAAGCGGCAGCTGATGGTCATCAGCAGACCCATTTGCATGATCAGTTGGCGTTAATCGACGGTTATACCGGCCGCAGCCGCGCCGCCAAATTATTGCATGGTTTAGGTTTTACCCCGCAGCAGCAATCGCAGCCGGTACGGGCTTTTTCCGGTGGTTGGCGGATGCGCCTGAATCTGGCGCAGGCATTAATGTGTCGCAGTGATTTATTGCTGCTTGATGAGCCGACTAACCATTTAGATTTAGAAGCGGTTTACTGGCTGGAAGAATGGCTGCGCCAATATCCGGGCACCTTGTTGGTGATTTCTCATGATCGCGAATTTCTGGATCGGGTGGTTAATCAGATCGCGCATATCGAGCAACAGGCGATCAAACTGTATAGCGGTAATTACAGCGATTTTGAACAGGCACGCGCTGAGCATTTAGCCAACCAACAAGCGGCGCACGTTAAACAACAGCGGGAAATTGCCCATATCCGCAGCTTTGTAAATCGTTTCAGGGTGCAAGCCAATAAAGCCAAACAAGCGCAAAGCCGTATTAAAGCGCTGGAGCGCATGGAAAAAATCGCCCCGGCACATGTCGATTCGCCATTTCATTTTCAATTTTTCCCCCCGCGCCGCTTAACGACACCGATTTTAGCGCTGGATAAAGCCAGTGTTGGTTATGGTGATACGCCGTTACTGGAAAATATCAAACTGAGCCTGAATGAAGGTGATCGCATCGCGTTACTGGGCCCAAATGGTGCCGGTAAATCAACGTTAATCAAGCTGATTGCCGGTGAATTGACGACCATGACCGGCAAACGCCGCGAAGGCAAAGATATTGAAATCGGTTATTTTGCCCAGCACCAATTGGAGCAACTGCGCACTGAAGACACGCCGCTGCAGCATTTGCAGCGATTGGACCGTGAAGCTAATGAACAGGAACTGCGGAATTTTCTCGGCGGTTTTGGCTTTCATGGCGATAATGCCCTGCAAAGCGTGGCGCCGTTTTCCGGTGGTGAAAAAGCCCGTCTGGTACTCGCCATGTTGGTCTATCAGCGGCCGGCTTTATTGCTGCTGGATGAGCCCACCAACCATCTGGATCTGGAAATGCGTCTGGCCTTAGCTATGGCCTTGCAAGAATTTGAGGGCGCTCTGGTGATAGTGTCGCATGATCGCTATTTTTTGCGTAATGTCTGCGATGATTTATGGCTGGTGGCAGATGGCAAAGCGCAAGTGTTTGATGGTGATCTGGATGATTATAGATTGCTGCGCTTAAGCAAAGATAGCGACGATAATGACAAAACCAGCAACATTAATACTAAAAAAGTCGACCGTCAGGTTGCCGCGCAACAACGGCAAAAATTACAACCACTGCGTAAACAAGTACAAGCCGCTGAAAAAACCATGGATAAACTGCATCAGCAATTAATAGATTTGGAAACGGCGCTGGCCGACACCACATTATATGAAGCCGCCAATAAAGACCGGCTTAAAGACTTGTTACAGCAACAGGCAGCATGCAAAGCCGAGCTGCAACAAACCGAACATGACTGGCTTGATGCCAGCGAACAATTAGAGCGCGCCGCGCTGGGATACTGATGGCCTTATTACAACTTAAACAACTCACCGTCAGTTTTGGCGGCCCTAATTTACTCGACAAAATTGATTTTCAAATCGATAAAGGTGAACGGGTGTGCCTGGTGGGGCGAAATGGTGCTGGTAAATCGACCCTGATGAAAGTCATCGCCGGTGATGTGGTGGCCGATGCCGGTGAAATGGTCGGTATTAACAATCTGAAAATTGCCCGGCTGGAACAGGAGGTGCCTGCTGGTACCCAAGGCAGTGTCTTTGATGTGGTTGCCGCCGGTCTGGGCAAAATTGCACCACTGTTGGTTGATTATCATCATATCGTTCAGCAACTGCAGCATGACCATGGTGAGGCGATTTTATCGCGCCTTGAAAAAGCCCAGCATCAGCTTGAAGCAGCAGATGGCTGGTCACTTGAACAACAGGTAGAAACTGTCATTTCCAAACTCTCATTGGATGCGGATGCTGAGTTTTCCAGTCTGTCAGGCGGTATGAAACGCCGGGTGTTATTGGCGCAGGCACTGGTTAAAGCGCCGGATATTTTGCTGCTGGATGAGCCCACTAACCATCTGGATATTGCTTCCATTACTTGGCTGGAAGGCTTTTTGAAAAGTTATGGCGGCACCTTGTTGTTTATTACCCATGATCGTAGTTTTTTGCAGGCATTGGCGACCCGTATTGTCATGTTGGATCGTGGTCAGATAAATAGTTACCCTGGTGATTACCGGAATTTTTTAGCAAAACGTGAAGCCATGCTGGCTGCTGAAGCCGACCAACAGGCGCTGTTTGATAAAAAACTGGCGCAGGAAGAGGTTTGGATACGACAAGGCATTAAAGCCCGCCGTACCCGCAATGAAGGCCGGGTCAGAGCGCTGGAAAAACTCCGTAAAGAACGCAGTCAGCGCCGTGATTTGCAAGGCAACGTCAATATGCAACTACAAGAAGCGGATCGCAGCGGCAAGCTGGTGGTGGAAGTCGAAAATATTTCTCAAGGTTATGATGGCAAGACGTTATTTAAGGACTTTTCAACTTCAATTCAACGCGGTGATCGCATTGGTATTATTGGCCCGAATGGTTGCGGTAAAAGCACACTATTATCAATTTTGCTGGGCCGTGAACAGCCACAACAGGGCACAGTAAAACTGGGCACCAATTTACAAATTGCCTATTTCGACCAACTGCGTAGTCAGCTTGATGAGCAAGCTAGCGTTGTAGACAACGCTGGTCAGGGACGGGATTTTGTCGAAATTAATGGTAGTCGTAAACATATCATTGGTTATTTGCAGGATTTTCTGTTTACGCCAGAACGTGCCCGTACGCCGGTTAAAGCGTTATCAGGTGGTGAACGTAACCGATTATTGCTGGCTAAATTATTTACCCAGCCAGCGAATTTACTGGTGTTGGATGAGCCAACCAATGATCTGGATGCTGAAACTCTGGAGTTACTGGAAGATCTGCTGCTTGGTTTTGCCGGTACTTTGTTGCTTGTCAGCCATGATCGGAGTTTTCTGAATAATGTGGTGACCAGTTGTATCGTGTTTGATGACGATGGCGAAGTTCGTGAATATGTTGGTGGCTACGATGACTGGTTAAATCAACGGCAAAATGGCGGTGAAAAAACAACTGCAAAAAATCCGGCCACTACGACCGTGCAGTCATCGAAAGTAAGTAAGAAAAAATCAACGCTGACTTATCAGGAGCAACTGGATTTAAAAGCCCTGCCAGTGCAAATCGAAAAACTTGAGAAACAACAAGCAGCATTGACCGAAAAGATGAGCGAGTCTGATTTCTATCAGCAAGCTGCTGATAGAATTGCCGAAGCACAACAGCAACTGGCAGCACTGGAAGCGGAACTGGAAGCGACCTTTGATAAATGGGCAGCACTGGAAGCCAGACAAAATCAGTAATTATGGATGCCGCTGCTGAATTTTTGCTAAATCAAACAACAGCAGATGGCGGCAGTATTCGGGTTTGGCAACACGCTAATCTGCGATATTTAGATTTTGCTGATGGCCTGTTGCAGTCAGCCATTGATTTACAAAATCCGAATATTTTACCGTTATCGCTGAACCGGGCTATGTTGGCCGGTGTGATATTCAGTGCCAGCATTAAGCGGGTTTTGCTGGTTGGCACTGGTGGCGGCGCTATCGCGCGGTTTCTGGCCCAGCGTTTTCCGGAAATTTATGGTGAGGCAGTGGAGATCAGTGCCGAGATTGCTGAGATCGCCCGACACTATTTTCAGTTCCCAGCCAGCTGGCCGATTTATATCGAAGATATCCGGCATTTTATCAGTGGATCTCAGCCGGTCTATGATCTGATTGTTCTGGATATTGCCATGGACCAAAAAACACCAGACTGGATTTTGCAAAGCCAATTTATGCAGCAGTGCCGGGCCCGGCTAACAACAAACGGTCATCTGGCGATTAATCTGCTGGTCGATGATGCGGAGGGGTTTTTAGCAGCAATGCGGACTATTCGTCAGGTCTTTGATATGCGGACGGTCTGCCTGTCGCTGGAAAATCATCGTAATATTGTGGTCTTTGGCTTTAATGGGGTGCCGGATTTTTTACCGCCTATCGCCGATCAGCGTATGCAATTATTGACGCAGCGCTGGTCAATCGAACTGGATCAGTTTTATCAATACATGCAAAAAGAAAATCCCGCCGGCAGCGGGATCTTCTAGAAGTTGATTAACCGTTATCAGCTTAGCTATTCATCCAGCAGTGCATCTCGATGATCTTCACGCAGCCGTGGCAAGATCCACATTTCATACATGGATACGATCCACATAAAGCCGAAAGATAAGGCCATTGCGCCGCCGCCAAGCAACACAAACCAGGCAAAGTTCGGATGCAGCCTGGTCAGCCACCAAGCAGCAATATCAATCAGCAAAAAGATATACGGCATGGAAATGACGATGACTTTCAGTGGCAAGGGCACACCCGCCGCTAGACTGAAAATCAGGCCGACAAACATAAAGATAAAGGCAATACCGAATAAGTGAATATGCGATACTCGCGCCAAAGCGGTAATACTGACTCCGGTATCAACCAATGCGCGGTCTTTAATCGCCTGAAAATTGGAATAATCGGGTATGACACCACCAGCCTCTGCATTGTGACAAATAATACATTTGGCTTCAAAAATCTGCTGAATACCAGTTGTTTCATAGGCTTCTTCGGAAGCGCCACTATGGATCCACTGAATGATCTGCTCACGTTCATCGTTAGTTGCCATTGGCTTCATCGAGCCGTGTAGTTTATTTTCCAACAATGAGTTATTTCGATTACCGTAATAGCTGTAAACAATGTCATCAATTGACAGACCATATTCACCATCTGCGAGGCCATGCGTTAACTGAATTTGTATCAAAGCCATCATATAGCCGACAGCAACAACTATTAGATAACCGGTAAATAAGGCTTTCAATGCTGTGCCCTGACTCGCGAGGTTTGGACTGTGTAGTGAGGTCATGTTTCATTCCCTTATCGTTTTAAGGTCTATTCTAAATCAATGTGTTTGCGCTGAGTAGCGCTTTATCAATTATTATTGAAATACCGTTTTCAACAATTCAGTGGTGCGGGCTGCCGGATCCTTACGGATCTTTTGTTCTTCAGCGGCCAGCATGATAAATAAACCATTTAATGCCTGTTCAGTGACATAGCCGGTCAAATCCATATCTAGGTTTTGGCCGACCATCGGCACTGCCTGCATCTGCTGATCAAGTTGATTGTAATAACGGGTGGCACCGACTTGATTCAGCGAATTATCGACCACCGGCGAAAATAAGTTTGCCAGTTGTGGCCGGGTTTTATCTTCAAAATAACGGGTGGCAGCATCATTATCACCTTGCAAAATATTTTTGGCATCTTCAATGGTCATAGCTTTGATAGCATTGATCATCAGCTCAGTTGCCTTGGGTGCGGCTTGTTCAGCAGCCTGGTTAATACTGGTTTCAAAGTCCTCCGCCAGCTGGGTCATGCCAAACTTTTTCATCAGATCTGATGCCTGTTGAACGCGGGGCGGCAGCGGAATGCGGATTTTTGGATTATTCAGATAACCCCCGTCCTGACCAACGCTATCAATCGCACGACGACTGCCGACTTGTAGCGCTTCGCGCAGGCCCTCAATCAAGGTGTCATTGCTCAGATCAGTTGTGCTACTTTGTTGCCCTAGCATCGATTTGCCGGCATCTTTAAAATCCTCGAGCATTTTGCCCCAATCTGCTTGTGCTGTGGGCGTAATTATTAACAGTATCAGTAAAGGTAGGCTTAGAATTTTCATTTCAGCATCCTTGGTTAAGTTTGAAGCGTCTCATTCTGCGCTTTAGCAATGATTGGTCAAGTGTAAAAAAAGCTGACAAAAAAAAGCCGGTGACCAGCACCGGCTTTTTGCAAAATCGCAAACTTTAATTAGGTAGGAACAACGTTTTCTGCTTGTGGGCCTTTTTGACCCTGTGTTACTTCCATGGTAACGGCTTGACCTTCTTTAAGGGTTCTGAAGCCATCAGATTTGATTGCACTGTGGTGAACGAAAACATCTGGACCATCAGCACGTTCAATAAAACCGAATCCTTTTGCGTCATTGAACCATTTAACTGTACCTGTAACTTGCTCTGCCATATCAACCTCAATTTCTAAAACACATGCCGATCTAACTCCTAAACCGGCTTTCTACTGCCCCCTAAAAAAGGGGCTAATGGCATTGTACGCCGAAAAAAAGGTCAAAAGTCACGTTTATTTTTCAGTTTTAGCAATTTTTTTAATCATCTTTTTATCTTAAGCTGCTATAACAAAACGGTTTTTACTTGTTAACGCTTTGATATTATTTGTAAATATTAATAATTCCAGCAACTGTGAACGAATTTACAATCAAAGCCTGACTACTATCCGAAAAATCATCCTATTTCTGTCATATGCGCGTTTTCAGTCACTTTAAGGCTATTTAGCCACAAAATCAGCTGGTGGCGCTGAGCCTTCACCAAAGAAGAATTTTTCCATTTCGGTTTTTAAAAAAGCTTGTGATTTTGGGTCAGCCAGTGACAGACGGTATTCATTAATCAGCATGGTCTGTTGACTGAGCCACATTTGCCAGGCTTCCTTAGATACGGATTCCCACAGCTGTTTACCCAATTCACCAGGGTAGGGCGGAAAATCCAGTCCTTCAGCTTCTTTGTTCAGTTTGATGCAATGTATTGTGCGTGCCATTAAAAACCTCTAGCTAATTGTTGTACTAATGTCTTCGCCGGTGACGGTAGGCCCAGCGAAGCAATATCATCTATTTTAACCCAGCGTTGCTGATCCGTGTCGCGGATTGCCAAAACCGGCTGGTGAAGTTCAATCAACAACGGTGTGATCGTCAGCCGGAAATGAGTAAAAGCATGGCGAATATCGGCCAGCGTCTGAAGGTCAACAATATTTGCTGAACTGAACATGATGCTGAGTTCAGCATCAATGGCCATTTCCGGAAAGCTCCATAAACCACCCCAAATGCCTGTCACGGGACGCTTTTCCAACAAAACCTGGCCATCATGATGAAACACCAGCCAGCGGATTTGTTTACTGGGAATCGCTTTTTTCGGTTTGCTGATCGGGTAAGCGGTCGGTGTACCTGCCAAAAATGCCTGACAATCCGTATTTAACGGACAATCTTCGCAACGTGGTTTGCTGCGGGTGCATAAGGTTGCACCTAAATCCATCTGCGCCTGGATATAATCATTAATACGCTGCTTTGGCAGCAAGCGCGCCGCCAATTGCCATAAATCAGCTTCAGCCTGTTTTTCACCGGGCCAGCGGGACTCGGCTGTATAGCGGGCCAATACCCGTTTTACATTACCATCCAGAATAGGGTAAGGCTGTTTAAATGCCAGCGCCATAATGGCGCCAGCGGTAGAGCGACCAATACCCGGCAAATCAACTAACGCCTGAAAATCTGCTGGTAACGCAGCTTGGTGATTTTTAACAAGCAGTTGGGCGGCTTTATGTAAATTACGTCCCCGAGCATAATAACCGAGGCCCGCCCAATAGGTTAAAACTTCGTCAACACTGGTATTCGCCAGCGAGCTGATATCCGGGAACCGTTCAGTAAAACGCAAAAAATACGGAATAACCGTAGTCACCTGAGTTTGTTGCAGCATAATTTCGGATAACCAAACGCGATAAGGCGATGCGGGCTGCTGCCACGGCAAATTCTTACGGCCATAAGTATCAAACCAGTCAAGCAAACGCTGGCTAAAGTCCTGGCCGGTCGTCATAACAAAGCTACCGCAACGTGACGCTGCGGCAGGGATCCACCAATCAGAATAAACCTTTTAGTTTATTTTTAACGTCTTCTTTAAGCTGTTCTTCAGCAGACGGTTGTTCGGCTGGGGCTTGTTCAGCTGGTTCTGAGGTTTCATCGGCAGGCGCAGGTTCAGTCGTTTCTGTTTCTATCGTTGCATCATCAGCCGCTTTATTGCCACCTAAAGCACCACCTAATAAACCACCAAGATCATCACCCAGTTTTTCTTTGAGTTTTTCTTCGGCTTTAGCTTTAAGTTCACCGCTAGCTTGTTCTTTAACGATTGCCGCTAAATCTACACTCGGTTTGGGCTCACTAAAGGTACCGGTAATTTTGATGGGGATGGTCACGCCTTTGAGCTCTTCCAGCTCTTTGCCGCCCTGACCCTGGGCGGTGCCGACAATCGACACTCTCAAGCCGTAATCAATGGTTTCCTTAGGCAGGCTGGCATTACCTTTGCCGTTGATCCTTAACAGCGGTGACATCATCTCCAGATCATCATTATTAATAACGCCATTATTAGCAGTAAATGAACCGGTTAATGAACTAAAATCAGTCGATTGCGGGGCGCCGGTATCCGCTAGCTTTTGGCCGCTTAACGCGGCTTTGGCTTTACGAATGGTTTCACCGATATTAATGCCTTTTAAAGCACCATCACTAAACGAAAAATTGCCATTACCGCTCAGCGTCTGTTTTATCGCATCAATATCTTTACCGCTGCCATTAAGCTTGATGTTGGCATCCGCTTTGCCGGAAATTTTGGCATCACCGGTCAAATCCTTTAATAAAGGACCGGCCTGGATACCTTCTAAGCGTTCATCAATAGCCAGTTTCAGCACATCACCACGGGCATCGACAGTAACGTTGCCGTGGTAGTTACCCTGATATAAATCAGCCTGCATCGGATTGAGTTTGATCAGGCCATCTTTGGCATCAATGGTCACCACTACATTTTCACTGGTAATGCCGCTGGCTTTAAGTTTGCCGATTTTCAGACTGCCCCTGGCATTAATTTCACGCAGTGTTTGCAGCGGCAGTTCAGCTGCACCGCCTGCGGCAGCACTGGCCGGTGGTGCGCTTTGCTGGTCACCTTCTTTAACCGGTGGCAAATATCGATCAGCATCGATTTCGTCTAAGCTCAAATCAAAACGATAACCGGGCTTAGCGAAGTTTTCCACGGCAAATTGGCCGCTGATTTGGCTTTGATCCAGCGTCAATTGCAAGCCGGTGGCGTTGATGCTGTTGTTGGTCCCTGCTAACTGTGTTTGCAGGGCGACGTTTTCCAGTGTGCTGTTGTCAGCCATTTCTGGCAGCTCAATATTCATATCGCCGGCCAGCTTACGTAAGTTAAACGGTTTGATTTGAATATTGCCGTTAAAAGCGGGTGTGTCGGCAAGAATATCGCGGGCATCGATTTTACCGCTCAGCATCAGATCCTGAACTTGTACCGCTAAATCGGCCAGTGACAATGTTTGTTTAGCCAGATCTGCGCTGAGATCAGTGCTCAATGTAATATCGACATTACCACCGGGCAGGGCGGGATCGCTGATATTGCCGTCAACAGACAGATTTTGGACTGTATATAACTGACTGGTCAGGTTGGCATCCACTTCACCGGTCAATTCAGCTGTTATTTTCTGCTCATCATTGCTGGTGATGGTTTCTAAGGTAAAGTCACGCAAGGTGATCACCTGATTGACCATGTCGGCAGCGATATCTGCATTCAAAGACAGATTAGCTTTATCGATGGGCAGTTTTTTACCCTCGGCAAGCGTGCTTAATGTCAGGTCATTTAGCTGGTATTGCTGTTTTTCAATATCAATCATGATCTGGGTGGCCAGCGTGATGTGTGCTTTGGCTTCAGGTTTGGCGCTGATTAAATCAAAATCCATATTGAGCGCCGTCGGTTCACCCGGGATCAAGGGATCAGTGTCGAGATTCAGATTTCGTAATTGATAGTTTTCGCCAGTTTGGGCATTTGACCAGAGAATATTAGCGTTAGTTAATTGCACACCGGCAATACTGATAGCAGCCAGCGCTGGCGGTGCATCCTGGGCAGGTTCGGGCGCCGCCTCTTTAATTTCGGCTGCTGATTCAGCATCGGCTTTAGTCAGATCTTGCCAGTTGGTCGTGCCGTTTTTATCAGTTTCCAGATTCAGCACCAAACCGTCGAGAATGACCGTGTCCATCTCCAGTTCTTTTTTCAGCAGCGGCAATAATTTGATGCGGATTTGTGCACTGTTGACTTCGGCAAAACTGTCGGCCTTAAAGCCGCTGGCATTGCTTAATGATAGTTGCCCCAGCTCCAGCGCAATCCATGGAAATACCGATAAGCCAATATCACCCTGTATGTTCAGTTGCCGGCCAGTGGCTTTTTCAACTTGTGTGGCAATTTCATCTTTATAATCATTTGGGTCAACAACAAATGGAATGGCTGCCAGCGCGGCAACGGCCAGAACCAGAACAATAACGATGACTTTGATAAGGGTGCGCATGATGGAGTCCTGTGCTAAAAAAATCCTAAAAACATGATAAGCCATGGTGGCAGGATCACGAAATTTTCAAGGCTTTATAGTTGAAATAATCGTAATCTAGGGTGCTGTCATACAGTTGTCCAGCCTCTATTAATGAAGGCTGATCATTGGTTTTTAAACGTAGTTTACGTTTCGGGGTAAATAAACCTTTTTCGGTGAGCAGACAGTGCTTATCTGACTCAGCTAACAATAAAGCCAACATCTCAGTGGCCTCTCCATTGGGCATACAAAAACCGGCACTGATTTCACCATTTAATAATGCAAGGCCAAGTTGTGTTTGATCCGGTCCAATATGTAACCAGCGAACTACGCCTAACTTTGGCAATAGTGACGATTCACTGATTGCCACTAAATCACCAATCTGAATATTTTTGCAGTCAGCCGTATTGCGGCTGAGCATCAATCCATCAACGCCCTCATTGAGCATGAGCCATTGTTGCTGAGTGGCTTGCAGATCGTCAGATAACAAACTATGTATAGATTTCAGACCATAATTGATACCAACGGTTCGTGGTTTATTGAGCATCAGGCGGTCACTACGCCGCTCATAACTGCCATTTAACTGGGGAATAGTCTGATTCAGTAATTGCTTTTCTATGTTAGTGAGTTTTTGTTGCTCCCGTTTTATAAGTTTGTCTATTTCTTGCAATAGCGGCTGAACATTTAGCAGCCTGGTCGTTTTGGCTGCACGAATTTCCGGTGCGGTGCGAGCCATAGCCTGGGGTAAAATGTCAGCCTGACAATCAATACAAAAATGGCCGGTCAAAAGAAATTGACTGGTAATTTGCATTTGCTTTTCACTGAGCAGACTAATATCAATTCCAGAAATGAGTGGTGGCAATAGCTGAAACATTTTATTTACGGCAAAGCGAGGCATGCTGTAAGGATCAGCAACACCCGTTACTAAGATCTGATTATATAAACTGCAAAAGTCGCTTATTTCTTGTGGCTTTTTGAACTCAGGAGTCCGTTTCAGACAGCCTGCAGCTTCCAGATATAAATAAAGTTGGTGCAGTTGCCACAGCACATCAGCTGGCTGCTGTTGATAATGTTGATAGGCATGCAGGATTTGTAAAGCCAATAGCTCCGTGCTCCGCAGCAAACATAATAAATAATCATTATTGTCGGCTGGCCGCTGACCGCGTTGATATTGTTGCCAGGCACAGCGCAAATATTGTGCAGCAAGCAAATGCAGTGATTTCTGAAACTGGCGCAGAAATTTACGTTTTTCAGTTAATTGCCGATTGTCAGCACGCAGTGCAGCGCTATCGCGTTCAAAGATCATGTTGTGCAAGGTTTGCCGATATTCATCAAGCAGCAGCAGATTTTTTTGCAAGGTCAGATTGAGTCCACTGAGCGTCTGTAAATGACTGAGCAGAGTGCTTATTTTCTGATGTGGATCGGCTGGTAATTGTTGTAACCAAGTGGCCAGTAATAGCGGATCGGTAAAAGTGTCGGCTTTTTTAGTCGATTCAACCCCGGCAAGTTTGACATTGAGTGGTGGTAAATCGCTGGCTGGTTTCCGGCGTGCCAATAATTTTTTATTGAAAAGACTCGCCCAGCCAACAAGTTTTGATGGGCTTCCAGGTTTTAAAGCTTTGGTTGATCTGGTAGCCGCAATTGGCGTGATTTTTTTTGGTTTTGGGCCACGAATTTGCTCATCAATGAGGTTTAAAGCTTCAGAAAAATTAGCGGTTCGTAACGGTTTTTTAATGATGATATCAACAGCTTCAGTGACATTGCCTTGGCTGGTCAACAGGGCGCTGAGACCATTTTCCTGACGTTGTTGCCAGGCACTGAGCCCTTCCGGGTAATCAAAACAATAGACTTTAAGTTCCGCATTGGCATCCTCGGTTAAAAGCCACGGATGACTGAGTAATTCCGCAGCCAGACTGAGCATCGACTTTAGCGAACTTTTATCAATTTCATTGAGGCCGCAGGCTTTAATTCGCAGGGTCATAATCAGGTGCTTTCCGAGTCAGCCTTAATGACATCGGTTTCGATACTACGCATCCGTACCGTTTTAATGATGTTGTCAGCGGTTTGAATAACCTCAATTACATAATCATCTATACGCAGGCTAACACCCGGATCGGGGATACTTTCCAGCATTTCCAGCACTAGGCCATTAATGGTTTTCGGGCCATCAGTAGGCAGGTGCCATTGATTATTACGGTTTATTTCGCGAATAGTGGCAGTACCATTAATCAGAAAACTGCCATCGGTCTGCGGGTGAATGTCTTTATCATCATCGATGGTATTGACGGTAAATTCACCAACAATTTCCTGAAAAATATCTTCAAGGGTAATCAGACCTAGTAAATCGCCATATTCGTCAACAACCAATCCGGTGCGGCGCAAGTTACGCTGAAATTGAATTAACTGGGTATTTAAGGAAGTCCCCTCGGGGACAAAATAAGCCTTTTTGACAATATTGTTCAGGGTTTGCGCGTTCAGGTTGTTCTGGGTGAGCAGATTCAAAGCTTTGCGAACATGCAAAATACCGACAATATTATCCATCGAATCCTGATACACCGGCAGCCGAGTATAACCACAATGCGACAACTGTTTAATGATGTCATTGAACGGCATATTAATATCAATGCCCTCGATTTCATTGCGCGGTACCATCACATCGTTGACGGTAATTTGCTCGAGTTCCAGAATGCTCATCAACATATCCTTATGGCTGCGCGGAATCATACTGCCAGCTTCCATGAGGGCGACTTTCAATTCTTCAACATTGATTGCCGTGGATTTGGCATCTTCAGCTGATACGCCCATCAACCCCAACAGCCAGCGGGTGATAAGACTGATGATCCAGACCAGTGGATATAAAATCCATAATAACGGTTTCAGGACGAAACTGGCTGGATAGGCAATCCGTTCAGGATGCAATGCGGCCATCGTTTTGGGCATGACTTCGGCAAATAATAAGACAACCAGTGTCAAAGTCAGCGTCGCCACCAAAATGCCATTTTCACCGAGCAATTTCAGACCAATAATCGTGGCAATCGACGACGCAGAAATATTAACGAAGTTATTACCGAGCAGGATCAGACCAATCAGCCGCTCCGGCCGTGCCAGTAAAGATTCAGAAATTAAAGCGCCGCGATGGCCTTGTTGTGCTAAATGTTGCATCCGATAACGGTTGAGCGACATCAGCGCCGTTTCAGAGCTGGAAAAAAAAGCCGACATCACCAGCAACAAAAATAAGATGATAAACAGTACCAATAAAGAAGTTTCTTCGAGCACCGTTAGCTAACCTGCAAAATATATTCAAGAACAATTTTGCTGCCAACATAAGCCAGCAACAAAAATCCAAAACCGGCCAAAGTCCAGCGCACCGCCGTCTGGCCGCGCCAGCCATATTGTTGTCGGCCCCACAACAAACCGGCAAATACGCCCCAGGCAATAATCGACAAAATGGTTTTATGGGCCAGATTTTGTGCCCAGAAGTTTTCAATAAATATAAAGCCGGTGATAAGGCCCAGCGTTAGCAGGACAAAGCCGCTGATAATCAGTTGAAATAAACCGTGTTCCAAAGTCTGCATCGGCGGTAATTTGCGCAACAAACCGCCGGCTTGATGCTGGCGTAACTGTTTTTCCTGAATGGCCAGAATAATCGCCTGAATGGCGGCCAGCATCAGTAAACTATAAGCAGTAATGGATAATAAAATATGCCATTCCAGCGCCGGATCCTGCAATTGTTTATTGCTGGGTGAGGGCACTTCGACAACCATCATTAAAATCAAAGCGACCAGCGGATAAATAACAATACCCGGCGGCGAATCCGGCCAGCGAAAGCCACCGATAAAAGCCAGAAAAGCCATGATCCAAGCGGCAATTGATAGCATTGTCAACAAGCTCAGATCCCAACCACCGGCGGCCTGCATCACAAAAAATAAATGCGCGGCATGAAACACCAAAGCCAGCACTGTTAAAATGCCTATTGGCAGACTTTTTACCGGCCGGCTGGTATCACGCGCCACAAAACCACGGATTAAAATGACACTACAGCAGAGATACAGCAGAAAGGCTAAAGCGTTGGCAATGGCCATTGAGGGTAATCCTTTATTCCGGCATAGCTAATTAACACAAGTTGCATCATAAACGATGTTTCGTGGCTGGCGATACCAATCAGGTATAATCTGCGTTAATTATTTTCAAAGCCAATCGACCGTTTTCACGGGAAAAAATATGTTTGATAGTTTAAGCGACCGGCTCAGCGGCACGCTGCAAAAGCTGCGCGGCCAGGGCCGTATTACCGAAGACAATGTCAAAGACACCTTGCGTGAAGTGCGTATGGCATTGCTGGAAGCCGACGTGGCTTTGCCGGTAGTACGTGAGTTTATTAACAAAGTTAAAGAGCGTGCCCTGGGCCAGGATGTATTGCGCAGTCTGACCCCCGGCCAGGCATTCATTAAAATTGTTAATGATGAACTGACCGCGGTAATGGGTGAGGCCAATGATGGTTTGGACTTAAACCATCAGCCGCCGGTGGTGATTTTGATGGCTGGTTTGCAGGGCGCCGGTAAAACCACCAGTGTTGCCAAACTGGCCCGGTTTTTAAAAGAACGCCACAAAAAAACCGTAATGGTCACCAGTGCCGACGTCTACCGGCCGGCAGCGATCCAGCAGTTAAAAACACTGGCAACGGAAGTTGAAGCCAAGTTTTTCTCCAGTGAAGTGGGACAGGATCCGGTCACAATCGCCCAAAATGCGCTGGCGCAGGCAAAAAAAGAATATGCCGATGTGTTGATTGTTGATACCGCCGGTCGTTTGCATATCGATGCCGATATGATGACCGAGATCAAAGCCATCCATGCCGCGATCAATCCAGCCGAAACGCTGTTTACCGTTGACAGTATGACGGGTCAGGATGCTGCTAATACCGCGCAAGCATTTAATGATGCATTGCCGCTGACCGGCGTGATTTTGACCAAAACCGACGGTGATGCCCGCGGTGGTGCAGCCTTATCAATTCGGCATATCACCGGCAAACCGATCAAATTTCTGGGTGTCGGTGAAAAAACCACAGCGCTTGAGCCATTTCACCCGGATAGGCTGGTATCTCGTATTCTCGGCATGGGCGATGTGTTGTCGCTGGTCGAAGATGCGCAGCACAAGATGGATGTTGGCGCTGCCGAAAAGCTGGCTGGCAAACTGAAAAAAGGCAAAGGCTTTGATTTAGAAGATTTTCGTGAACAATTGCGGCAAATGGGCAAAATGGGCGGCATCGGCGCGCTGATGGATAAATTGCCCGGTATGGGACAAGTACCGGAGGCAGTAAAAAATCAGGCTAATGATAAAGAGTTACGCAAAATGGAGGCGATGATTGATTCCATGACCCCTAAAGAAAAGCGGCGTCCGGAAATCATCAAAGGCTCACGTAAAAAACGTATTGCTTCAGGTTCTGGTACGCAAATTCAGGATGTGAACCGTCTGCTGAAACAATTTGCCCAAATGCAAAAAATGATGAAAAAAATGGGTCAAAAAGGTGGCATGGCAAAAATGATGCGTGGCCTTGGCGGTAAACTGCCAATGGGCGGTGGCGGCATGCCTTTTTAGCGGATAAGCAGATTCAGCTTTGCAAACGTATTATATGTGCGTAAAATAACAATATTTTCCATCTGATTTTTGAACGGGCAGGTTTATGGTAACAATTCGAATGACACGCAGCGGCGCAAAAAAACGCCCTTTCTACGGCATCGTAGTCACAGATTCACGTAGCAAGCGCGATGGCAGTTATATCGAGCGTATTGGTTTCTTCAACCCGATTGCCAAAGGTCAGGAAGAAAGCCTGCGGCTGGATCTGGATCGCGTTGACCATTGGGTCAGCCAAGGCGCCCAAACATCTGAGCGCGTTGCTCAGTTGATCAAAGTCGCTCGTAAAGCCGCATAATTTTTGGCCGGAGGTTTTCGTGATGGCTGAAGCCAGCGAATTTATCCCGGTAGGTAAGATCTCCGGCGTCTTTGGTGTCCGGGGCAGTGTTAAGGTGTTTTCATACACCGACCCACGCGATAACATTTTGCAATACAAGCCGTTGTTTCTGAAGCGTCAGGGGCAATGGCTGGAAATCGATATCAGTGGCGGTCAATTGCAGGGTAAAACCGTGGTGATGACCATTAAAGATGTCATTGATCGTAACCAGGCATTACCGCTGATTGGTGGTGAATTGGCGATTCGTCGTCAGCAACTACAAGCCGCCGATGAAGATGAGTTTTATTGGGCTGATTTGATTGGCCTGACCGTGATCAATAAACAAGACGTTGTGCTCGGCAAAGTCGATCATTTACTGGAAACCGGCGCTAATGATGTGCTGGCAGTGATGCAAGATGGTAGCGAAGAGCATCAGTTGATCCCGTTTGTTATGGAAGAATTTGTCCTTAACGTGGATTTGGTCAAACAGCAGATTCGGGTTGATTGGCAAGCAGATTATTTGTGAGGCAATGAAATGCACCTTGGGGTGATTTCATTGTTTCCGGAAATGTTTAAAGCGGTCACCGATTTTGGGGTGACTGGCAGGGCGGTTAAAAACGGGCTTTTGCAAGTCACGGTATGGAATCCACGGGATTTTACCGATGATAAACATCGCACCGTTGATGACCGGCCTTATGGCGGTGGTCCCGGCATGGTGATGAAAGTCGCGCCGTTATTAGCAGCAATCGAAGATGCTAAATCTGTAGTGGGGCACTACAGTAAAGTCATTTATCTGTCGCCGCAGGGTAAACCGCTGACACAAGTTGCGCTGGGTGAGCTGGTGCAACAAAAAAGTTTAATTTTGCTGGCTGGTCGTTACGAGGGTATCGATGAGCGGCTGATAAAACAGCAAGTTGATGAGGAATGGTCGATTGGTGACTATGTTCTCAGCGGTGGTGAATTGCCAGCCATGGTGTTGATAGATGGTATGGCCAGATTGCTGCCCGGGGTTTTGGGTGATGCGGATTCGGCAGAGCAAGATTCTTTTATGGACGGCTTGCTGGATCATCCGCACTACACGCGGCCTGAACAGTTAGCAGGTGACACGGTTCCGCCGGTGTTATTAGGTGGGGATCATGAGGCAATACGTAAGTGGCGCCTGAAACAGTCTTTAGGACAAACATGGTTGCGGCGACCTGATTTATTGACAGCCAAAACGCTGGATAAAGAACAGGCAGCCTTATTGAAAGAGTTTATTGCCGAGCGCGGGCAGAATTAGGTTTAGTGGAGAGACAACAATGAGCAATATTATCGAACAGCTGAATGCTGAACAAATGAGAAGCGATATTCCGGCATTTTCGGCTGGTGATACCGTGGTGGTAAAAGTAAAAATCAAAGAAGGTGAGCGTGAGCGTGAGCAGGCTTTTGAAGGTCTGGTCATTGCTATCCGTAATCGTGGTCTGCATTCAGCGTTTACTGTCCGCAAAATGTCCAGCGGTGTTGGCGTTGAACGTGTATTCCAAACACACAGCCCGGCGATTGCCAGCGTTGAAGTCAAACGCCGTGGTGATGTGCGTCGTGCCAAACTGTACTACTTGCGTGATCTGACTGGTAAAGCCGCACGTATCAAAGAAAAATTGTAATCGTTAAAGCGATATGCAAAATCAAGGACTGCCTCGGCGGTCCTTTTTTGTCTGTCGTTTTTATACTCCCCCTTCCTAACCTTCCCCCATCGGGGGGAAGGAACTTACTTTATTCATATTCTCACGATCCGCTTCGCAACTTTGTTTTGCGTGATGATGCTATGAGGCTATGGCAATGAGATCAACGTTATGTGCT
>JAVVFF010000136.1:0-5618 GCA_032250995.1 Methylophaga sp. | reverse complement strand
CTGACGTAGAACGTAATGCTATGGTGATTGCTTAAGCAGATCTCAGGTTAGTTAAACTCCGGCAAGATGCCGGTTTATTTACGATCTCACTGACAGTTTATTGATTTTAATTTGCTCAAATGAATTTTTTTCACAAACGGCTATCTAAGTGGCTTACTGTTCATTGCCAATGAGATCACAACCTCATGAAAGCCTTATTGCTATTAAGTTTTATATTCAGTGTGCCGGCCGTCCAGGCTATTGAAGCCGAAAGCTGCGAAGTCTGGCAGCAAAAAGCCAACAGTTTTATGACCTGGCGGCAACAGGGTTTGCCAATTGCCGAAGCTGTAAAAGAAACCGCCGGTAATCAATCCCGCGGCCTGTTGCTCAGAGCTTACGCTGAGACGGTTGAACAGGGTCTTGAAGCTCAGTACCAAGTCATCGGTGAGTTCAGTCAGATGGTTTATGACGAATGTGAACAAGGCAAAACACAAGCTGAGGATTAATTGATGAACAGCTTATTGATCGCCGCCAGATTATCCTGAATATAATCGGCAAATGCCTGCGCTGCCGGGCTCAGATGTTTGCCTTTGGGATAGACCAGACACCAGCTGCGGCGTAGTGAAAAGTTTTTTACTGGCACCATTTTCATCAAGCCCAGTTTCAGTTCTGCCTGGACGCTGAGCCTTGGCACCACGGCCACCCCCAGTCCGGCCAAAACGCCTTGTTTTAACGTTTCAATCGAACCCATTTCCATAAATGGCTGCGCCGTTAAATGCTGCTGCTGACAATATTGTTCCAGCGCCAGACGGCTGCCCGAGCCGGTCTCACGCAGTAATAACGGTTGTTGTAAAAACCGCTGTAAGGTCATCGCACCTTTACCAATCAACTTAAAATCCGCCGCCATCACTGGTACTAATTCATTATCCAAAAAAGGCAAAATCGTCAGCGGCCGATCTGATGGCACTAAACCCATCACCACCAAATCATCACTATTATTGGCTAAACGCTCAATCGCACCTGCCCGGTTGACCACATGCAGTGACACTTTGACGGCCGGAAATTGTTGCAAAAATACCTTCAGCAACGTCGGCACGACATATTGCGCGGTATTGACCAGACACAATCGCAATTCGCCTGACAGTTGCCCTTTAAGCGCATGTAGTTCGCTTTGTAAATGACTGAGCTGACCAAAGATATCACCAATACAAGTGGCCAGACGTTCCCCCGCCAGTGTGCAATAAAGTGTCCGGCCGATATATTCAAACAGCGGCTCTTCAATAGCCTCTTCGAGTTTGCGGATTTGTGAACTGACCGCCGGCTGGGTTAAACCCAGCGCTTCAGATGCTTTGCGATATCCTTTATGGGCATAAACTGCTTGAAAAATTTGCAATTGCCGGAATGACAGGCGATTTAGTAATTGTTGCAAGCTAAGTGACATAAGGCTTTTCCGGATATATATAAGTAATAACTTATCACTACCTAAAATTTTATCAATTTTTAATTATAGCTTGTCTGATCTAAGCTGTTTTTATGTTGTTCGGGAGACCGCTATGCTGAAAAAAGTGATGATCGCCAATCGCGGTGAAATTGCCGTGCGCATTGTCCGTGCCTGCGCCGAAATGGGTATCCGTTCAGTGGCGGTGTATACCGAAGCCGATAAATACAGCCTGCATGTTAAACGTGCTGACGAAGCGCACTCGCTGGGCGATGATCCGGTGGCCGGTTATTTAGATCCACTGCGTATCGTTAATCTGGCCTTGCAAACCGGCTGTGATGCGATTCATCCCGGCTATGGTTTTTTATCAGAAAACGCCCGGTTTGCAGAGCTTTGTGAACAACATGGTGTGACGTTTATTGGCCCCAAATCCAGCGTTATCAAACAAATGGGCGATAAAACTGCCGCTCGTGACAGTATGCGTGCTGCCGGCGTACCGATTACGCCCGGTTCAGATGGCAATTTAGCAGACTTAGATGATGCGCTGAAACTGGCCGACGAAATTGGCTACCCGGTGATGATCAAAGCGACTTCCGGCGGTGGCGGCCGTGGTATTCGCCGCTGTGATTCGGCTGGTGAATTGCGCCAGCAATATCCAAGGGTTATTTCAGAAGCGACCAAAGCCTTTGGCAGCGCCGAAGTATTTTTAGAAAAATGTATCGTTAATCCACGGCATATCGAAGTGCAAATACTCGCTGACAGCCATGGCAATGTAGTACATCTTTATGAACGTGACTGTTCAATTCAGCGGCGTAATCAAAAGCTGATTGAGATTGCCCCCAGCCCGCAATTAACGCCGGAGCAGCGCGATTACATCGGCGAACTGGGCGTCAAAGCCGCCAAAGCCGTGAGTTATGAAAATGCCGGCACCGTTGAATTTTTACTGACTGGCAATCAGGTGTATTTCATGGAAATGAATACCCGGATCCAGGTTGAGCACACCATTACCGAACAAATCACCGGCATTGATATTGTCCGCGAACAATTACGCATTGCCAGCGGTCTGCCACTCAGTTACCGCCAGCAGGATATTCAATATCGCGGTTTTGCCCTACAATTTCGGATCAATGCCGAAGATCCCAAAAACGATTTTTTGCCCAGCTTTGGCCGCATTACGCATTATTACGCGCCGGGCGGTCCCGGTGTCCGTGTTGATACGGCGATTTATACCGGTTATGAGATCCCGCCGCACTTTGACTCAATGTGTTTAAAACTGGTGGTTTGGGCACTGAATTGGGAGGATGCCGTGGATCGTGGCCAGCGGGCGCTCGACGATATGCGTCTGCATGGCATCAAAACTACGACGACCTATTATCAGCAAATCCTCAAACACCCGGATTTTCGCAGCGGCCATTTTGATACCAGCTTTGTGCCCAGTCATCCGGAGCTGCTTAACTATTCTGAAAAACGCCATCCCAGCGCTGTTGCGCTGGCCATTGCTACTGCCCTTGCCGCCCATGCCGGCTGGTAAATCTGACGCTTTGCCGGAGATTATGTAATGAAAAAAATTGAAGTAACCGATGTGATTTTGCGCGACGCCCACCAGTCGCTGATTGCCACACGGATGCGCACCGAAGAGATGCTGCCGATCTGTGAAAAACTCGACAAGGTAGGCTACTGGTCACTGGAAGTCTGGGGTGGTGCCACCTTTGATGCCTGTGTGCGGTTTTTAAAAGAAGATCCATGGCAACGTCTGCGTGAACTGCGGAATGCCCTGCCCAATACCCGCTTACAAATGCTGTTGCGTGGCCAGAATCTGCTCGGTTACCGGCATTATGCCGACGATGTGGTCAAAGCTTTTGTTGAAAAAGCCGCCAGCAATGGCATCGATGTATTCCGGGTATTTGATGCACTCAATGATCTGCGTAATCTAGAAACGGCGATGAAAGCTGTTAAAGCCAGTGGCAAACATGCCCAGGGTACTATCGCCTACACCACCAGCCCGGTGCATACTCCGGCACTATTTGTAAAACAAGCCCAGGCTTTGCGTGATATGGGTGCAGATTCGATTGCCATTAAAGATATGGCCGGTTTGCTGGCACCGTATCCGACTTTTAAACTGGTACAGGCGATCAAATCTGCCGTTGATTTACCGCTGGTGATCCACAGTCATTCGACCTCCGGTCTGGCGGCGCAATGCCAGTTAAAAGCCATTGAAGCCGGCGCCGATCGGATTGATACGGCGATTTCGTCATTTGCCAGTGGTACCAGTCATCCGGCCACTGAAGCGCAGGTAGCCATGTTGCGTGATACTGAGTGGGATACCGGACTTGATTTACACCTGTTAACCGAAATTGCCGACTATTTCCGCGACATTCGCAAAAAATACCATCAATTTGAGAGTGAATTTACCCGCGAAGATGTCATGGTGCAGGTCAGCCAGGTGCCGGGCGGCATGATGTCTAATCTTGCCAATCAGCTCAAAGAGCAAAACGCCCTGGACCGGATAAGAGAGGTATTTGAAGAGATTCCGCGAGTGCGGAAAGATCTCGGTTATCCACCACTGGTCACGCCTACCTCACAAATTGTTGGCACCCAGGCTGTATATAACGTGCTGGCTGGTGAACGTTATAAAACCATTACCAATGAAGTAAAACGCTATTTGTCAGGCGGTTATGGCCAGCCACCAGCGCCGGTTGATGCGCAGTTGCAAAAACGCGCCATCGGTAATGGTGAGGTCATGGATTGCCGGCCAGCCGATTTGCTGAAACCAGAACTCGACAAACTGCGCAGTGAAATCGGCGAACTGGCGAAAAGTGAAGAAGATGTGCTGACTTATGCCATGTTCCCGGATCTGGGCCGTGAGTTTTTACAGCAACGTGCCGACGGCACATTAAAACCGGAAACCTTGTTGCCGGCTGATGCCAAAAACCGCTCGGCAGATGCAGTTGCCACCGAGTTCAGAGTTGATGTCCATGGCGAAACCTACGAAATTGCCATTACCGGTATCGGTGATGTCGGCGGCGGTAAACGCAAAGTGTATATTTCGCTGGACGGCATGCCTGAAGAAGTCACCTTTGAAGCGCTGAACGAGTACGTTAATGAAGGTAGTGGTGGCCGGCAAAAAGCCAGCGAACCCGGCCATCTCACCACACCGCTGCCAGGAAATGTGGTTGAGGTATTGGTTAATGTTGGTGACAACGTCAGCAGTGGTCAGGCATTGATGGTGGTAGAAGCCATGAAAATGGAAACCGAATTGCTGGCCAAAATCGATGGCAGAGTCGAATCGGTTGCCGTTAAAAAAGGTGATCGGGTAAATCCAGGAGAGATATTGATGGCGATTAAATCTTAAACTAACTGTCGGATCGCGCTTCAGCTGGCATATAGGGCACAACACTTGCGGTCACAAGTTTAAAACGTGTGATGAACAAGGAGTTTGCGGATGACACATTTGTGGTGGAATGCTGATGGTTAAGGCTCATCAGCCGCGCACCTTTAGTTATCGCTTGTTGGATCATCTGCAATTGATGAAAATAATGCTTTTAATCAAAGGGTTACCGAGTCATGAATTGAGGTTCTGGAGCGCGATGTCACTTTCACAGTGTATTCCGATGCCGGCAATATCGACCGCGCCTGACCATTTAATATTATCTCGCGCATTCTCGCCAAAAGAGAATAAGATTGCACCGAAAAGGGGCTGATACAGCGAATCCGCGCTTTAAATCAGTTCATCAACGCTATTTATAACGACGGCCAGATCATCCGCGATGGCATTATTCCGAGGATGTCGTCATGTAATCCAAAGGCTACCGACCACAGTGTCGGAATATGCATCCGGCTTATGGGGTCTGGGCAGATGTTTGTGGCTCCGATCTGGTGCGCGATGATCACGGCATGCTGTATGTACTGGAAGATAATTTGCGGGTAGCGTCCGGTGTTGCCTATATGTCGGAATTATTCATGCTGCTCAATATCAGTCCGGTTAACGACTATTCAGCGCATCTGGCATCTATGCTGGCTTCACTTCGGCCCGAGCTGGACAATCCCAATATGGTGTTGCTGACACCGGGCATTTATAACTCCACTTATTTTGAACATGCCTCTCTGGTCCAGCAAGCAGGGTCAATGTTGCTGGAAAGAGCTAACTTAACCTGAGATCTGCTTAAGCAATCACCATAGCATTACGTTCCACGTCAGTTAA
>JAVVFF010000135.1:0-5653 GCA_032250995.1 Methylophaga sp. | reverse complement strand
AACCAGGGACACAGGGATTTTCAATCCCTTGCTCTACCAACTGAGCTATCGAGCCAACAAGGTGGCGTATTAAACCTGCTTGCCCCGATACTGTCAAGCAAATCGCCGCCTGGCAGGTTTTGGTCGCTTGTGACAATGCAGGCATCATGTTGTAATGGCGGCGATTTGGCGTGATTTGCACGGAATTAATAATGATAAAAAAACAAAGCTGGGGAGTGAGGCTGGGGTTAGTGTTAGCGCTGATTCTGGGGGGGGTGCTGGGACCTTTACTAACCGATGTTAAATGGTATCAGCCTTTACAGCAGTGGCTGATTTCGCAGCAAGCTGATGCAGATCATGACGGCAACGATGATGACGTTGAGGCCGTGATACCTTTGACGGTATCGCTGGATGAAACCGCACAGCAGTTGGCCGGCATCGAAACGATTACCTTAGAAGAAAGCAGTTTTTATCCCGAAAGCCGGGCCCGTGCCACAGTGGTCAGCATTCAACCGATGCTCCGCCAACACGCTGAGCTTCGACAGTTGCAAGCTACTGTCAATGTGGCAAAAGTACGTGAACAGTCCAGCCTTCGCGAGCTAAACCGTCTTCAGAAACTGGCTAAAGCCACCGGCAGTGTTGCTAATAAAGAGGTGCTGGCGGCACAGGCGTTGTGGCAGGAAGCCAAAGCCACGTTGAATCAAACGCAGGTTCAGCTCGATAGTTTGCAAGATCTTATCCGCCAGCAATGGGATGCGACTATGGCCGCTTGGATCTTTGATCCTGAAGATCGGGCTTTTAAGCGGCTGATAGCGCGCTCAGATAGTCTGTTGCTGGTCACCATGCCTGTCGGTAAGCCGCTGCAAGCCGATGTCAATATGGTACGGGTGGCGCCGGAAGGTGACCGTTCTCAGGCACGCAGAGCAGATTATGTGGCACCGGCGATTAGTGTCGATAGCAGTTTACAGGGTGAAACCTATTATTTTCGTATAGATACGGGCCGGCTGCGAGCAGGTATGCGCCTCGATGCCTGGGTTCCCGAGAGTCAGACGCCGATTTATGGGGTGATGATTCCTGATAACGCTATTGTCTGGTATGCCGGCCAACCCTGGGCGTATAAGCAAATCGGTGCGGGTAGCTATCAACGGATATCACTAAAAAATACCTTGCCGGCGGCAGAAGGTTTGTTTGACGAGCGCGGTTTATTAAAACCAGCTGATGTACTGGTGGTTGATGGTGCGCAAACGCTGCTCTCTGAAGAATTCAAATGGCAAATAGTGGAAGAAGAAGATGACGATTAAACGCCGGCTGCTTCATTCACTTAGTTCATTGAATTAGCAGGGTCAGACATGCTCTCGAGATTAGTTGCCTTTTCGGTTCGTTTTCGCGGTGTGGTGCTGGCTTTGGCGCTGCTGATGCTGGGCTACGGTCTGTACAAACTGGCCAACGCCAGTCTGGATATTTTTCCGGAATTTGCCCCCAAACAAGTCATTATCCAGACTGAATCTCAGGGCCTGACTGCCGAACAGGTAGAAATATTAGTCACGCAGCCACTGGAAAACGGCCTGGGCGGACTGCCCGATGTGGAATTTGTCCGTTCAGCGTCAACACCCGGTTTGTCAGTGGTTATCATCACCTTCAAAGATAGCTCCGATACCTTTATTAACCGGCAATTAGTCTCCGAGCGGCTGGTCAGTGTGCAGTCAGCGATGCCCGCCGATATTAATCCTTTGATGGTGCCGCTGGAATCATCATCGGGCACCATTATGACCATTGGCCTGACCAGTGACACGGAAGATCTGATGTCGCTGCGGGCTTTGGTGGATTACACCTTGTCGCCGCGCTTGCTAACGGTGCCTGGCGTTGCCGATATCAACACGTTTGGCGGACAGGAAAAGCAATTACAAATTCAGATCGATCCGCAGGCGCTGAAACGTTATGACCTGTCGATTGATGACATCACCCGGGTGACACAAGGCGCCACCGGACTGCGCGGTGTCGGCTATGTAGAAAATCATAATCAGCGGATGATGCTAACCATTTCCGGACAGCCGATGACACCGGAAGCCATGGCCAAAGTGGTGGTGCGTAAACAGGGTGATGATTTAATTTTATTGGGTGATGTGGCTGACATTGTTTCGGGCCCGGCGCCGGCGATTGGTGGGGCGGCGATCAGTGGTGTGCCCGGTATTGTCATTATGGTGATTGGCCAATACCAGGCCAATACGCTGGCGGTCACTGAAGGTATCGAAGCGGCACTGAATGAATTTAAAGATGGCTTTGAAGCGGATGGCATCAAATTGCATGACGATTTATTCCGGCCGGCCAATTATATTCAAAGCTCGCTGGATAATATTCAGCATCATCTGCTGATTGGTGGCGGTTTGGTGCTGCTGGTGTTGTTTTTGTTTTTATTTAATTTGCGCACCGCACTGATCTCCATTACCGCTATTCCGTTATCGTTGTTTGCGGCGATGATTGTGCTGCTGCAACTGGGTATTAATATTAATATTATGGTGCTGGGTGGTCTGGCTATCGCCCTGGGTGAAGTGGTCGATGACGCCATTATTGATACTGAAAATATTTTTCGGCGGTTGCGTGAAAATGCGGCTTTAGATGTTCCCAGAGCCACCATGCAGGTGGTTTATGAAGCGTCGATGGAAGTGCGTAGCTCGGTGGTTTATGCCAGTTTTATCGTGATGCTGGTATTTGTGCCGCTACTGACCCTGAGTGGCGTTGCCGGCCGGATGTTTCAACCGCTTGGTGAAGCATATATTCTGGCGATTTTTGCCTCGTTATTAGTGGCACTGACGGTGACGCCTGCGTTATGTCATCTGTTGCTCAGTAAGCAAATGCACCGTGATACCCGTGAGCCGCCACTGATCCGCAAAATGACGCCGGCCTATGGGCGACTGCTGCGCTCGGTCAGCAGTTATCCAAAGCTGGTGTTGTTTGGCGTGCTGATGTTTTGTCTGAGTGGCATTGCCACGCTGCCATTTCTCGGTGGTGGCTTTTTACCGGAATTGCGTGAGGGTCATTACATTATTCATACCGCCAGTATTCCGGGCACATCCATTGAAGAATCGCTGCGCGCCGGAGGGCTGATTGAAAAGCGGGTCGCGGACATTCCCGGTGTGCGAGTCACATCGCAATGGGCCGGGCGTGCTGAACGTGGTGCTGATACTTTTGGTACGCATTACAGCGAATATGAAGTTGATTTAGAGCCGGGATTGAGTGGCCCAGAACAGCAGGCAATTCTCGATGAAATCCGTGAAGTGCTGGAAGCATTTCCGGGCATGGCTTCTGAAGTGAATACCTTTTTGGTGGAGCGGATCGATGAAACCATTTCCGGTTATACCTCACCGGTGGTGGTCAATATATTTGGTAAAGATTTGGATCAGCTGGATCAAAAAGCCAAACAAGTCGCCGCCGTGATGGCGGAAATTGACGGCGCTGCTGATATTCAAATCCGTGCACCAGCCGGCGAGCCGCAAATCCAATTGCGCCTGAAATTGGATGAACTGGCGTTTTGGGGCTTAAATCCGGCAGAGGTCATGGACACCTTGCAAACTGCCTACGACGGTGCCCATGTTGGCCGAATCAATGAAGGTAACCGCTTGTTTGATGTAGTGGTGGTATTGCCGGAAGCGTTGCGTAAACAACCACGGCAAATACTGGATCTGCCGCTGCGCAGTGCTGACGGCATTATGATTCGGATGGGTGATGTGGTAGCGCTTAACCAAATTGCCGGTCGCCACGCGATATTGCACCAGGGTGGGCAACGTCTGCAAACGGTCACCTGTAGTGTTGCGGGTCGGGATTTGAACTCGTTTTTTGCCGAACTCAGCGAGCTGATACATGAAGAAGTTGAATTCACCGCCGATATTTACCCTGAATTTACCGGCGCTGCCGTTGCTCAGGCGCAATCGCGTGAGGATTTGATCGTCCACTCCAGCCTGGCAGGTATTGCCGTATTGTTATTGCTTTACATGGCGCTGCGCAGTTTACCGAATATGTTGCTGGTGTTAATTAATCTGCCATTTTCGCTGGTCGGCGGTGTTATTGCCGTGTTGATGACGACTGGCGTGTTGTCGATTGGTTCACTGGTGGGGTTTGTCACGTTATTCGGTATTACCTTACGTAACTCAATCATGCTGGTGTCGCATTACCATTATCTGGTGGAAACCAAAGACGAGCCGTGGAATATGCAAACGGCAATTCGGGGTGCCCAAGAACGTTTACCGTCGATTTTGATCACGGCGCTGGTGACGGCGCTGGCGATGTTACCGATTGCATTAAATGCCGATAGTCCGGGCCGGGAAATCATGGGGCCAATGGCAGCGATTATTATTGGTGGTCTGGTGTCGTCAACGATTCTGAATTTGTTGGTGCTACCCAGCGTGATGTTGCGTTATGGCAGGTTCCGCCAATCAAAACAGGATGCGGTGATTGTTTAGTCTAACGGCGTTAGCCAGGCTACAGCAATGATCAGTACGACAATGCCGATCATCGCTAATTCCAGCCACATCAGTTGCCAATTGCGAAGGTTTTAACCGAGTCGCCACGCCGCTCGGCAAAATACATATAAATGTCTCGTAATTCATCGGGGCTGAACGAAATCAGAATCAACTGCTGACCGGGATAAATCAGATTTGGATCCCGGCCCATGCTGTGGGTTTTAAAGTTAAAAACATAGCTGGTGGTGGCTTTGCTGTTCAGAATGGTGCCTAAGAACGAACTAAAGCCATCCGGTAAAGGCTCATCGGCATTAGCGGGGATAGTGACGCTGACGGTTGAATCTCTGCCAAGACCCTTAATGCGCATGCCGCGGCGAAATTTATCAATCAGGCCGCTCTGAATAATGCCCCACAGTCCTTGCCGATCGGCATCTGTTACCCTGTGTAAATACAGCAGGCTGTTATCACTTATCGTCTCGTCACCCATAATATCTTTAATCGCTAACTCCTGAACGCCGTGATTAATGGTGACATTCATTTGCTGATCTTTGTCGATGCCGGAATCGGCTAATTCACCCGCCGTCAATTGCCGTTGTTTGTTTTCCCGGCGGATTTCGGTCACCGTCTCATTAACATCCTGGCGTTTCAGTAATTCAGTCAAAGGTGCGGTGATTTCTTCACCCGATTCAGTCACCACCGTGACCGGCGCGATATGGTCTTGTTCGCGTTTACCGATATCACTGATTGTCGTTTGTTCACGACTTTCTTCGGTGTAATTGAGCGTTAGCGGGGTGTCATCTTCCAAAGTGTCATCAGCCATCAATTTTTCGAGTGTGGTGATGCGCTCTTCAAGTTTGGGCAGAGCGATAATGCTGTCAGGACGAACAAATTGATCCTGATTTTCGTTGATAGTAATGATTTGCTGCTGTTCAATGGCCAAATTATCGACAAAGGCACTGGCTTCGTTTTCGCGGATTTCTTGCTGATCTGGCAGGTTGTCATCGATTTCGATAGTTTCCAGCGGCAAATTAGGTTCAGCCAGTTCTAGCGGCGGATCGACAACTTCTTGTTTAGTCAGGCTTTTGCTATCAATAAATAACAAATAACCAAACATCAATAAGATCGCGATGGCCAGCAGCGATGCCAGCCAAGCGGAACCGGATCGGGCAAACGGAGCCATGATTAACGCCTCGGGTTGTGATGGGTCTGTGTTGAGA
>JAVVFF010000134.1:0-5658 GCA_032250995.1 Methylophaga sp. | reverse complement strand
GGCAGTATCCAGATAATCGACACCGGCGGCCAGACAGGCATCCATAATGGTCAGATCCTGATAGGGCAACGCCACGTTAATGACTAAATCGGGTTTTTCTGTTTGCAGCAATGCCGTTAACTCCGGCACGTTATCCGCATCGACTTGCGCAGTGCGGATCGGCCGCTTTAACTGCGCAGCAATGGCCTTGCATTTGGCTTCAGTACGGCTGGCCAGCACGATTTCTGAAAACACTTCCGGCAGCTGAGCGCATTTGTGGGTAACCACGCCACCGACGCCGCCGGCACCAATAATCAAGACTTTAGACATCGCACAAAATCCTTATTTAATCTGAGGCTATAACGCTTGTTGTGAAAAGCTGATGACTTAAATCAGCGCTCGAAGAATGTGTAGCCGTTCAGGCTGTCGTTAAAGGCCCGCAGCATTTGCTGGCGCATCGGCACCGAAATCCGGCCATCGCGCACCGCCTGCTCGGCCAGTTTACGGAATTGTTCCTGCATCACTTTCGGCTCATATTCCACGTAGCTGAGCACATCAGCAATGCTGTCACCATGAAACTCACGAATATAATCAAAACTGCCATCTTCGTTGATATGCACGCTGACGACGTTGGTGTCGCCAAACAGGTTATGTAAATCGCCTAGCGTTTCCTGATAAGCGCCCACCAGAAACACGCTCAGATAATATTCTTCACCGTGTTTCAGCGGATGCAGTGGCAGTGTTTTATGAATGCCGTCTTCATAGGAAAACGAATCGATTTTACCGTCACAATCACAGGTCATATCAGCCAGAACTGCTGAACGGGTGGGTTCTTCATCAAGTCGGTGGATTGGCATGATCGGAAAGATCTGATCAATCGCCCAGATATCTGGCAGCGACTGAAACAGGCTGAAGTTGCCGTAATAAATATCAGACAGTAATTCCGGCAGGCTTTCCAGTTCGGCAGAAATCCGCCGCGCCTGTGGCAATAATTCAGAGATTTTTTCCCAGATGGCCAGCGCCAGATTTTCGGCTAAAGCCCGATCCCGCAAACTCGCCTGACCATGATGGAATAATTCACGGATTTCATCGCGGTAATATAATGAGTCGTTGTAGCATTCCTGCAAATTCTGCGGCGTCACGTTTGCCCGCACGGAATAGAGATTAATGATCATATCGTGGCTGTCTTCAGGCGCCTGTTCCGGAATTTTGCCTGGCTTGTGATCGCGTACTTCCAGTACGTTAAATAACAGCATTGAAGAATAAGCGACCAGCGCCCGGCCTGATTCCGAAATCAACACCGGATGGGCGATTTCCTGCGGATCCAGACACTCCTGCAAAGTCTCGACAATATTGATGCAATATTCATCCAAACCGTAGTTCATAGAATGCGTGCTGTTAGAACGGGTGCCTTCATAATCGACTGCCAGACCGCCACCCAAATCCAGGTAGCCCATCGGCGCGCCCTCTTCAATCAGGCCGGCATAAAAACGACAGGCTTCCATGACGCCGCTACGGATATTACGGATATTAGGGATTTGTGACCCTAAATGGCTGTGCAGCAATTGCAGGCAATGCAACATATCAGCTTGTTTGAGTTGGGCAACCACTTCCAGTAATGCATTGGTTGACAGACCAAAAATTGACCGGTCGCCGCTGTCGCCATTCCAATGACCTTCAACCGTCGATGCCAGGCGAATGCGCATACCAATCAGCGGCTCAATGCCTAGTGCTTTGCTGCGTTCTAAAACAGTGGCGAGTTCGGTTGCGGTTTCCAGCACAAAAAAGCATTTAATGCCCATTTGCCGGGCATATAAACCCAGTTCAATAAATTCTTCGTCTTTATAGCCGTTGCAGATAATCAGGCTGTCATGATCACGCAGCTGTGAAATCGCGATAATCAGCTCGGCTTTACTGCCGGCTTCCAGGCCATGATGGTAGCGACGACCATAATCGGCGATTTCTTCAATGACGTGGCACTGCTGATTCACTTTAATCGGGAATACGCCGCGATAGTGATTTTGATACCCGGCAGTTTCAATGGCCCGGGCAAAGGCTTCATTGATTTGAGTGATGCGAATATCCAGCAGATTTTCGATGCGCAGCACCGCCGGCATATCCAGGCCGCGTTCTTTCATGCCATTGACGATATCAATCAATGACACCTGGATGGTTTTTTCGCCAAACTTCAGACTGACAACCGCGTTGCCTTCATCAGAAATATCAAAATATTCCGCGCCCCAATCACGCACGCCGTAGAGCTTACTGCTTTGCTGCGCATCCCAGGCAACCGGTAACTCCGGTGCAGCTTGACGGGCTTGGGTTTGTGTCATCAGTTTGACCCCCTTTGGTAACGGGTAAATCGCGAAATTGTCACTATTTTAAGGCAAAAATGCAAAACAATTATGACGCCGGCAGGCCCGTGTAAATCAGCGTTTGACGCTAAATGATTGGCTGTTCTTCGGGGACGCGGGTATCGGTCGCCGGATCCAGCCGGGTATTAAAGGCTTCTACCGAATCGGCGACATCTTCCGGACTGTTAAAGCGCGCAATATGAAATAGCGCCTCACCCTCATTGACCAGTGGAATATTGGTACGGCCAATCACCACCCCACTGCAACTGGCCTCCACCTTGGTCTCGGAAGTTTCATCACCATAGGGCGCGGCAACCATCCCCATACAATCGCCTTTTTTAACATGGGCACCCATGGCTACCAGCATCCGGAAAATACCGCTTTGTGGCGCCCGCACCCAGGTACTGCTGCGTGCCACAAAAGGATCGGCAGGTTTTAATCTTTTTGAGGTGGAGGCTGTCAACATGCCGATTTTGCGCATCACCGCGATAACACCTCTGACGCCGGCGCGAATCGCCAGTTCATTAAAGCGCAGCGCTTCACCGGCTTCATAAACAATCACCGGCACACCGGCGTCCTGACAGGCAAACCGCAACGAGCCTTCAATCAAACCTGAGTTAACAATTACCGGCGCATTAAAAGCCCGCGCCATTTCTTCTACCGCCGGATTATCAATCGCCGCGCGAATTTGCGGCAAATTATCACGGTGAATCGCCGCGGTATGTAAATCAATGCCATGGGTACATTTATGGGCAACTTCAGTCATAAACAAATTGGCTAACCGCGCCGCCAGAGAGCCTTCTTCAGAACCCGGAAAACAGCGGTTTAAATCCCGCCGATCCGGTAAATAACGGGTTTGATTAATAAAGCCATAAACATTGACCACCGGAATGGTAATCAAGGTACCGCGCAGGCTTTTTAAACGCTTGCTGCGGATCAGTCGGCGGATGATCTCGACACCGACAATTTCATCACCATGCACCGCGCCCGAAACAAATAACACCGGCCCGTCACGACGACCGCGAATCACCTGCACCGGCATGCTCAATGCGGTATGCATATACAAGTCCGGCAGCGGCACATCCACCACTTTGGTCTGGCCGGGCTTAATGACCTGGCCGGCAATCGTTAAATCTTGCGCCATTAACCGCGACCCTTAGTTTTGGTATGACCCAGCTTGGCGTTTTTCTCGATAAATTCAATGATCATGCTGGCAATATCTCTATTAGTGGCGTTTTCAATGCCCTGCAAACCGGGCGAGGAATTGACCTCCATGACCACCGGCCCATGATTAGAACGCAGCAAATCAACACCGCAAACATTAAGCCCCATGGTTTTAGCAGCACGTACAGCGGTCGCCCGTTCTGCCGGGGTAATGCGGATCAGATTGGCGCTGCCACCGCGATGCAAGTTAGAACGAAATTCACCGTCTTTGCCCTGACGTTTCATCGCTGCCACCACTTTATCGCCGATGACAAAACAGCGGATATCGGCGCCGCCCGCTTCTTTGATAAATTCCTGTACCAGAATATTGGCTTTCATGCCCATAAAGGCTTCGATAACGCTCTCTGCCGCGCTCTGAGTTTCGGCCAGCACCACACCAATGCCTTGCGTACCTTCGAGTAATTTAATCACCAGTGGCGCGCCGCCAACCATTTTGATCAAATCATCAACATCATCCGGCCGGTGGGCAAAACCGGTAACTGGCAGACCAATGCCTTTACGGGACAATAATTGCAGCGCCCGTAATTTATCGCGCGAGCGGCTGATGGCCACTGATTCACTTAACGGATAAACACCCATCATTTCAAACTGGCGCAACACCGCCGTACCATAAAAAGTCACTGACGCACCAATCCGCGGGATCACCGCATCGTAACCGGTCAGGTTCTCGCCTTTGTAATGCACTTCCGGCTTCATCGACGTGATATTCATATAACAACGCAACACGTCCAGCACATGCACCTCATGGCCACGCGCCTCGGCAGCCTCGATTAATCGCTGCGTCGAATACAACTTGGCGTTGCGCGATAAAATACCTATTTTCATGCAGAGCCTCCATCTGGCGCGTTACCCGATTGCGCCCTGATTACATCAATGAGATTTTGCCCTGCCAGATAAGACAAGGTCGGATTAACGACTATATTACCAGCGGTCATCGCGGTGCGCCCAAGTAACATCCGAAACAGCATGGTATCGCGGTTGGTCAGGGTGATTTCGATAGGAAAAATATTATCGCCGATTTGTACCGGCGTCAGAATCACATAACGGTTTTCGGTATGACCGCCGGAGTCAGTCACATTACGCTGATCCAGTACCGGCGCCTCACACCAGATTTCGGTCTCAGTATCATCCTGATTGGGATGCACGCCAAAGCGCACCCACAGCGCATTATCTTTTTCAAATGACGCCACCGAAAACGCATGGATCGCCGATGTCCGCGCACCGGTATCGACTTTGGCTTTGATTTTATCAATGCCGATTTCCGGCAGGCTCAGCCACTCCCGCCAGCCAACCACGATATGGCCCTGTTCGTCTTGATTCATATTTGTAAATCTGTATTAAACGTAAACTAGAACATAAACGACCTGACGGTGTAATGCCAGCCTGATTTATCTGCAGACTAGGCAGAATTATTAATGGTGTCATTCCCGCGCAGGCGCTGAGGCATATCAAGGGGTCAGACACGATCGATCTTAAACCTTACGCTTTAAATACTGCACTGATTTTCTATCACCACCACGCGGTTGCGGAGAAACCTTCAACGCCAGCAACGCCTCGACTTCTCGTTTAAATTTTTCACTGCCCAGCGCCCAGCCCTTGTTAACCGTCTGTCTGATCTCATCCAGCGAAGCCCCATCGATAGCATAAGCAAACAAATCCCGATAGCGTTGCCGCCGAATTTCATCATTGTCACCAAGCGCCTCATAGCAAAAATGTGCGCTAACAACATCATCCTGCTTCCCCAGCGCATTAACGTGATAACTCGACCAACGATAATCTGCCGGTGATTCAACCATCCCCGCCCGCACTGGATTCAGTTCGATATACCGATAGCAGGTCAATGCATAACGCTCACTGTCAATCAGACTCGCCTTGTACCGCCCTTCCCACAAAGTCCCGGTTCGTCGGTAACCATAATTAAAATATTGCACATAACGCCGGCCAACACTTTGCATCACTTTGCCAATCGCGCCCGGCTCAAGCGGTGTCATCAGCAAATGCACATGATTGGTCATCAACACATAAGCATGCACCTGACAACCATAGGGCTCGCAGGCATCAGCAAGCTTTTCCAGATAAAACAGATAATCCTCATCAGCCA
>JAVVFF010000133.1:390-5810 GCA_032250995.1 Methylophaga sp. | reverse complement strand
TACCGAGTCATCATGCTGCTCAAAAAATAACCACCAAAGATCAACAGCCCCTAGTCCGTAGCGGCGTTTTTATTGGTATCTGCGACGCCGCTAGTTTGACAGCCGGTGCACGTGCTACCAGAATGCAAAGGGAATGGCCGCCTTCAGCTTTACCCTTTGTCATGCGGCTGATTTGCCCTAAATAAGCAACCAGGACCCCGCCATGACCACCGATCAACCCAAGTCTATGCCTCGCAACGCCATTCTCATTCCTGTTTTCTTTCCAGCCGTCATTATCACTTTATTATTGATTATCGGCACCATCAGCAATCCTGAATTAGCGGGTGCAGCTTTTGCCGACATCTTAGCGTTTCTAACCGAAACCTTCGGCTGGTTTTATATGCTGGCCGTGGCTTTTTTTCTGGTGTTTATTGTCGTAGTGGGTTTATCCAGCTGGGGTAAAACTAAATTAGGGCCAGATCATGCTGAGCCGCAATATAGCTTTCCTGCCTGGTTTGCCATGCTGTTTTCAGCTGGTTACGGCATTGCTCTGCTGTTTTTCGGTGTTGCTGAACCCGTATTGCATTACGCAGCACCGCCCTCGGGAACACCAGAAACCATTGATGCTGCCAAACAGGCGATGCAAATTGCCTTTTTCCACTGGGGTTTTCATATCTGGGCTATTTACGGCCTGACCGGTTTGGTGCTGGCTTACTTTGCCTTTCGTCATGGTTTGCCGCTGTCGATGCGCTCGGCGCTGTACCCGTTAATTGGCGATAAGATTTATGGCCCAATCGGCCATACTGTTGATGTTATCGCCATTCTTGGCACCTTATTTGGCATTGCTACAACACTCGGTTTATCAGTGGCGCAAATCAATGCCGGCATACATTATCTTTGGCAAGACATCCCGGTCAGTATCACCGTACAAATTATCACTATCGCCGTGATTACCATGCTGGCGATTATGTCAGTTGTCGCCGGTCTTGATAAAGGAGTTAAACGTTTGTCTATCGTCAATATGGTGCTGGCAATCACATTGATGCTGTTTGTGTTTATCGTTGGCCCGACCATCGTTATTTTGGAGACTTTTTTACAAAACACCGGCAGTTATTTAAACAACATTGTCGAGCGTACCTTTAATTTACAGGCTTATACCGGCGGCGACTGGATTGGTAACTGGACATTATTTATCTTTGGCTGGACCATTTCCTGGGCTCCGTTTGTCGGCTTATTTATTGCCAAAATCAGCCGTGGCCGGACCATTCGCCAATTTGTGTTTGGTGTGTTATTTGTGCCGACCATTTTTACTTTTATGTGGTTCTCAATTTTTGGTGACACCGCGCTGTATCTAATTATGCATGAAGGTTATACAACGCTGATAACCGATGTACAAAACGATACCGCCATCGCCTTGTTCAAACTGTTTGAACAATTACCGTGGACCAGCTTTGTCTCATTTATCACCGTTATTTTAATCATGACCTTTTTTGTCACCTCATCGGATTCCGGCTCATTGGTAATTGACTCGCTGGCATCCGGTGGCAATACTAAAACGCCAGTTTGGCATCGGGTTTTCTGGGCCACGCTGGAAGGCGTGGTGGCAGCGACTTTATTGCTAGCGGGTGGTTTGAGTGCGCTGCAAGCCATGAGCATTACCAGTGCTCTGCCATTTGCCATCATTATGGTATTGGCGGCGTTTGGCATGTGGCGTGCGTTGGCCATTGAAGGCCATCGTGAAGCCAGTCTCAGTTCTGCCATGCACCACTGGCAGCATAATCCGAAACAATGGAAAAAACGGCTGACCAGCCTGATTAGCTATCCCAACTTTGTACAGGTTTCAGGATATATTCGTGACAAAATCTACCCGGCTATGCAGCATGTCGAAACTGAGCTCAGAAATCAGGGCTGGCCAGTTATCGTATTTTTTGATGATGAACAACACCGTGCCTACATTGAGGTCATTCGTGAAGGTGAAATCGACTTTATTTACGAAGTCAGGATGCGGGGGTACTCAACACCGACCTTTGCTTATCCGGAAATGGCCAATGATCCGGATGGCGACGAACGCTACTATCGCGCCGAAGTGTTTATGCGGCGCGGTGGGGCTTCGTACGATATTTACGGTTGCAGTGAACAAGAAATCATTGATGATTTACTGACGCAGTTTGAAAAATATCTGCACTTTTTGCATATTTCACCGGGTATCTTGCCTTGGAAAATGGACGAACATGACGAGATGCTCGATGAAAATGGTGCATTACTGGATCCGGCAACCGACAACAAACCCGCTCAATAACCTGGTTTGTAACGAACATCAGGGTGCCAAAGATCCCATCCCCTCCCCTGCAAACCAGCCATTGCCGGATATGGGCGATTGCCATAATAGCCCGATATGAGCTGTTTCTTTGTGGGGCAAACCTTACGCCAGATGCGCTTTTAGCAATTCAGGCTGACGATCCGGAGTGAAGATTTCGATCCAATAACCGTCCGGATCCTGAATAAAAGCAATGCCTTTCATTTTGCCGTCATTGGGTTTTTTAATAAACGGCACACCCACTTTTTCAAAACGCGCACAGGCCGCATCGACATCCGGCACCGCAAAACCAATATGACCAAAGCCACGCGGATCGCTGTTGCCATTATGATATTGCACATCGTCTTTATCTTCATCGCCCCAATTATGGGTCAGCTCCAACATTGCCGGCCGGGCAAAGGTTTGTTTGATGCGCTCATCATTATCTTGTGACCAGTTTTTTTGTTCCATCGGCGAAATCGCCGCCATAAAATACAGCGTGAATTGCATTTCCGGAAAATCAAAGCGCTTGATCAGCGTCATGCCCATCACTTCACTGTAAAAATGCAGCGTCCGCTCAGGATCTTTGATACGAAACATGGTCTGATTAAAGACAAACTCATGGGTAGCCGGGTCGTGGTTCTCACTTAATCCTTCGGCTTTATCAAAATGTCGACTCATATTCTCTGCTCCTGTTGTTAGGTCTTTTATAACCAACCTTTACGTTTAAATACCCAATATGGGGCGATACCGGCGGCAATCATCATACCGATAGCCAATGGATAACCAAATTGCCAGCTTAACTCCGGCATCACATTGAAATTCATGCCGTAAATACTCGCGATCAGGGTTGGCGGCAAAAAAACCACCGCTGCAATCGAGAAGGTTTTGATAATCTGCGCCTGCTTGATATTAATAAAGCCCTGCGTCGAATCCATCAAAAAGTTGATTTTGTCGAACAAAAATGTGGTGTGTGACATCAGGGTTTCCAGATCACGCAAAATCTCATACAGCGTATCACGGTACTCCTCGACCTGCGGTAAATGCCGCAGTAAAAACGAAATATCCCGCTGGGTATCCATCAGACACAACCGCATTTTTCCGTTGCTGTCTTCAAGCTTTGCTAACTGATCAATGGCATCTTCCAGATCACTGTTTTCTTCTTCGAGCACAAAATGACTGACTTTTTCCAGCTGCCGGTGAATATCTTCCAGGGTATCCGCATGGTTTTCGACCTTCTGCTCAAGCAAGGTTACCAATAGCGCTGTCGGCGTATGACAATTCACTTGTCCACGGCGGGCCCGCAACCTTAATAAGCGAAAATCACTGAGCTCATCATCACGAATAGCAATCAGCCGCCCGGATTGCAAAATAAGCGCTACCGAAACAGTATGATGCCGGCCTTCGGAAGCACTCAGAAACATTGAATGTACATGCAAGCCGTCTTGATCGACAAAACAACGTGCTGATGCTTCGATTTCTTCGACATCTTCAACATCCGGCACCTCATCACTGAACAAGGTGGCTAGTAAAGCCCGCTCATCCTCGTCCGGCTCCAGCGCGTCGATCCAATCAGCTTGCTTCAGCAAATCGACTGTTAAAACATCAGTCACCGAGATCTCTTGGATCCGTCCTAATGCAATCTTATAAAGCCTTAACATGCGCTCCCCTTATTCGATCATCAATTTTGTTTAAGCTCATAGCCTACGGCAATCATGTTAACAATCGATGGCCGCATTTTTTGCAAATATCGCCACCTGGGTTGGCTGGCCCAGACCCGGTTCATAATCACCAATACCGGTAAAACGCACCTGATAACCATTACGGCTGGCAACACCCTGCGACCATTGCTGGAATTTTTGCCGTGGCCACTCGAATTTATGATCCGGATCACGGAATCGTCCGGCAGCCAGCCCATAAACAACATTGAATTCAACATTGGGCGTCGTCATGACTAACTGTTTGGGTGCCATGTTACCAAAGACATTGTGCTCAACCCGCGATAAATCGGTCGGCATAATATGCTCAATGGTCTCGGTCATAATGATAAGCGGCATGGCCTGTAAATCAGCTAACACATCCAGATAACTGCTGACCCGTAACGTTGCCCGTGGCGGTTCACCTATTAAAAAAGGCCTAAGATTATCCCGCGCCTGCATCATCGAAAGCCCGGAGTCATCTACACCGGTTACCCGGCAATCGGTATGTTGGAGAATCTTCCACAGTAAACGCCCGGAACCGCAGCCCAGCTCCGCAAGACCATCAACCCCACTGGCAATAACATAGTCGAGTAACCACTGATGCCGCGCCTCGTGGAGCTCGCTTATTTGTGTGTCTTGATAGGGAAAGTCTTGGCTCATGTTTGCTGATTGATGATCAGGTTAATCTCATTTAACCGGAGGGAATATGTCCTAGTTTTGAGTTTTCTGATTGTAACATCTGGATATGTCTTTTTTAGGTAAGGCTCACCTATAAATTTTGAACACCACAGGCTAATAAATAGCGATAAGTCTCATCATAAAAACTTGGTTTGCGAGTTTCATCAGTTTCGTCGCCCAACGGAACATAAATCACCATGCCCTGCCTAGCTCGCGACAACAGAACACGATAAACATTTTGCAGATAACGTTGATTATCAGGCTGCTTAGAATCATTCCATTTTGAGCCTGTAAAGCTGTAGTGTAAGAATTGATCTTTGTGGTATCGATAATCCGCATCCCAACAAACTAAACACCAGTCAAGTTCAAGGCCTTGCACTAAAAATTCCGTTCCGACATCTTCTAAAAAGTTGGATGAACGAACATCATCTGCAGGTGCCAAAAACCACTTATCAGCTTTCAATTTTTGTTCTACAAACAATCCATCAGCTTTTAATCTCTTACCGCCTGCACTCGCCAAGATGCCTATACGCTCCAAACCTCTTTGTTGATTTCTGACCCACTCCTTGGCCTGGCTCAAATCACGCGTTAACTTAATGGGAAAGACTGCTTGGATACTCGTAACTAACTCGAAAGCTTCTTTAGGCTGGTTATGCACTACATAATGGACAAAATGCGACACTTTTTCAGCTCGAAAAGATCGCATTGACGTCGCTAAATGGAGTTCAGACTTTGGATATGCATTAGCATTGTCGAGCAAGCTTAAA
>JAVVFF010000133.1:0-380 GCA_032250995.1 Methylophaga sp. | reverse complement strand
CAATTTTTAAAGGTTTCGGCTAACGCCGTAAACCAGCCATTTAGTCCAGCCTCACCATCATATATTTCTTGACCGCCACCAATCAGCGCCACAATCACAGCCCAATCCGGGAGACGATCCATAGTACTGATTAAAAATTCAGATTCCGATTGGCCGATTAATTGGTGAATGCCCCTCTCTCGTAAAAACCCAGCTGTTTTTCTAGCATTCCAAGCTCTTTGCGCCTCATCAAAAATCACCACATGGTCCGTCGGCGGCTTATCAAAATTAATCAGCATCTCATCACGAAAATGGTGAATATTTTGAATCATCGACTCCATTTCTCGGCGTGCATCACCGACACGAACGGGGGCGTCCGTAACTTTAGTTCGTTCAACCAA
>JAVVFF010000132.1:0-5824 GCA_032250995.1 Methylophaga sp. | reverse complement strand
GACAGTATTAAAGCGACGACCCGTGACGGTGTGCTGGAGCTGGTAATACCAAAGATGCCGCAAACGCAGCCAAAACGTATTAATGTCGACGTCGCTTGATGGCATTAAAGCCCGCCAGATTAATATTTGGCGGGCTTTCACATTTCAATCACAGTACCGGCTTTATGCTGCATCTGTCGTTTTTTGTTAAAGTAAATTTGATACATTGCTCTTGTAGGTAGGGAATGTTTCTTTCAAACCGTTAATGGAGCATGACTTATGTTGAAATCGTTAAAAATAATACCGCTGGCAACACTGGCTGTTATCTCATCAACCGCTTTTGCTGATGATAATTATGATTTGGATGATATCCGCGGCTGGGACTTAGTGCCCATGGAAGCCTGTCTGGATTCGGCTTTAGATACGATTCCCGGTCATGCCCGAAAGCTGGAAATGAAAATGGAAGGTGATGATCCGGTTTACGAATTTGATATCCAAGCCAAGGCCGATGGCCAAATTTATAATGTCGAATGCAATGCAGAAGAAGGCTTTGTTACCGAAGTAGCGCGTGAAGCCGACGCCAATGATCCGGTATAAAAAATACGCCATATTTTCAGAAGCCGATGCGCGTACAACGGCTTTGGATTTTATTCCCGGCGAAGTTGGTTGCTATGGAATATAAAGTCGGCCTGAGGGGGTAGGGCTATAAATATGACAACATTAATGTCCATGGCCGCGAATATAAAGTTGATGTTGATGCAGCCACCGACGATACTGAAGAAGCCAATCTGGAGTTGTATGAAATCGGTGTTGAAAAAGAGATGTAAAATCACCTAATGCGTTTGAATTAAAAGCTTCTGCATTACTTGTTAGTGCAGGAGCTTTTTTGTTTTGGCTCGGTTTGAAATGAGCGGGGGATATGATCAACAACAGCGCATATTGTTAACAGCAAAGCTGACTTTCAGCAGCCATGCTTTTATTTTAATAGTTGTCACGGTGCTGGCGAGACTGTCGGCATACAAGTGGATTTTTGTTAAGTCCACTTAAAACAAAAAACCCACCAGAGTTATCAGGGTGGGTTAATGTGTGGCTTGATTGCAAAAAAATCTTGTTAAGCAATTGATTTTTAATCATTAATTGGCGGAGGGTCAGGGATTCGAACCCTGGGTAGGCTATAAACCCACGCCGGTTTTCAAGACCGGTGCATTCAACCGCTCTGCCAACCCTCCAAGCTGCGAAATGATACAAGGATTGCCCGCAGGTGACAACCGCTAAAGCGAAATTTATCAATGCCTGACGAGGGCTTGTTATTTAGAACTTATCCGGTAGGATAATGTCTGATTGTTAACTTAAACTATCATCTGATCGTAATCTATGGAGACACTCTGATGAACTATGATTCGCAAACCACAGTTGCGCGTTCGCAGCAATCGGTTCTGCAAACCAATAAATTGCTGCGCAATACTTATGCTTTGCTGGCGATGACGCTGGGCTTTAGTGCAGTCACGGCGGGCGTGTCGATGGTCTTTAATCTGCCGCACCCGGGTATTTTCATTACGCTTATTGGTTATTTTGGTCTGTTGTTTCTGACGGCCAAACTGCGCAATAGTGTTTGGGGGATTGCAGCCGTATTTGCGCTGACTGGTTTTATGGGCTTCACGCTGGGGCCAATTATCAGCGCTTACTTAAGTATGCCAAATGGCTCACAGGTCGTTATGCAAGCACTCGGCGGTACCGGTATTATTTTCCTGGCGTTGTCGGCTTATGTCATTAAAACTGAAAAAGATTTCAGCTTTATGGGCGGCTTTTTGTTTGTTGGTATTTTGGTGGCGTTTCTGGCTGGTCTGGGTGCGATTTTCTTCCAGATGCCGGGCTTATCATTAGCCGTTTCAGCGATGTTCGTGCTGTTGATGTCGGGCCTGATTTTGTATGAAACCAGCAATATTATTCATGGTGGTGAAACCAACTACATCATGGCAACAGTGACCTTATATGTCAGTATCTACAATCTGTTCACCAGTTTGCTGCATTTGCTCGGCGCTTTTTCGGGTAATGATTAAACACAACGCGTTGTCATAATCGTAAGTTTTACAAGCCCCGCTTACGGGGCTTGTTTATTTGGGAGACAGCAAATGCAAAAAAATCTGGGCAAATGGGACAGTCGCATCAGAATTGTACTGGGCAGCGTTATAATAGCGGCAGCACTGTATTATCAGAGCTGGTGGACATTGCTGGGTATCGCATTAGTCATCAATGGCCTGACGCAGCGTTGTGGCGGTTATGCTTTGCTGGGACTCTCCACTGCTGATAATTGCTCGATTAACCAAAACGGGAAACAACATTGAACCAATGAACTCTTCCTTACCAACACAACTGATTGATCGCTTTGGCCGACAGGTAACCTATGTTCGCATGTCGATTACTGATCGCTGTGATTTTCGCTGTGTTTACTGTATGGACGAAGAAATGCAGTTTATGCCACGTGAGCAGTTGCTGACGCTGGAAGAAATTGTCACTGTATTGCAGGCGTTTTGTGAACTGGGCGTTGAGAAAGTTCGTATCACCGGCGGCGAACCGCTGGTCAGACGCAATGTTGATTGGTTGATACAACAAATTGGCGGCTTGAAAGCCACCACTTCGCTTAAAGAACTCAACCTGACCACTAACGGCTCACAACTACCGAAATACGCGCAGTCCCTGGCTGAGTCAGGTATGGATCGGATTAATATCAGTCTGGATTCTTTAAAAGCCGATCGCTTTAAAGCGTTGACCCGCACGGGTGAATTGGCACAAGTGCTGGCAGGTATTGACGCTGCAAAACAAGCTGGATTTAAACGCATCAAACTTAATGCGGTGATTATGAAAGGCCGTAATGATGATGAAATTGTGGATTTAGCACAATTTGCTATTAATAACGATCTGGATATTTCCTATATCGAAGAAATGCCACTCGGCCAGGTCAGCCATCAGCGCAGCGAGAGTTATTGCAGCAGTGATGAAGTACTCTCTGCACTGCAAACCCAGTTTGAATTACAACCGAGTATTGCAACCACCGGTGGTCCATCGCGCTATTATCAGGTCATTGGCAGTCAAAGTAAGATCGGCTTTATTTCACCGCACAGTCATAATTTTTGCAGTAGTTGTAATCGGGTACGGGTGACCACTGAAGGTCGTTTATTACTCTGTCTGGGCCAGGAGCACTCCGTCGATCTGCGCCATGTATTGCGGGCTTATCCAGGTGATACTACACGTCTTAAGCAGGCCATCATCGACTCTATGTTAATCAAACCGGAGGGCCATGACTTTGATATCAAAGCGCAACCGGTTATTTTTCGGCATATGAGTGTTACCGGTGGCTGACAACCCCTCATATAGTCCGGCGTTAAGCAATGCCGGCCTGAATCAGTTACATCATACCCAAGTGCTCGATGAAACCGGGCAAGCCCGTGATGTGGCGGTCACCGGTGAACGGCCGCTGACCATTTATCTCGATACACGTGAAATCGTTACTTTAATGACATTGGGCGCCGCGCCGGAATGGCTGACGCTTGGTTATTTGCGAAATCAGGGGCTGGTCGACAATATCGAAGATATCACCAGTGTCCAGGTGGACTGGGATGTTGAAGCGGTGGCCGTGACTACCCGGCGTGGCAAAAAAGATCTGGATAAATTGATGTCACGACGTTTGGTGACCAGTGGCTGCGGTCAGGGCACCATGTTTGGTCATGTGATGGATTCGCTGGAAACCCTGAAACTGCAATGTCCGTCATTTAGCGCGCAAAGCATTTATCAGGTATTAGAAAGTTTACGAGAATATAACGAAGTTTATAAACAGGCCGGCGCAGTGCATGGCTGCGCATTATGCAGCACCGATCATATCGATATTTTTATAGAAGATGTTGGTCGCCATAATGCGGTTGACGCTATTTCCGGCTGGATGTGGCTCAATGAAGTCAGTGGCGTCGATAAGGTGTTTTATACCACCGGCCGGCTGACCTCGGAAATGGTTATCAAAGTGGCTCAAATGCGAGTGCCGTTATTATTGTCACGCAGTGGTGTGACTGAAATGGGTCTGCGCCTTGCCGAGCAAATGGGCATTGGTATGGTCGCCCGTGCCAAAGGCCGGCATTTTTTGATTTATACCGGGCAAGCACAATTTCAGCCGGAATAGGTTTAACGCCACTTAGGAGCCTCTATGGCATCAGCACAACCGAATAAGATTGCTGGTATTGCGGTTAATAAGATCGCCGTACTGAGCACCGTCTTAGTATTTATCGGTGCCATTATTGTGGTTGCCATCAGTTGGGGAATTATCAATGGCTTTACGGGTTTTGCTGTCGGCAAAGTCTCGGTTATATCACTGTTGATCATCCTGTTCAGCCTGCTATGCGGTGGCGTGATCAGCCAGCTGTTGAAAACCAGATTAAAACGCCTGTCAGCGCAGTTACATATCGTCAATGAAACACTGCCGTTACTGATTGCCAAACGCTATGAAAAAGTGGATGAGCATTTACACCCACTAAGTGAACCAGCCGTTGCCTCAGAGATCAGTTTAATCAGTGATCAATTACGTAAATTGGCCGTTTCTACAGCAAATATTGATGACCAGGCAGCACGCCGGGTGCGTGATTGTTATAGTCAGACGGATGCTTTTCGCCTGCAACTGGAACATGTTCGCCGCTTAATCAGTAATGCACAAATGCTGATTATGACCATCAATGACCGTTTGGAAATACAGTTTTTCAATCGTTACGCGGAAAAAATCACCGGTGTTATCGCCGACGATATTGTTGATATCGGTGCCGGCAATTTATTTTCATCAATCGATTGGCGTGAAACCGAACGGCATTATCAAGCCTTGCTGGCTGGCCATATTAAAATGGCACATCAGGAAACGGAAATAATTGATGGCGATGGCCATATCCGTAATATCTGGTGGTTGCATTCCTTGCTGGATGATCCGGAGAGTCAGCAGATCCTGTCGGTGGGACACGATATTACTGATGAAAAAGGCGTTGAAAAACGCGTTGTCTGGTTATCCAGCCATGATGCTCTGACCGGCCTTACCAATGCCATTAAATTTCAGGAAGCATTTGTCGAGAGCCTGGCCAATGCGCAGCGTTACGACAAACATCACACCATGCAATATCTGCATTTTGATTTTCCGATGTATCAGAAACTCGATAGTCATTTGACCCAGCAAATGACCGATGAAATGCGGGTCAGTATCGCTGATGCATTGCAGCAACTGATCCGGCAAACCGATACCCTGGCGCGTATCAACGAGCACGATTTTGTGATATTACAACCCGAAACCACTGATGCAGGGCGCCAACGGTTTACTGAAAAACTGCTCAGCCACATGGCAGAACTGAATTTAACCACACCGGTGAAAAAACTGCCGGTCTGCGTGCATATTGGTGTTATTGATTATCCTTATCAAAATGCCGAGGCCAGCGAATTATTCGCTTTTGCAGAATTAGCTGCGGTGCGCGCCAAACATCAGGATGCTAAAACCAGTTCATATCATGTGTTTGAGCCTAACGAACAAACTGCTAATGAGCTTAAAGATCGCGTGTTCTGGAAAAAACGCATTCAAAATGCCCTGCAAAAGCAACAGTTTGTAATGCATTATCAACCAGTGATGGCATTGGCTTCCCAGCGGATTGTCGGCTATGAAGGTTTTTTACGGTTGTTGGATGAAGAGACCGGTGAAGCGTTGCCTGCCGGTAAGTTTATAGACATTGCCGAAAAACAGGGCTTGATTGAAGAAATCGATCAGTTTGTGTTGAAACAAATGTTTGCCAAAGCTGCCGCCAGTCGTGAGTCGATGAGTCAGCAATTG
>JAVVFF010000131.1:0-5829 GCA_032250995.1 Methylophaga sp. | reverse complement strand
GAAATTCATCACCACCATAAATTGGCCATTCAATATCAGCAGCAGCTACCGTCAGCGGTAACAATAAGGCAAACAGGTTTAGCATACGGTTCATGTTCATGCATTTCTCTTCGAATCAGGCAGGTAAATCGGTAAGGGTTTTAACGACGGCAGCGTATAGATCCCGGGTTGAGGCGATGGCAGCATCCTGAACCTGTTGTGCCGGTACTAATTTCCCGTCGGCAGCAAGCAATGATCTGGTTGCCGTAGTGCTGGCAACAATGGTCGGTTTGTAACCAAGATTAAAACCACCATGCGCGGTAGAATTAACACACATATGGGTCATAAAGCCAGCCAGCACGATATTTTCAACGCCCAGGGCTTTTAATCGTTCATCCAGTTCTGTTTGCACAAAAGCATTGGGAAAGTTTTTGGTGATAACAATCTCACCGTCTATTGGCGCTACTTCATCCGAGATCTGCCCAATATCGGTGGTTAAATCATAGGGTGAGCCTTCGCCACCATCATGACGGATATGAATCACCGGAATTTGCATATCCCGAGCCCGTTGCAGCAATTTTTTCGCTTCAACAATCGCCTGCTCTACGCCGATCAGTTGCATAACACCGGTGCGATACGTGTTTTGGCAATCAATCATAACTAATGCTGAATCAGCAAGTTTAGCCGGCGTATGGCCTAGCCCGATAATATCCCGCAGGGTGGTTGTGGTTTGGGTCATATCAACTCCTCATTTTGTAAAAATCTACAGGCTCCAGCAAAGATACTGGCATGGATCAGAATTTAATCCAGACGATGCTGAAAACTAACGGCGTAAGCGCCGGGACGCGCCAGTAAAATCGGATCTTCAGATGGCGCAATACCTTCCGGCAAAGCCAGCGGGTTAAACATGGTGGCTTTTTGATAAGCAGCGGCATCGTCATGCATGGCGGTCAGCCGTATCACGCCCAATTCGACGACCGGCCGATCTTCTGGCCAAATCACGGTGGCATTATTAACCACATCGTCAGCTTGGGCAATTTGCACCGATAATCGCATCACCACAGCAGAGCTTTGCAAACGATCTGGCAATTCTTCTATTAAATAATCAGCATCTTGCAGTTTGCCGTCAGCTTCTGACAAATTTGGCTCATCGGTAGCCGGGCTGACAATATAGCGACCAAACACAGATGCACCGTCCGCATTGGTAAATTCAAAGGCATTAATGCCATGATAACTAAGCGTGGCAAAACTTTTCGGATACGGTTTGGGATAATTAACAAACTCTTTAGCAGCCGGATGTTCGCTCAGGAATGTTTCAATCGGTTTCTGTGAAGCTTCGCTATTGGCGGAATCCCTTATTGCAGTCAGCAATTCCAGGAATTTTTCTGGCGTGGCCACCGGAAACCGGGGCACTGAACTCAGCACCAAATCATGATAAAACTCATCACCTAAATCAAAGCGGACAGCCATGCCCTTAACCAATGCTTTGGGATTATTATCTTCAATATCCGGAAAACCGGTTGAATTTGAAAACCGCACGGTGACCGGCGTTATTGCATCTTGTAAATGACTTGCTGTGCTGATCGATTTTGCCTCCGTTGCCGGCGTGAAACTGCCGGTTGCCACAATCCCTTTAGTATGATTTGAGCGTAGCCCTTGACGGGGGCCGTCAAATAAATCGTGCTGTACCTCGACGATTTTTTCAACCACTGATGCGTCGTCAGCCTCTCCGGCCATCGTCAACGGTGACAAGCCTGTCAATAAAATGCTTGTTAAAACTACGGTTAGTTTTCTATTCATCGTCTGTTTTCCCTGTATTTAAGCTGTTGTCATGCAGCCAGTTGCAGCAAAATAAACCTATGCCAATATGCATAGCTATGGCTGTTAAACACTGATGGTTAGTAGCTGCCGATTGTCTGACAGTTCCGGCACTGCCAATATTAATTTCTTCATGACACTATCCAGCAAAATAACATATTAAATAAAGCAGACCACAAAACAATCTGCAGGCGGCGGCTATCAGGAAAACGGCCCGGATTTGCAATCACTAGACGACTGGTCTAAAATTAGACGCATTACTAGACGACTGGTCTAATTTATGACACGTGTGCAAACCCGAAAATTATTAATTGATGTCGGCACGCAGGTGATTGGCTCTCAGGGCTTTAATCCAACCGGCCTCAATACCGTGCTGCAAACTGCCGGCGTGCCTAAAGGCTCGTTTTATTATTACTTTGCCAGCAAGGAAGATTTTGGCCTGGCGATTATTGATGAAACCGCCACCGAATACGCTGAGCTGATTGCCGGTTATTTACAAGATCAACGTTTTACCCCGCTGACACGAATTCATAATTATTTACAGTCAGGATTGGAACGTATCCGTGAAGGTCAATGTAAACGCGGCTGTTTGATTGGCACCTTGGGTCAGGAATTATCCAGTCAGAATGAAACTTTTCGCGCCCGGCTGGATGCCGTATTTGAGGGCTGGAAGCAGCAATTTGGTCAGTGTTTACAAGCCGCTAAAGCCTGCGGTGAACTCGCTGCCGATGTGGATGTTATACAACTGGCAGAATTTCTGTTGTCCGGCTGGCAAGGGGCAATATTACGCGCCAAAATGCAGCAAAACATTGCCCCGCTTGAGGCATTTATCAGCCTGCTATTCCTGTATGTGCTAACTAACAGACAAGCCGTCGCAACGGCCTAAACTCAAATATCGTATTTCATTTTCTGACCAAGGAGGCAAAATGACCAAGGTAGTTCGTTTTCATCAAACCGGTGGGCCACAAGTCCTGCAAATCGACGATATGGTAATTGGCGAACCGGGCCCGGATGAGCTTAAATTGCGTATTGAAGCTATTGGCCTGAATCGCGCTGAAGCGATGTTTCGATCTGGCCAATATTTAGAAGCGCCAAAACCACCGGCACCAATCGGTTATGAAGCGGCCGCCATTGTTGAAGCTGTGGGCAGCGACAGTTGTGCATTCAAAGTCGGCGATAAAGTCAGCGTGATCCCGGCGTTTTCAATGAATCAATACGGTACTTATGCTGAAGTCGCGCTGCTGCCGATGTCTGCGGTAGTCAAACGTCCGGATAATCTGAGTACCGAACAAGCCGCTGCGGTATGGATGCAATATTTAACGGCCTGGGGCGCACTGATTGATTTAGGCCATTTATCACAACACCAAGTGTTACTGATCCCGGCCGCCTCCAGCAGTGTTGGTCTGGCTGCCATTCAAATTGCCAATCAGGTGGGCGCCGTACCGGTGGCCATTACCCGCAGTGCTGAAAAAGTAGATCTGCTCAAACAACACGGTGCAGTGCATGTCATTGTCAGCGAATCACAATCTATTCCTGAACAAGTGATGGCAATTACCGGCGGTGCGGGTGCTGATATGGTATTTGACCCGGTTGCCGGGCCAATGCTTGAAGATTTGGCGGCTGCCTGTAAACCGTTTGCACAAATTTTTGTCTATGGCGCGCTGAGCACTGAAGTGACACCGTTTCCATTATTTGCCGCACTGGGTAAAGGCTTAACGCTGCGCGGTTATACCTTGTTTGAATTTACCCAGGATACACCTCGCTTATCACGCGGTGTCGCCTTTATTGAGCAAGGCCTGACTGATGGCAGCTTAAAGCCGGTAATTGCCAAAACCTTTAAGCTCGATGATATTGTCGAAGCTCACCGATATCTTGAATCCAATCAACAGCTTGGCAAAATAATTGTCACGCCGTAATTCTGTTTATTTTAAAAAGGAGTTGTTATGAAGCTAACACCCAAGCCGTTAACCGGCCTGCTTTTCGCTGCACTGGGGCTGGTCTCAGTCAGTGCTTTTGCTGATGCTGAAGATGCCCAAAAAAACCTGCACAAACTGAATGTACCGGATGGCTTTAAAGTCGAAATTTATGCCGAAGTGCCTGATGCCCGGCAAATGGCACTAGGCCAGTCCACCGGCACCGTTTTTGTCGGCACCCGTTATGAAAATGTCTATGCTGTAGTCGATAAAGATAAAGATCGTAAAGCTGATCAGGTGGTTACCATTCTCGATGATCTGAAAGTCGGTAATGGTGTTGCCATGCATGAAGGTAATTTGTATGTGGCTGAGCAAAACCGCATTGCCCGCTATGCCGCGCCCGGTTTTGATCTGAATCTGCCATTTAAAGAGATGCGGGAAGTGATCTTTGACGACCTGCCCGATAAAGCCCATCACGGCTGGCGTTATATTGATTTCGGCCCGGATGGCAAGTTGTATGTCACCGTCGGTGCGCCCTGTAATATCTGTGCAGTTGAGGGTTATGAAGCCACTATTATCCGGATGAATCCGGATGGCTCAGATGCCGAAATTTTTGCCGAGGGTGTGCGTAACTCAGTCGGTATCGATTTTCAGCCCGAAACTAATGTGCTGTATTTCACCGATAACAACACCGATATGATGGGTGATGATATACCGCCGGGTGAATTTAATGCCGCCCCCAAAAAAGGCATGCATTTTGGCTTTCCGTATTACGCTGGTGGCAAAGAACGTCATGAAGACTGGGCCGATAAAACCCCACCTGAGGACGTGACTTATCCGGTAGCAGAATTCCAGGCGCACAGCGCCAATCTGGGCTTTAAATTTTATACCGGCAAACAGTTCCCAGCCGAATATCAGGGTGATGCCATTGTCGCCCAGCATGGTTCATGGAATCGCAGCGAACCGGTCGGTTATTCAGTGCTGCGGGTAAAGTTTGATGACAACCATAAAGTTGTCGGTCAACAGCCATTTATTGATGGCTGGTTGATTGATGGTGAAGCCTGGGGCCGGCCGACTGATGTGTTACAGATGCCAGATGGTTCAATCTTAGTTTCTGATGACTACAACGGTGTTATTTACCGGGTCAGTTATGGTGAAAAAAATGCCAGCCCGGCTGCTGCTGCAAAATCAGTCAGCACCGACACGGTAAAAGATCTCATGATGCCCGAATCGGTAATTGCCCATCCTGATGGCCGTTTATTTGTCACTGAAATTGGCGAGTTTGGTAAAGATGGTGATGGCAAAGTGACTATCATTAATACCGATGGCAGCAGCAAAACGCTGGCTGATGGTCTGGATGATCCCAAAGGCATCGATCTGTTTGATAACGTTTTGTATGTCGCTGATAACGACAAACTCATCAAAGTGACCTTAGATGGTCAAACTGAAGTGATTGCTGCTGGTAATGACTTTCCGGGCAAAGTGGTGTTTTTGAACGATATCGAAATCGATGGCAACGGTAATATCTTTATCTCCGACAGTGGCGATGATGATGGCAACAATGGCGGTATTTATAAAGTTACGCCTGATGGTGATATCAGCGAAGTGATTAATGATAAATCCGGTATCAAACGCCCTAACGGCCTGCTTAATGATGGTGTTAATCAAATGCTGGTGGCCGATTTTGGCACCGGTGATTTATTTACACTGAATTTAGCCAGCGGCAAAGTTGTTAAGGTCAATCAAGGCTTTGGCGGCGCCGACGGGCTGATCCGTGATGCCAACGGTCTGCTCTATATCAGCGATTGGAATAACGGCAAAGTCTGGCAATTAGTTGAACCCAAAGCGACACCGCAATTGCTGCGTGATGATTTTAAAGCGGCAGCCGATATTGCTTTGTCAGCCGATGGTAAACAATTACTGATACCGGATATGAAAGCCGGTACGTTGGAATATTTACCGGTTCGCTAAACTTTTGTACTCAACCTGAAGCTGGTGTCCTCGGGCACCGGCTTTTTTATGTATGATGATCAGTTAAAAAAACTTGGCTAGATTGGTGAAGAGATCAAACGTCGTATCATGGACATGAGCTTGACACCACAAGCTGCCACCCGCACCA
>JAVVFF010000130.1:0-5850 GCA_032250995.1 Methylophaga sp. | reverse complement strand
TCAGTTGATCACCAACCCGCATCAGCGGTAAGACCTCGGTGACATCAGCGGCAGCAACATGCAAGGTGGCAATTTGCCGAAATTCGCGCAGCCGATTCATTTGCTGTTCTAAATCACCTTCTTCAGCAGAAGCTAAATATTGTGCCAATCGTCTTGCCTGCTCCTGTCGATCGGGCACTTCATATAAAGATCGCGGATCCAGCAGCTCATCCAGCAGCAGCGGATAACGCGCCAGTTGATGACTGATTAACGGACTGGCCGCCGCCAGTTGAATTAATTGTGATAACGCCAGCGGGTTTTCCACCAGCAAGGCCATATACGCTGAGCGGCGCATAATCGCTTCTAACAATGGCATCAGCCGGGCCAGGCAGGCATCGGGATTATCGGTGCCAGCCGCCGCCTGAACCAACAATGGCAATAGTTTTTTCAGCCGGCTACGACCGGTATCACTGAGATTTTTGCAGGCATGACTGTTGAATAATTGGTCTAAAGTTGCCAGACAGGCCGCACTATCTTGATAGCCACAGTCATCCAGATACTGCAATTTTTTGGCTTCACCGGCGGTTAATAACGACACCGCATCCTCAGGCTCATCATCCGCCTGAGGAGACGCCAGTAATTGCTCAAAATGTTCATGAACTTGCTGACGATGATCATGTAGTTGGTGATAAAAACTGTCCCAGTCATCAAAGCCCATCAACCCGGCCAGCCGCTGGCGGCCGTCAGCATCTTTAGGTAATAAGTGGGTTTGCTGATCGGCCCAAGCCTGGATCCGGTGCTCGCTGCGGCGCAGAAATTCATAGGCATTTTTTAGGGCCTTGACGGCATAATCAGATAATAATTTTCGTTCTGCCAACAACGCCAAAATGGTCAGAATCGGTCGTTGCTGCAGCGGTTTATCGCGGCCACCATAAATTAACTGAAAAATCTGACCAATAAATTCAATTTCACGGATGCCGCCGGCACCGAGCTTGATATTGTCTTCCATGCCTTTGGTATGTAATTGCCCGGCAATCATCGCTTTCATATCACGCAATGAGTCAAACATGCCGTAATCAAGATAACGCCGATAAACAAAAGGTCTTAGCAACTCAATGATGGCTTTACGCTCGGCGCTGCTGCCGGTAATAGGCCGCGCTTTAATCATCGCGTAACGTTCCCATTCACGGCCTTGCGTTTGATAATACTCTTCCATGGCATCAAAACTGGCCACCAGTGAACCGCTGTCACCAAACGGTCGCAGTCGCATATCAACCCGAAATACAAACCCTTCGGCGGTAACATTATCCAGCGCCTGGATCAGCTTGCGTCCCAGCCGGGTAAAAAATTCTTCATGACTGAGGCTGCGCCGGCCGCCCTCAGTCTCACCCGCTTCGTCATAGCAAAAAATCAGATCTATATCTGAAGACAAGTTCAGCTCACCCGCGCCCAATTTGCCCATACCTAAAACAATAAGATGCTGCGCCTGACCATCGTTATTTAGTGGTGTGCCATCAACCTCGGTTTGCCACTGATATAACAAATCCAGTGTGTCGTTGACACAGGCATCTGCCAGCGCTGATAAATCACCCGTGGTTTCTGCCAAACCAGCCCAGCCTGCTAAATCCCGCCAGATGATGCGTACCATTTGCTGGTGGCGAAACCATCGTAATTGCCGATGCAGGCTGTTTTCATCTTTGACGGTTGGCAAAATTGCCTGCAGCTTTTGCGAATATTCATCGTGGCTGTAGACCCGCTCGATATCGCCACTTGCCAGTAATGCCGACAAGGCTTCCGGTTTTCGCTCACCTTGTTGTAGTACATAATCACTGCCCGCCAGCACCTTTTTGGCACTGTCTGCCAACGCGGGTTGTGCCTGCAATATCGTCTGCCAGTTTTCGGAAAAAAGCCCGTTCTGCATCCTATCCTCGTAGCCAGATTAAACACTGATAAATCGGTTTTTGCGTAAGCCCTCTAAACTACCAGAAGCAGCATGAGCGTGCTAAATAATTCGGAATTTCCACAGGCAAATGCTTGTCGGATTCTCTGAAAATTGCGTATGCTCATCGTTGTATTTCTAACGGCTACGACGCCATGGAGTAAATATGTCCGAATCCATCAATCTGCAATCGCACCGCACGCCAGCGTGTTTATCAGATCGTATTGCCTATCGTGTGGTGAAGTTTATGCGGTTTTTTGCTGATGTATTTTTCACCGGGCGTTATGGTCATCGGGCGGTGGTATTGGAAACGGTCGCCGCGGTGCCCGGCATGGTGGGCGGCGCCTTGCAACATTTACGCTCATTACGGCGTATGGAACAAGATGACGGCTGGATCCGCACCTTGTTGGAAGAAGCCGATAACGAACGAATGCATTTACTGACTTTTATTCATATTGCCAAACCCAGTTGGTTTGAACGTTTGATTATTATCATTGCTCAGGGCGTTTTTTATAATCTGTTTTTTGTGCTGTATTTGTTCTCATCCCGGGTTGCGCACCGCATTGTTGGCTACCTTGAAGAAGAGGCGGTTTATAGTTACACCGAATACTTACATGGCGTCGATAACGGCACCTATGAAAACATTCCGGCGCCGCAAATCGCCATTGATTATTGGCAGCTACCCGCCGATGCCCGGTTGCGTGATGTCATCTTGGTAGTACGTGATGATGAAGCCGGCCACCGTGATGTGAATCACAATTTTGCAGATTTACTGCAAAATAAGTCACAATAAGTTAGGGTCAATCGTCCGCAACAATTTGACGCTGTTATACAAGGAAGCAAAATGGCGACGCTACTTTTTAGACTCAATGATGTGCCCGACGATGAGGCCAATGATGTCCGGCAATTACTGACTGATAAAGGCCTCGATTTTTACGAAACCCATGCCGGCTTTTTTGGTTTGGGCGTTGCCGCTATCTGGCTTAATAACGATAATCAACTGCCCCTCGCCAAAGCCATTATTGATGAGTATCAGTCACACCGCGCCATTATTCAGCGCCAACATTACGAGGCGCTGCGCGCCAGTGGTGAAATACCGGGTTTTGGACGTTTAATTATGCAACACCCGCTGCGTTTTGCCGGCATTTTGTTGATAGTGGCATTTGTTTTGTTAGTGACCCTGCTGCCGTTCTGGAATACGTTTTAAACCCCGGTAAAGCGTATCCCTCCCTCTGTTGCCCACTTAATAATTCCAAAAACGCAACACGGTAAAACTCAGACCGACAAATAATCTGTTCTTTGTTGATCATAGGCAATTTGTTGCTGATGCTGACTGCTGACGCCGCAGCCGTCGCCAAAGTCGCTGTCGGTGTCCATAGCGTTTTTTCTGAGCCAGCGAGCGCGCGGCTTTAATACATTATCCATAATGCTTTGCTTACTTTGGGGTAAAAAAGGCAAACTTTTGCCTGCATGCCCCAGCACAGTTAATATGCCTAAGCATTCAATTGAGTAATTTTTATCAGGGACTGACAACACGCATGCCGCTTTTTTCAGCCAAAGTACTGACCCAATATTGTCCTGCCAAACCGGTGCCGGAACCTCACCTGACGATTTTGCAGCAATGGGCGCAGCGGATTCAAAATGGTGATTTGAATAGGCAAAGTGAAGTCTCGATTCACGCACCCTTTTTGCAACAAATTATGGTTGAAGTACTGGGTTACAAGACTTTCGGCCAGACAGATACCTGGACAATTGCCCGCGAACACCCGATTGCCCGGGGCAGCGTTGATTTAGCCATTGGTCATTTTCATGCTGATAAAGCTGCCGATCAAATCCATGCGGTATTTGAGGTGAAAGGTGCCAAAACCCGCGATTTGGATGCCATTATGCCCGGCCGCCACAAAAGCCCGGTTCAACAGGCCTGGGAATATGCCCGTGATGCCAAAGGTTGCCAGTGGGTGCTGGTCAGTAATTATCTGGAATTACGACTCTATGCGGTCAGCGAAACCTCGCTGGTCTATCAGCGCTTTGATTTAGCAACTTTAACTGAACCGGAGCATTACGCTTATTTTATCGGCTGTCTGCATGCCGATAATCTGCTGACGGGCCGCACTGCCGATTTATTACAAGAAACCCATCTGGTTGGCAAAGCGGTCACTAACAAATTGTATGCCGACTACAAAGGCCTGCGCGAAAAGCTGATAGTTGAGCTGATCAACAGCAATCCGGCTATTCCTTCAGTCGAAATGATCCCGCTGGCGCAAAAATTATTGGATCGGGTGTTGTTTCTGGCCTTTGCCGAAGATTGCGGGCTGATCCCGGCGCACTCCATTGCCAAAGCTTACCAGCATGCTGATCCCTATAATCCGCGATCGGTCTATGCCAACTTCAAAGGCCTGTTTCATGCCATCGATATCGGTAATGCGCAATTACAAATTCCGGCTTATAACGGCGGTTTGTTTGCCACCGATCCACAGCTGGATTCGCTCAATGTCAGCGATGCCTTGTGCGAAGCCTTTAAAAATCTGGCCGAATACGATTTCGCCTCCGAGATTTCAGTCACCGTACTCGGCCATATTTTTGAGCAATCGATTGCTGATCTGGAAAATATTTACCAACGCATTGAAAGTGGTGAATCACCGCAAAAAGCTACGCGCGCCCTGTCCGTTTCCGGTAAACGCAAGCAACATGGTGTGGTTTACACACCCGATACCATTACCGCCTTTATCGTCGAACACACCCTGGGCAGTCATCTCAGCCAGCGCTTTCATGATTTACTGGCCGATTACGGGCAAATCAAAAAAGACGGCACCATTCAATGGAAGCGTGGCAGCAAAACCGAGCTGAAATTCTGGTATGCCTGGCAGGAAACCCTAAAAACCATAAAAGTCGTTGATCCGGCCTGCGGATCCAGCGCCTTTTTGGTATCGGCTTTTGATTATCTGCATGCCGAATACCAACGCGCCAATGACAAAATCGCTGAGCTGACCGGTCAGCGGGGCGTATTTGATCTCAATAAAGAAATCCTCAATAACAACCTGTTTGGCGTGGATATCAATGATGAATCGATTGAGATCAGCAAACTGTCGCTTTGGCTGAAAACTGCCGAGCGCGGCAAACCGCTGACCAGCCTCGATGCTAATCTCAAAGCCGGTAATAGTCTCGGCCTCAGCGAACCGGTACCCGGCGAGACTTTCTGCTGGCAAACGGCCTTTCCGGAGATCATCGAACAAGGCGGCTTTGATGTGGTGCTCGGCAATCCGCCTTATGTCCGCCAGGAGCGTATCAGTGCCATCAAACCGTGGCTGGAACAGCATTATCAGGTCTATCACGGCGTTGCTGATCTGTATGCCTACTTTTTTGAACTGGGTGTTAAATTACTGAAAGCCAATGGCACGCTGGGCTATATCAGTTCATCGACCTTCTTTAAAACCGGCTCCGGCAAACCGCTGCGCCAGTTTCTGGCCAAGCAAACCCAGCTGCAAAAAATCGTCGATTTTGGTGATGTGCAAGTATTTGAAGGCGTCACCACCTATCCGGCGATTCTGGTGATACAGCCACAACCGGCTGACAAAGACCATAAAATCCGCTTTTTATCGATTAACGATGCCTTGCCAGCCGATTTAAATCAGGCATTTAATCAGCAGGCCGGCCAGATGGCCCATCATCAATTGCAGGGCGATAGCTGGCAACTGGAAGATGAACGGCTTTATCAACTGCGTTACAGACTGACGCACAATAAAAACGGTGAGGCCTATTCAACTTTAAAACAGGTTTATGGATCACCTTATCGCGGTGTTTTAACCGGTTTAAATGAAGCCTTTGTCATTGATCGTGCCACCCGCAATCGGATTATTGCCAGCGACCCCGCCAGCAGTGACATCATCAAACCGTTTCTGGAAGGCAAAGATCTAAAAAAATGGCATGCGCAA
>JAVVFF010000129.1:0-5851 GCA_032250995.1 Methylophaga sp. | reverse complement strand
TTAACTGACGTAGAACGTAATGCTATGGTGATTGCTTAAGCAGATCTCAGGTTAACTTAATAGATTACAAATCACCTGCTGGCAATTATCTTTCTGTGTCTCAACAGCAAAATAAATATTGCCACTTTTCTGGGCATCGACAATAAACTTTGAATTTTTAAGCTGTTTATCGTTAAATTGAAAAAACTCGGGGTTTGTTTATCTTTCATCTTCGCCTCTATTGTGGGTTGAAAGATCAACAAGTTCTAATAAAATCGCAGGGAGCGAATCATGGCAATCAAGGACTGGCCGGCAGATGACCGGCCGCGCGAAAAACTGCTGCAATCCGGAGCGATAGCATTATCAGATGCCGAACTGCTGGCAATCTTTCTGCGCACCGGTGTGACCGGGATGTCGGCCGTGGATTTAGCACGCAAGTTGCTTTCTGACTTTGGCAGCTTAAGGGATTTACTGGAAGCTGACTTGCCAACCTTTTGCCAACAGCATGGTTTGGGCAGTGCCAAATTTGTACAGTTACAGGCAGTGCTGGAAATGAGTCGCCGGCATTTGGAGTCGACTTTAAATCGCGGTAACGCCTTTACCGATGCCGCTACCACCCGCAGTTATTTACAGCGTCAGTTACGGCATTTTGATCACGAAGTCTTTGCCTGTTTGTTTCTCGATACCCGCCACCGCTTAATCAGTTTCGAGCCTTTGTTTCGCGGCACCATTGATGGTGCCAGCGTTTATCCGCGTGAAGTAGTTAAACAGGCGCTGAAACATAATGCCGCCGCCGTTATTTTTGCCCATAACCACCCATCCGGTATTGCCGAGCCCAGTCAGGCCGATATTCAAATCACCCGCCGTTTACGCAGCGCACTGGCGTTGATCGATATCCGCGTATTGGATCATATTATTGTCGGCGATGCTGATACCTGTTCATTGGCACAACAGGGTGAGCTTTAGTCGGCGTCGAACGGCTTGTCGTCGAAATGTTTCTCTCCACTGAACATCGCTGAGGTCAAACCACTGCGCTCACGACTTTCGGCAACCACCACAGCGATAATATGCACCACTACTGACAAAGCCAATAAATAAAACAAGTAGGTATGCAGCACCCGGAAAGGTTTACGGAAATCGCGCATTTCCTTGTAGGCGATAGGATCGATATTGGTTTTATCGTAAGGCTTGACCAGATCTAATTGCGATTTATCGGCAGCCACCCATTGTTTCATCTGACTGCCAAACGGCGCTGCGTAAATATCGGTACCGGCCAGTACCAGACCCGTCGCGCCCTGTGCAGTCATTAAAATCAGCATGACCATCACACTCCAGCGAGCCAGCGGATTATGGCCAAGGAATTTAACTTGCTGCCCAGTTTTACGAGCCTGCAAATAAGCATTCATCTGCACTTTATAGCCTTTGCCAAATGGCAAAATCGCCCCCCAGCGGGCAAACCGGTTACCGGCAAACGCCCAAACGAAACGCCACAATAAGTTAATGACAAATATATAGCCTACCCAGCTGTGCGCTGTTTTCAAAAAAATCTTGCCGTCATCGGTAACGCCAATCGAATCGCTGAATAATATCACCAGACCAATCGCCATCAGTACCAAAAAACACAATACCGCGACCCAGTGGAAAATACGGGTGCTGCGATCCCAAACTGAATAAGCTTGCATTTTTTTTTCGCTCATAATTTTTCCCTGTTAGCTGATTTTAGGGACAGTTTATTAGGCCCGGCTTAAGATAGGCTTAAATGGCTATCGGCGCTTTAATATGCGGCTGCGCTGCATAGTTGATGATTTCAAAATCATCAAACCGATAATCTAAAATCGATGCCGGTTTACGGTGGATTTTTAATTGCGGTAATGGCCCGGGTGAACGTTTTAATTGAGTTTCAACCTGATCAAAATGATTGCTATAAATATGCGCATCACCAATACTCAGCACGATTTCACCGACATCTAAATTACATTGCTGGGCCAGCATATGCGTTAGAAAGGCTAAAGACGCCGTATTGTAGGGATTCCCCAGAAACAAATCGTTACTGCGTATATACAAAGATGCACTGAGTTTATTGTTGGCCACATAAAACTGATACAGCAGGTGGCAAGGCGGCAAGGCCATTTTGCCGGCGGCGGCATTTTCCCAGGGTTTTTGTGATTCATCTGGCAGCAAGGCGACATTCCAGCCATTAATGATATGCCGGCGGCTATCGGGATTATTTTTCAGACTCTCCACCAGCGCCGTCACCTGATCATAGGTTTTGCCATCAGCACCCGGCCAGTTGCGCCATTGCGCGCCGTAAACCGGCCCAAGTTCGCCATCCGGCGTGGCCCAGTCATCCCATATCGACACGCCATTGTCTTTTAAATAACGGATATTGGTATCGCCGCTTAAAAACCATAGCAATTCATGCAAAATACTGCGGATATGCAGTTTTTTGGTGGTCAGTAATGGAAAACCTGCGGACAGATCATAACGAACTTGCCGGCCAAACACGCTGCGGGTACCCGTGCCGGTGCGATCGCCTTTGTCGACGCCGTTTTCCATCACATCCCGCAGCAGATCCAAATACTGTTTCATAAGGATTTCTCTTGGTTTTTAGTGCCACTAGTGTACCTGCTTGGGTTATTCCGACAACCCGTATTTTTGCATCCGATATAACAAAGTATCGCGCGTTATGCCCAGCAATCTAGCTGCTTTAGCGCGATTACCGGCAGTTTTTTCCAGCGCCTGCTCAATCATATCCAGTTCCAGCTGCGCCAAATCAATGCCATCGTCAGGCAACTGAAAAACCGTTGTGCTTTTAACTGGATTTTGCATTTCTGCCGGCAAATCTTCGCTGTGCAGCAATCTGCCCGGCATCAGTAAACTCAGCCGCTGACATAGATTCGACAGCTCGCGGACATTACCCGGCCAGCTGTATTTTTGCAGTTGTTGCAACAGTGATTTATCAAAACGCAGTGGTGCATTGCCTTTGGCGAATTGTTTGGCAAAATAGGCTGCCAGCAAACCAATGTCATCTTTTCGATCCCGCAGCGGTGGCAATTCAATGGGCACCACCTGCAGCCGGTAATACAGATCGGCACGGAACTGGCCGGCTTTTACCAGTGCCGGTAAATCCGCGCTGGTCGCCGCGATGATGCGAGCATCGATAATATGCAGCTTATGGCTACCCGGCAGTTGACACTCTCCGGCTTCCAGAAAACGCAGCAGCTTGGCTTGAAGCGCCAGCGGCAAAGCATCCAATTCATCGAGAAATACCGTGCTTTTTTCAGCCGCCAGCAAACGGCCGGTTTCGATAATGTCACCTGCTGCATTGGCCCGGCCAAACAAATCGACTTCGGCATCTTGCATCGGCAATGCGGCGCAGTTAATGGTGATCAATGCATGATCCTGACGGCGACTTAATTGATGTAACGTCAGAGCAATCAGTTCTTTACCTGTACCGGTTTCGCCGCTAATCAGCACACTGGCATCGCTCAGTGCGATCATTGGCAGTAAACGCTGAATATGGGTTATCACCGGTGAATGGCCTATCAATTCTGGCAAGGCCATGGTTAAGACATCTCACTACTATGTTGATGGCCCGCATGATCTTGCGCCAATATTGATGGCGCCACTAACATCGCCACCGCCATTACAATAATTAACATCCCAGCCGCGCGGCGAAACCAGATATTACGGGCCACCCGGCCTAAAAAGCCGACAAATAAACCGGCACCCATCACTGCCGGCAAGGTGCCCAGACCAAATGCCAGCATGGTTAAGCCACCGGTCATCGCATCACCACTGGTCGCCGCCATTACCAGTGCGGCGTAGACCAGACCACAAGGCAACCAGCCCCATATCGTACCAAAGGCAAACGCCTGTTTCAGGGATTTCACAGGTAATAATTTTTGCCCCAGCGGCTGTAAAAAACGCCAGACCGGCGTACCGACTTTTTCGATTTTGGCAAAACGCGGCAGCCACCCAGCCAGATACAAACCCATGGCAATCATAAACGCCACCGACAGATATCTCAGCCATTGCAGCCCACCAATATCATTTAGCGGTGACACCAGCGCTGCCACCAATAAACCCGCCAGTGCGTAACTGATAATGCGGCCGAGATTGTAATTAAACACATAGGGCAACATCGCTTTCGGTGATTGGCGGACATCAGCCGGCAAACTCAGCGTCAGCGCGCCGATAACTGAGCCACACATGGCAATACAATGTGTCGTGCTGAATAAGCCAAGCAAAAAAGCACTGAGCAGCGACGTTGTAATAGTTTCCATGATCTAACCTGATAAACAGTTTGCAACAGATTAACACGCTGATTCGGCATTTTTTGTGGCATATGCCCTAAGCCTGACGCAAATCACCTAAAACACAATATTAGCGATTACTAAAGTAATGCATTAGGAGAAATTTAACGATGCGTTTATTAAAAATTTACCCAATTATCTTGAGCTATGCATGTTTAAGTTTGCCAGCCTATGCCGAGCATGTTGTTTTGCCGGGCATCACCGTCGAAACGACTGCCAGCAAAGCTTCCCCACTCTGGCAAACCGCCGTGCCGGGATCCGTTGCTGACAGCGCCGAACAATTAAAAAAACTCCCTGGCGCCAATATTAATCGTAATGGTCCGCTGACCAGTATTGCCCAATATCGTGGCATGTTCGGCGACAGGTTCAATGTGCTGGTTGATGGCATTCGCATTAGTCAGGCAGGCCCCAACAGCATGGACTCGCCGCTCAGTTACATAGCCGCATCGCAACTAGATTCACTGACCTTACATCGTGGTATTGCGCCAGTCAGCAGCGGCATCGAAACCATTGGCGGTAGTATCCTGGCCAACAGCAAACAATCCGCGTTCTCCCAAGGTGATGATTTTCAAATATCCGGTGAAGCCGGTGCCGGCTATACGCATAACAATGATAGTCATCAGCTGGGTCTGAATACCGACATCAGTAATCAAAATCATCGTCTTAGCCTGCATGCCAGTCGGGATCAGGGCGATGTTCAGCGCTTTGATGGTGGCAACATTTTGCCTAGTCAGCACGAGCGTGACAGCTTTGGCGGCGGCTACGCTTATCAAAATAATGATGGCCTGATGGCAAGCTTTGATATTGAGCACCATGATACCGGCGTAACAGGCACCTCGGCACTGCCTATGGATATTTTATTTGTCCGCGGTGAGCGTTACAAAACGTTGCTCCGTCAAACGCTTAATAATGGCGACATGCTCAGCTTACGACTGAATTATCAGAATACTGATCATCTGATGAATAATTTCAGTTTAAGGCAAGGGCCGGCAGCGGCGATGCAACGACAAACCTACACCGATGTCTTCGCCTACGGCGCGCAGTTACATTCTCAGCATCAGAACTGGTTGTGTGGACTCGAAACCGATATGGCGGAACACAATGCCACCCTTTTTAACCCGAACAACAGTGGCTTTCGCCTGACCAATTTCAATCAGGTGGAACGAGATCGCTACAGCGTATTTGCCGAATGGGAAGGTGATTTGAATGCCGATTGGTCATTACAAGCTGGCGGACGTTATTCTAAAATCAAAAATAATGCTGATGCTGTTTCAGCTGCAAGTCTGATGGGGTCAATGGCAGATATGATGCAAATGCGGGCTAATACCTTTAATGCCGAAGATCGCCGCCAGCAGGATGATTTATTTGATGCCGCAGTGACGCTGAACAGAGTGCTGCGTGCTGACTTGGATTTGATTGTTGGCGCTGCGCGTAAACAACGCGCTGCCAGTTATCAAGAGCGCTATTTATGGTTCCCAGCCGAATCCACATCGGGATTAGCCGATGGTAATAACTAACCTGAGATCTGCTTAAGCAATCACCATAGCATTACGTTC
>JAVVFF010000128.1:0-5857 GCA_032250995.1 Methylophaga sp. | reverse complement strand
TTGATTATGCCCATACCCCGGATGCTTTATCGCAAGCCTTAACAGCAATGCGCCAGCATCTGCAGCAGAGCGCCGATTTATGGTGCGTATTTGGCTGTGGTGGTGACCGGGATCGCGGCAAACGGCCTTTAATGGGCGCTGCCGCTGAACAATTCGCCAATCGTGTGGTGTTAACAGACGACAACCCGCGCAGTGAAACCAGCGACGTCATTATTGCCGACATCATTGGTGGACTGCAGCAACCTGAAAATGCCGTGATTTTGACTGACCGCCGGCAGGCGATTTTTTATGCCATCAGTGAAGCTGCCAATGACGATATGGTGCTGGTGGCCGGTAAAGGTCATGAAAACTATCAAGAAAAACAAGGCCAAAAACAGCCTTTCAGCGATGTTGCTGTGGTTAAAGCAGCGCTGCAAGCTCGCCAACAACTTTCCGGAGCCAATTTATGAGCTTGCCGCTTACACTGACTGAGATTGCTAAACACTTAGGTTGTGATTGTCAAGGTGCAGCCGTTGCAGTGACTGGCGCAGCGATAGATAGCCGCAAGCTGAAAAAAGGCGACTTATTTATTGCTTTGGCGGGCACTCAGGTTAATGGCCATGACTTTTTGGCGCAGGCGCGCGAAGCGGGAGCGATTGCGGCATTAGTTACCAAACCTGTTGTCGATCCACTGCCACAATTAGTGGTTGATGATGTGGTTGCCGCGTTTGGCAAAGTGGCAACTTTCTGGCGTCAGCAGAGTACGGCCAAAGTGATTGCCATTACTGGCAGCAATGGCAAAACCACACTGAAAGAAATGATCAGCGCCATGCTGGCACAGCAGCATCATGTTATTGCCACGCAAGGCAATCTCAATAATGAATTGGGTGTGCCTTTGACTTTATGTCGATTGAAGGCCGAACACCAGTTCGCGGTGATTGAAATGGGTGCCAATCATCATGGTGAGATAGAAAAACTGGTGGCGATGGCCCAGCCACAAGTAGCGATTATTAATAATGTGGCCGCCGCCCATCTGGAAGGTTTTGGCAGTCTTGACGGTGTCGCGAAAGCCAAAGGCGAAATTTATAGCGGTCTTGGCACAGATGGTGTTGCCGTTGTGAATGCCGATATGCCGTATCAAGACATCTGGCAGCCGTTAATTAGCGATCGGCAAACCCTGACATTTGGCCTTGAAAACACGGCCAATGTCACAGCGCTGGATTGTCAGACCACACCGGCCGGCAGCCATTTTATGGTGCAACTGGATGAAGTGAATCACTTTGTCAGCCTGCCATTACCTGGACGCCATAATGTCGCCAATGCATTGGCAGCGATGACGGTTTGTCATGCATTGGGCATTGAACCTGCGGCCATGATTAAAGGTTTGGCTAGTATTAAAGCCGTGCCGCATCGCTTGCAATTAAGACCGACTAAATATGAAGCGTTATTGATTGATGATACCTATAACGCCAATCCCGGCTCGTTTGGCCAAGCTTTGCAAACCCTGAAGCGTTTTCCCGGTCAGCGCTGGCTGGTGTTGGGTGACTTTGGTGAACTCGGTCCTGACAGCTTGCAAATTCATCAGCAAATGGGTCGTGATGCCAAAACCGCTGAAGTGCATCACTTATTGACTGTTGGCAAACAAAGCGCTGAAGCAGCAATACAATTTGGTGACCATGCCGAGCATTTTGCTGATCGTGACAGCCTGCAAGTTTATTTACAGCAACATCTGCAAGCCGGTGTGACCTGCTTAATTAAAGGCTCACGTTTTATGCAACTCGACAAACTGGCAGATGCTTTGGCTGCCGGGGGGGAACGTTGATGCTGTTATTTCTGAGTGAGTATTTAAGCCAGTTTTACACTGGCTTTAGCGTTTTCCAGTATCTGACATTACGCGCTATCTTGGGGGTGATGACTGCACTGGGCATTGCTTTGCTGGTTGGGCCAATGATGATCCGCCAGTTGAGCTTTAGACAAATTGGTCAGGTAGTGCGAATTGACGGCCCGGAATCGCACTTCAGTAAAAAAGGCACGCCGACCATGGGCGGTTCGCTGATCTTGGTGGCGATTGCGGTGAGCACTTTGTTATGGGCAGATTTAAGTAACCATTATGTCTGGGTAGTGTTGCTGGTGACTTTACTATTTGGTGTTATCGGTTTTGTCGACGATTACATTAAGTTGGTGCGTCAGGATCCCAAAGGCCTTATCAGCCGTTATAAGTATTTCTGGCAATCGCTGGTCGGCGCGGGTGCGGCGGTATTTTTGTTTATGACAGCCTCTGTGCCGGCAGAAACGCAGTTGATTGTGCCGTTTTTCAAGGATGTGATTATTCCTCTTGGAGGCTGGTATCTATTGCTGGCTTACTTGGTCATTGTCGGCAGTAGTAATGCTGTAAATCTGACTGATGGTCTGGATGGTCTGGCGATCATGCCCACGGTGATGGTGGCTGCAGCACTGGGTTTATTTGCCTATGTTGCCGGTCACGCTGAATTTTCTCGTTATTTACAAATTCCATTTGTGCCGGGCTCTGGTGAGCTGACGGTATTTTGTGCGGCATTGGTTGGCGCCGGTTTGGGCTTTTTGTGGTTTAACACGTATCCCGCCCAGGTGTTTATGGGCGATGTCGGCGCGCTGGCATTAGGCGCGGCACTCGGTGTGGTTGCCGTGGTTGTTCGTCAGGAACTGGTGCTGCTGATTATGGGCGGGGTATTTGTGATCGAAACCTTGTCGGTGATGATTCAGGTGACCTCTTATAAATTACGCGGCAAACGGGTGTTTCTGATGGCGCCGATTCATCACCACTACGAATTAAAAGGCTGGCCGGAGCCACGCATTATTGTCCGCTTTTGGATCATTACCGTGTTTCTGGTGCTAATCGGTCTGGCGACCTTGAAAATCAGATGAGTATTTTGATGGCAAATGTGCAACATAAAAATTGCGTGATAGTGGGTCTGGGGCAGACCGGGCTGTCCTGCGCGCAATTTTTGTGCGGGAAAGGTGCTGCCGTTGCCGTTATGGATACCCGCAAATTACCACCGGCTTTACATACGCTGCAACAGGACCATCCTGAAGTTTTGGTGCATACCGGCAGTTTATCGGTCGAGTGGTTACAACATGCTGATCAAATTATTCTCAGTCCGGGCGTCGATCCGCGTTTACCGGAATTACAGGCCGCCGCCAGTGCCGGTATTGAAATGATTGGAGATATTGAATTATTTGCCCGTTATGCCGATGCGCCAGTGATTGCGATTACCGGTTCTAACGGTAAAAGCACGGTCACCACCCTGATTAGCCTGATGGCGAAGTTTGCCGGTCATAAAGTAGCAACTGGCGGTAATATCGGTACGCCAGCGCTGGATTTACTGGATGAAACGCCTGTCGATTTTTATGTGTTGGAATTATCCAGCTTTCAGTTGGAAACCGTGAATAGTCTTAATGCATTTGCTGCAGTGGTATTGAATATCAGCCCGGATCATCTGGATCGTTATAACAGCGTTGGCGATTATCAGCAGGCCAAACAACGTATTTATCAGGGCAATGGGGTCATGGTGATTAATCGTGATGATCCGATTGTCGCCGCCATGGCCGATCCCAATCGGCAGACTATTGGCTTTGGTTTAAAACAGCATGACGAACAAGATTTTGTAGTGCGTCTGATAGATGGGCAGAGCTGGCTTTGTGAAGGCCAATACGAATTAATGCCGGTAAAAGATATGAAAATTGCCGGTCAGCACAATATTGCCAATGCCTTGGCAGCACTGACTTTGGGCAGTGTGATGGGGTTGCCGATGCATACCATGTTGTCAGCGCTACGCGAATTTAAAGGTTTACCGCATCGCTGCCGCTTAGTGCGTGAGCGTCGCGGTGTGCGTTGGTATAACGATTCCAAAGCTACTAACGTCGGCGCCACTATTGCTGCGATTGAAGGCTTTGCCGATAACGGTGAAATGATCCTGATTTTAGGTGGGGTGGGCAAAGGTCAGGATTTTGCTGCTTTAACGCCGGTACTGAAAGCGCATGTCTATGCCACGATTTTAATCGGAGAAGCCGCAGATGAAATCGCTGCGATCGTGCCGTCAACGGTCATAACGGAAACCGTCGACAGCATTAAATCAGCCGTAAATTTAGCGGCGCATCTGGCTAAAGAAGGCATGCAGATATTGTTATCACCGGCTTGTGCCAGCTTCGATATGTTTTTGAGTTATGTCGATCGCGGTCAGCAATTTGAGCAAGCCGTGCGGGAGTTGCAGACATGAGTTTTAGTCAGCAATTTGATCGCCACATTGTATTTGCCACGCTGGCCTTGTTGCTGATGGGGCTGGTAATGGTTTGTTCAGCTTCTATCACTATGGCCGAGAGTAAAACCGGTCAACCGCTGTACTTTTTTACTCGGCAACTAATGTATGCCTTGATGGGGTTGGGGTTCGCCTGGGCAGTGTTGTCAGTGCGTTTATTTACCTGGCAACAGTTAGCACCGCAATTATTGCTGGTAGGCATTATTTTACTGGCGCTGGTATTAATCCCCGGTATTGGCCGGGAAGTAAACGGCAGCGCCCGCTGGTTACCGTTAGGGCCGGTGAATTTGCAGGTGGCCGAGCTGATTAAATTGTTTGCCATTATTTATATCGCTGATTATTTGCAGCGGCATCAGGGCCAAATCACCACGGCAATGACCGGTATTTTGGCACCAATGGTATTGCTGGGTATCGCTTCATTTTTATTGTTATTACAGCCGGATATGGGATCCATTGTGGTGATTTTGTCGACAGTGACAGCCATGCTGTTTCTCGGTGGCGCCCGGGTCAGTATCTTTGTGATGATGATTTCGGTGCTCGGCGGTTTGTTTTATCTATTGGTAACGCTGGCGCCGTATCGGATGCAGCGTTTACAAAGTTTTATGGATCCGTGGGCCGATCCATTTGGCAGTGGTTTTCAGCTGACACAAGCCCTGATAGCGTTTGGTCGCGGTGACTGGCTAGGTGTGGGCTTGGGCAGTAGTATGCAGAAACTGTTTTATCTGCCGGAAGCGCATACCGACTTTTTATATTCGATCATCGCTGAAGAGTTGGGGCTAATTGGTGCGCTGGTGGTGATTGGCTTATTTTTTGTTTTGATCTGGCGGGCGTTATCAATTGGCCGTGCGGCTGAATTGGCTGGTCAGCGGTTTGGTGCGCAAATCGCCTACGGTATCGGCATTTGGTTAGGTATTCAGGCCTGCGTCAATATCGGCGTCAATATGGGCGCTTTGCCAACCAAAGGACTGACCTTGCCGCTGATGAGTTATGGCGGCAGTAGTATGGTTGTTGTCTGTATTGCCATTGGATTATTGCTGCGGGTGGATTTGGAAACCCGTAAACCGGAAACTGCGGCAGCGAGGGTCAAACGATGAGCCGGGTATTGATCATGGCGGGCGGCACCGGTGGCCATGTGTTTCCGGCACTGGCGGTCGCGGAAGAATTACGTGCCCGTGGTGTGGAATTAAGCTGGATGGGTACGGCTATTGGTATTGAGGCGCGTCTGGTGCCAGCGGCCAATATTACGCTGAATATTATTTCGGTGCAGGGCCTGCGTGGTAAGGGATTACTTGGTTGGTTTATGGCACCCTTCAAGTTAGTGAAAGCAGTGATGGAAGCGCGCCGCCATATTCAGGATTTTAAACCTGAGGTGGTACTGGGGCTCGGTGGTTTTGCGTCTGGCCCGGGCGGTATTGCTGCCTGGTTGAGCCGGATCCCACTGGTCATTCATGAACAAAATGCGATAGCGGGTTTAACTAATCGTTTACTGACGCCTTTTTCTAAAAAGGTATTACTGGGCTTTAATAATAGTATCAAAACGAACAAAGCACTTTGGGTGGGTAATCCAGTTCGGATGTCAATTG
>JAVVFF010000127.1:0-5878 GCA_032250995.1 Methylophaga sp. | reverse complement strand
GATAATTTTTTGAAATTAATTGCTTTTTTTGGGTAGGGTTTTTGGTGGTTTATTAACCGTGAATGGTTCACGATTAATTTTTGGATTTTGTCTGGGACGACAGAGGTTGAATCTGAATTCAGGTAGGCGGTTATTTCCATATCATCATCTCCGTTTCTCAACTCCTTCGAGAATTTATGCTGATTTGGAATTGTAGCCTAAGCAGCATCGACACATAATTGTCTTAACTGAGTATTTCATAGTTTTTAATAACTGCAAACACTCAAAGACGATGGGATAGCTCAAAAAAAGCCCGCACTTTTGGCGGGCTGGTATGAGAAATCTATTATTGGTTATGCTCTTACTGTTGGCTTAACCTTTTTTGCCACCACGGAATAACGGCTCATGAACCGATTCGCGGGAAAAACGCCAGCAGGCAATCAGGATGGCAGCGATGGTGAAAACAATCAGCACACTCAGATCGGTAATGATGCTGAAATCGGTCTGCGAACCCGGAATGCTGTGTTTCAGCAAGTCGACGCCATAACCGAACGGATTAACCAGCACGATATAACGCAGCATATCCGGTAGTTGTGTCACTGGATATAACGCGCCACTTAAGAAAAACACCGGAAAAATCACAAAATTCATAATCACGGCAAAGTTATCCAGTGTTTTTGACCAGACCGCAATCAGGCCACCCATTGATGCACACAGCAAAGCCGTCAGCAACGCCGGTGGTAACAGCAATAACGCCGTTTGCCAGTCCAATAAACCAATCAGCAACAGAATAACCAGCAACATCACCGCCTGCACCATAGCAATAATGGTGGCGGCAATCAGTTTGGCCACCACAATCCAGCCGTGGGCAATGGGGGCAATCATCATCATGCGCATCACGCCGAATTCTTTGTCATAAACCAGTGTTAAAGCTGAAAGCAGTGCAGCAAATAACAAAGTCATGGCGACAATGCCCGGCATCAGAAACTGCAGATAACCTTCCTGTTGCGTGCCGCTGAGCATACTGCCGACACCCGAGCCAATCACCAGCAACCAAATTAACGGCCGCACCAGACTGCTCAGTAATCGACCGCGCTGCCGGAAGGTTTTGTTCAGTTCGCGGCTTATCACCGCCTTGACCGCCAGCCAACTCATTGCACACCTGCTTTATGGTGGGTCATGCTCCACAAATACACATCATTGAGATTCGGCCGGCGCCATTGCATGGCATTGACCGTGTCACCCAACGATCGTTGTAATGCTGAAAAATCGGTTTCTGCATTCTGAACCCGAAAGCTTAAATGCTGATCTTCGATTAACGGTGCGCCAAATTGTGGGGTCAACTGCGCCGCGACGGCGTCACTATCAGCACAATCCAATTCCATAATATAAGCTGCCAAATCGCGGATTAAACTGGTTGGTTTGCCGCCTTTTTGTAGCTTACCCTGTTGGATAAAGTCCACCTGATCACAGGCCACCGCTTCTTCTAAATAATGGGTGGTTAAAAATACCGTCATGCCCTGTTCACGGCGCAATTGTTCAACAAAACGCCAAATCGCCCGACGATTAGGCAGATCCAAACCAATCGTTGGTTCATCAAGAAATAACACCTGCGGTTTATGCAACACACCTCTGGCGATATCGACGGCACGGCGCTGCCCCCCTGATAGAGCCAGCAGTTTTAGATGCCGTTTCTTTTCCAGATTAAAGACCGCCAGTAATTCATCAATCCGTTCACTGGCTTGCTGTTTTTTCAGACCATACAATGCCGCAGCAAAATGCAGGTTTTCATCAACAGTCATGGTGCGATCCAGCGCCGAATCCTGAAATACCAAACCCACCAGACTGCGGATATGTACCGGATTATCGGTCACTGCCTGACCACAAATGAGCGCATCACCCGATGTCGGTGACGTCATAGTGGTCAACATATGAATAGCAGTACTTTTACCGGCGCCATTAGGCCCCAGCAAGCCGTAACATTCACCGGCCTTAACCTGTAAATTCAGGTCATTAACGACCACGGCCTCACCATATTGCTTGGTGAGGCCATAGCTTTGGATCGCCAGCTCAGAGGCCACTGATTGCTTTGGAATTTTTCGGGTTTCGGAACACCAGTGGCTTGGCTTCTTCTTCAGTTTTGGCGGCTTCTTCGCGGCCTCTGGCAATCGCCTCTTCAACCAAATAATGATGTGGCGATTTATCGCAGACCGGATCGGCCATGGCCGGATCACCGGTCAGCATATAGGCCTGGCAACGGCAACCACCAAAGTCTTTGGTTTTTTCATCACAACTGCGGCAAGGCTCTTTCATCCAGTCATAACCACGGAACCGGTTAAAGTCATTCGAGCCGTTCCAGATATCGCTGATTGAAGTATCCCGCACATTAGGTAATTCCATACCCGGTAATTCACGGGCTGCGTGACATGGCAGTGCCGTGCCATCAGGGGTGATCGTCAGGAACACATTACCCCAGCCATTCATGCAGGCTTTAGGCCGTACTTCGTAATAATCAGGCACCACATAATAAATCTTCATGTTGCCTTTCTGTTTTTCCTGATACTCATGGGCAATGGCTTCGGCCCGCACCAGCTGCTCTTTCAGCGGCAATAATTGATCCCGGTTATGCATCGCCCAACCATAGTATTGCGTGGTCGCCAGCTCAACATAATCGGCCTCTAAATTAATCGCCAAATCAAGAATTTCGTCTATCTTGTCGATATTTTGCCGATGAGTAACGAAACACAGCACCATCGGATAACCGGCCGCTTTAACCGCCTTGGCCATCTCAATTTTGTGCTTGAAGGCATCGGTGCCGGCAATCAGGTTATTCAAATCTTCAGAGCTTGCCTGAAAACTGACCTGAATATGATCCAAACCCGCTTCTTTGAAAGCTTTGGCTTTCGAGGCATCTAGGCCGATACCGGAAGTAATGAGGTTGGTATAGAACCCTAAATTACGTGCTTCGGTGATCAATTCAAGAATATCTGGTCGTGCTAATGGCTCACCACCAGACAAACCCAGCTGTGTTGCACCCATAGCACGGGCTTGTTTAAAGACATCGACCCATTGCTCGGTGGTCAATTCGCTTTTGATATTGGCGAAATCCATCGGATTGGAGCAATACGGACATTGCAGTGGACAAGCATAAGTCAATTCTGCCAATAACCACAATGGCTGGCGGATATTACTGGTATCGTCCATGCTCAATGATCCGGCTATACTGCCGGGTGCTTTACTCTGCTCTGATCCAGTCATTGTCATGCGCTTCCTCCAGGAACTGATAGACGTCGTCATCTAAGTCGGCGCCGTTAAATGCTATTTTAAGTTCGGTAATCAATTCACCGACGGTTTGTTTTTTCTCAACGATACGTTTCAAAATTTCTGAGGCAGCGGGATTGAGTTTGACCATACCTTCCGGATACAACAGCACGTGACAATCTTGTGCTGGCTCCCATTGAAATCGATAACCCAGTGCCAAGACCGGCACACTGTTATCATTAAATTTGCGTTCGCTCATTTTTCAACATCCATGCAGTAAGGAGGGCGATCTTCAATATACGCCATCCACATGGCATCAAGCATGGTCCACAAAATATCCAGCTTAAACTGCAGCAAATCTAAAGCCCGTTGTTGTTTTTGTCGGGTATCGCAATAGTCCAGCGTTATTTGCAGGCCGTGCTCGACATCACGGCGCGCTTCACTAAGACGTTTGCGGAAATAGCGATAGCCTCTTTCATCAATCCACGGATACAGGTCTGGCCAGTTATCTAAGCGCGCTTTGTGAATTTTAGGCGCAAATAATTCGGTTAATGATGAACCAGCCGCCTCTTGCCAAGGCGCCCGGCGGGCGAAATTGACATAAGCATCAATGGCAAAACGTACACCCGGCAATACATGCTCGTAAGAAGTCAGTTCATCGCGGGTTAAACCAACCGCCTCACCAAGTTGCAACCAAGCTTCGATGCCTCCTTCCTGACCGTCAAAACCATCATGATCCAGAATCCGCTGTACCCAGTGTTTACGCACTTCAGCATCTTCACAATTGGCCATAATCGCCGCATCTTTAATCGGGATCGCTGTCTGATAATAAAACCGGTTGGCCACCCAGCCCTGCACCTGTTTCTGATTCAATTTACCGGTATGCATCAACTTATGAAACGGGTGATTGATGTGATAAAACTGCTCTTTATCGCGCAGTTTTTGTTCAAATTCTTCGCGTGACCAAAGTGTGCTGTCAGTTGTCATATCCGTTTCCTTTAAAATTCTAATTCCATACCATCGTATGACAATTCAATACCAGCCTGTCGCAGTAATTGATGTTCAGGGGAATCTTCATCAAGGATAGGATTGGTGTTATTGATATGAATCAAAAACTTTCGTGGTTTATCTAAGCCATCCAGGATACTGATAGTGCCACCCGCTTCAGACTGATTAATATGACCCATTTCGGTAGCACGTTTATCGCTGATACCTTTGCGAGCCATTTCATCATCAGTCCAAACGGTACCATCCATCAAAATACAGTCAGCATCACGCATATATTCCAACACATGTTCTTCCACCTCACCTAAACCTGGCGCATAAAAAACATTTTTGCCGGTGCGTGTGTCGAGAATACGAACACCAATATTATCGCCAGGTACAGTATTGTGACGATGTGGTGAATAAGGTGGCGCTTCGCTTTTCAGAGGGACTGCAGTAAATTCCAATCCCGATGCTGCTGGCATGGTAAATGGTTCTTGATCAGTTTTAATTTCATGCCAATTAACACCACGGAAATAACCTAGGATATTAAATAACGGAAAACCAGTGGTCATATCCTCATGGACCGCAGCAGTACAATAAATATCCCACGGTTGATTATGTTCACGCAGTGTCAATAATCCTGTGGTGTGGTCAATTTGCGCATCGCATAATAAGATAGCTTTGATAGCCGTATCTCTTACTTGACGGGCTGGCTGCATCGCTGGGAAATCATCAAGCTGTCTTTTAATGTCTGGTGAGGCGTTAAATAGAATCCAATCAATACCATCGGCACTTACCGCAATAGAGGATTGTGTGCGACGACTTGCTTTGATGGTACCTTCACGTATTCCCTTGCAGTTAGCACAGTTACAATTCCATTGTGGAAATCCACCTCCGGCACCTGAGCCTAATACGTGAATAAACATAATAATCTGTCCTCAAGCTTGATAAACAAATAACAATCGGCTGAACCGAAAAATTTATGGTAACGCAAACAGCTGTGATTTGCCGGCCAAAAATGCCCGGAGCCGAGGCCCCAGGCACACATCGAAACTGCTATTAACGGTTGTTGATGTACATGGTTACTTCAAAACCGAAACGCATGTCTGAATATTCTGGTTTAGTCCACATAACTAAATTCCTCTCTAAAAATTAGTAAAAAAACACCAGCCGATCAATTCAACTGGTGTAGTAGATATTACGCTGGCCTATCAGGCTTGACGTCAGGAATAGCCGCCCTGCTGTTAGGGATTTTCCTGAAAGCACATTACAAGTGACTGCGTAGCTAGGGGCTGTTGATCACCACTGCTGCGGCTATTTTTGTGTCCGGCAAGGCAGAAAACGCGCCGTCTAGACATTCTACATAAGCGATTGACAAATGGATCTGGAAACCATTTGAACAGCTTTGATGGCCGCGAAGCGGTGAAATACAGTGATGTATTCATACAACGCCGCCGGGAGCAAAAATAGTCCCACTCCTTAAAGTTCCGGCTGAAAAAATTTCCTAAAGGGGAGAAGGTTAGGGGCTGTTGATCTTTGGTGTACAAAAATTAATCAACCCACATTGGCAGCCACATGATGGTGAACGCCAGTAAAAGCATACTGTAATAATTACGTTCGAGCTTGTCATAACGCGTTGCAATCGCCCGGA
>JAVVFF010000126.1:0-5906 GCA_032250995.1 Methylophaga sp. | reverse complement strand
AACGGTGCCCGGTTGGTTTCAGCAACGCCGGAGACAAAATACACGACAAATAAAGGCAACAGCGGCAGCCAATACCAATGCCAGAAACCGCCAGACTGTGCCATAACGATCTCCCCCAGATTTAAACTACCAGCAGCCACCAGCACCCCAACCAGTGCAAACCCCATGGCAATTTCATAGGAAACGACCTGCGCGGCACTGCGCATCGCACCCAAAAACGCATACCGCGAATTCGACGCCCAGCCGGCAATCACCACGCCATACACTGACATTGAGGTAATGGCCAAAATGTACAGCAAGCCGGCATTAATATCGGCCAGAATCAAATCGGCATCAAACGGCATCACTGCCCAGGCTGCCAAGGCTGGTCCAATCGCCATAATGGGTGCTAACACAAATAAATACAGATTGGATTTAGCCGGCAGAATAACTTCTTTCATCAGCAATTTCAGACCATCGGCAATCGGCTGAAATAAACCCAGCGGACCAACCCGGTTTGGGCCAATACGCATCTGGATGTAGCCGATAACTTTACGTTCAGCCAAAGTCAGATAAGCAACCGCGCCCATCAACGGTACGATAATCAGCAGAATCTTGCCAATATTCCAGGTGATATCATGGATCAGCCAGTCAAGCATCAGCCAGAGCCTCCACCAGACTGACGGTCACTAAACCAAAAGCAGCTCCCAGCTCACTACTATTTTGCGTTGCAACAGGCAGATATAAACAGCCCGGCGCAATATCCTTATCTATTAATAGCGCAACTTCCGTCACACAGTCGCCCTGGCTGATTTGCAAGCGGTCGGCATCGGCCAAATCCATTTTGTCAGCTGTATCAGGATGCATTCTGGCTATCAGCGCCTGCTGGTTTTCCGGCGTTTGCTGTAACGCTTCGCTGCGACGTAACAAACTGTCGGTGCGATACATTGCCACATCGGAAATTAGCTCAAGATGATCAGCTGATTTTTCAGTCCTGTGATCCGATTCTGCCGGGATGAACTGGGCTTCTTGTGTTGGTTCATCTGGCGTCAGGCTATCAGCAATCTCATCACGAATATCGGTCGAGGCCACATAATCAAAATCGGGCAAATTGCTGAGATTGCCCAGTACCCGCAATATTTTCCAGCCCGGCCGTGAATCACCTCGCGGTGCCACTGCGCCGGTAAAGGATTGCCACTGACCATCGAGGCCAATAAAGGTACCTGAGGTTTCAGCAAACGTCGCTAAAGGCAACATGACATCGGCATGATCACGAATACTGTCTGACCAAAAACGATTAATCGCCACCACAAAACTGGCTTGTTGCATGGCAGCACTGGTCGTAGCCGGATCCGCTGTATCAAATTCCGGTTCAACATCAAACAACACCAGCGCCCGTTTTTTTTGTTGCCAGTAATTAACTGCTGACTCACTGTTTGGCTTGGCCGGTAACACATTAGCTAATTGCAGCGCACGGCTGTTAGCTTCCGGCAACACCAGTAATTTACCCTGACTCATGATGCTGATCAGATTGGCCAGCGCGCGTATGGTAGCGGCCTCTGGATGCTGATTGGCCAGCGCGCCGATCACCAGCAATGGCGACGTGGCATTGGCCAGTTGCATGGCAATATTCTGCTCGCCGCTACCGGGTCGAATATCAGATAAATAATGCTGCCAAGTGATATTGGCGGCCGGTTCCAGCTTCATCAAAGCCACTGCAATGCCTTTCAGCATGTGTAGCAACGTTTCTGAATTGACCAGCCACTGCCGTTGCACCGGCATCAGCAAATCGCGTTTCAAAAAATTAATTTCGTTTATCAACGCACCATTGAGCGCTGCCTGACGAATACGATGGCCGACCATGGGCGCTTCACAGCGAATATTGCTACCGATTAACAGCACGGCATCGCTGTTTTCAATGTCTGACATTGTCAGCGACGTTTGCCAGTAGGCTTCGCCGGCATCATCAACAGACTGCAAACGCAGACGGTGATCAATATGTTGTGTGCCGAGGCCCTGCAGCCATTTCTGAAATAAATAACCTTCTTCGAGTGTTGCCGTGGGTGACATTAATCCTAGCAATTGGTCCTGACCATTTTTGGCCTTTACTGTTTTAAGACCGTTGACGGCATATTCCAACGCGGTCTGCCAGTCAGCTTCTTGCCAGACACCATCTTGTTTAAGCATTGGTTTATCAGTGCGATCGGCGTGTTTAAGGCCCAGATAACTAAAGCGATCCCTATCTGAAATCCAGGTTTCATTGACCGATTCATTATCATGCGGCACCACCCGCATCACTTCGTTGCCACGCACATGCAATTCGATACTGGAGCCGACTGCATCATGCGGTGCAATTGAAGGATTAGCCTGCATTTCCCAGGCGCGGGCCTTGTAGCGAAATGGCTTGGAGGTCAGCGCGCCGACAGGGCATAAATCAATAATATTGCCGGATAATTCGGAAATCATACTATGTTCGACGTAAGTGCCGATTTCCATATGCTCACCACGACCGGTCGCCCCCAGTTCGCTGATACCCGCGATTTCGGTACCAAAGCGCACACAGCGGGTACAGTGGATACAGCGGGTCATTTCTGTTTGAATCAACGGGCCAATGTTTTTATCTTTGACCACCCGCTTACCTTCAGAAAAGCGACTGATCCCTTTGCCGTAACCAAGCGACAAATCCTGCAATTCGCACTCACCGCCCTGATCACAAATCGGGCAATCCAGCGGGTGATTAATCAGCAAAAACTCCATCACGCCGCGCTGCGCCTGCACCGCCACTTTAGAATGGGTAAAGACTTTCATACCGTCGGTAACCGGTGTTGCGCAAGCTGGCAAAGCTTTACGGGATTTATCAACTTCAACCAAACACATCCGGCAATTAGCAACAATCGACAGTTTTTTATGATAACAAAAGCGCGGAATGTCGATACCGGCTTCATCGGCAGCCTGAATAATCATTTTGCTGGAGTCGACTTTTAGCGGGATGCCGTCAATTTCAATATTAACCATATTGACGTAACCCCTGCGGTTCATCTTGTCCTACCATGCAGCAACCATGATCGATGTGATACTGAAATTCTTCGCGGAAATGTTTGATAAAGCTAATCACCGGCGCCGCCGCCGCATCACCCAAAGCACAGATGGTATTACCATTAATGTTTTCAGCAACATCGACCAGTCGGTCCAAATCTTCCTGCTTGCCCTGCCCGTTTTCAATACGTTTGATAACGCGGTACAACCAGCCAGTACCCTCACGGCATGGGGTGCACTGGCCACAAGATTCTTCGTAATAAAAATAGGCGATGCGCTCCAGCGCTTTGACCATACAGGTCGAATCATCCATAACAATCACCGAACCGGCGCCCAGCATGGAACCGACTTTACCGATACCGTCATAACTCATCATCGTTTGCATCATGATATCAGCCGGCACCACGGGCGTAGATGTGCCGCCGGGGATCACGGCTTTTAACTGATGCCCCTCACGAACACCGCCGGCTAGCTCCAGTAATTCGGCAAATGGCATACCCAGCGGCACTTCGTAATTACCTGGTTTATTAACATGGCCGGTCATACAAAAAATTTTCTGGCCGCCATTATTGGGCGTACCCAGCTCGTGAAACCAGTCGGCGCCATGCTGCAAAATCACCGGCACTGAGGCCAGCGTTTCGGTGTTATTTATCGTTGTCGGCCGGCCGTACAATCCATAACCTGCCGGGAAGGGTGGTTTGTAACGCGGCTGACCTTTTTTGCCTTCCAGTGATTCGAGCAAAGCCGTCTCTTCGCCACAAATGTAGGCACCGGCACCGGGATGCATATGCAGCTCAAAATTAAAGCCGCTCCCTAAAATATTTTTACCCAGATAACCGGCTTCACGGGCCTCAATTAATGCCTGCTCAAAACGTTCAACCGGCTCATAAAATTCACCGCGAATATAGTTGTAACCTGTTTCAGCGCCAATAGTGTAACCGGCGATAATCATGCCTTCAATCAACTGGTGCGGGTTATAACGCATGATATCGCGATCTTTGCAGGTGCCCGGCTCACCCTCATCAGAGTTACAAACAATATATTTGGCACCGGGCATTTTGCGGGGCATAAAGCTCCATTTCAGCCCGGTCGGAAAACCAGCGCCCCCCCGGCCACGCAGTGCCGAATTTTTTAATTGCTCAATAATATCTTCTTGCCGGGTTTTATCACGCAGGATTTTCTCAAGCACTTCATAACCACCAACTTTACTATAGTTTTCCAGCGTCCAGGGTTGGTCAAATTGCAAGGTCCGGAAACAGATTTGATTGAGCGCTTGCATTATTTCACCCCATCCAAAATGGCATCAACTTTTGCCGGCGTTAAATACTCGTAATATTGCTTGTTGAGTAATAGCATCGGTGCACCAACACAAGCACCCAGACATTCCACCTCACGTAATGTGAATTTGCAGTCATCGGTGGTTTCACCGAAACCAATGCCCAGTTTTCGCTGGATATGATCGGCAATCTTTTCTGAGCCACACAGCTGGCAGGAAATATTGGTGCACAAACTGATTTTATAGCGGCCGGTTGGCTCAAGCTCATACATAGTATAAAAAGTCGCCACTTCATAAACACCGATTTCCGGCATATCCAGATACATCGCCAAGGCCTGCATCAGCGGTTTACTGAGCCAACCGTCGTGATGTTCCTGCAAAATATGCAGGGCCGGGATCACTGCGGACTGTGCCTGTCCCGGTGGATATTTAGCGATCCAAGTATCCAATTGCTGGCGAATCTCAGCGGTAAATAATTGCTCGCGTGAGCCGGTTAATTGCATCTCGGTCATCGGTCAATCTCGCCAAAAACAATATCCATAGTGCCGATAATGGCCACAACATCAGCCAGCATATGGCCTTTTGACATCTCGTTCATGGCCGCTAAATGCGGAAAGCCGGGCGCGCGGATTTTTACTCGATACGGTTTATTGGCGCCATCAGACACCATATAAACACCAAACTCACCTTTGGGTGCTTCGACCGCTGCGTAGACTTCCCCTTCGGGCACACAATACCCTTCGGTAAACAGTTTAAAGTGATGGATTAACGCTTCCATATCGTCTTTCATATCGGCCCGGCTGGGCGGTACAATTTTGGCATTATCAATCATCACCGGACCGGGATTGACCCGTAACCAGTCGATACATTGCTGCATGATTTTTGCCGATTGACGCATTTCTTCAATGCGAACTAAATACCGATCATAACAATCACCTTCTTTACCGACCGGAATGGCAAAATCTAGCCGATCATAAACTGCATAAGGCTGTTTTTTACGCAAATCCCATTCAATGCCTGAGCCACGCAGCATCGGCCCGGTAAAGCCCAGTTGCAAAGCGCGTTCCGGTGATACCACACCAATACCGACGGTGCGTTGTTTCCAGATGCGATTATCGGTCAGCAGTGTTTCGTATTCATCAACACATTTCGGAAAACGTTTAACAAAATCTTCAATGAAATCAAGCATACTGCCACCGCGATTGGCATTTTTGGCATCGACTTCTTTCTGCGTGTGCCATTTTGATGCCTGATACTGCGGCATACGATCCGGCAGATCCCGATAAACGCCACCCGGCCGGTAATACGTCGCATGCAGCCGTGCGCCAGACACCGCTTCGTAGCAGTCCATCAAATCTTCGCGTTCACGGAAGCAATACAAGAATACCGTCATGGCTCCGATATCCAGACCATGGGCACCCAGCCACATCAGATGGTTGAGGATCCGCGTCATTTCATCGAATAACACCCGGATATATTGGGCGCGGATCGGCGCTTCAATGCCAAGCAGTTTTTCAATGGCCATGACATAGCCATGCTCGTTACACATCATCGACACGTAATCGAGACGGTCCATGTAACCAATGCTCTGGTTATAGGGTTTGGATTCGGCTAG
>JAVVFF010000125.1:0-5915 GCA_032250995.1 Methylophaga sp. | reverse complement strand
ATCATAAATCGCCATGCTTGTCACTTTTTTGGGGAGCCCTCAGCGCGCAGGCGGGGATCCAGCGCATGGTCTTAAAAGAAAAAACACTGTGGAAAAAGTGATTGCACAACTAAGATCACGTTCAACACTCTGACTGGATTTCCGCTTTCACGGAAATGACTGAGTGACAAATTAATCGGAAGCTGACACTGATCAACACTATGTCGATGAAAACAAAACACCGATAACTTGCCGCCTGAGCGGCAATAATTACCGGTTTTTTTAGTCTCTGTTTTAATTAAAGATTTTGACTGGCAAATTGCAGCATCTGATCAGCTGTTGAAATGGCTTTGGAGTTCATCTCATAAGCCCGCTGGGTTTCGATCATATTGATAAGTTCAGTCACCACATTAACATTAGATGTTTCCAGCGAACCACCAAAAACATTACCAATACCATCCAAGCCTGGTGTACCGACCACCGGCACCCCACTGGCCGCAGTTTCTTTAAACAAATTTTCGCCGACAGCTTGCAGGCCGGTCGGATTGACAAAATCAGCCAGCTCAATCTCACCGAGGATCACGATATCGGCCTGATTCGGCAACTGGGCGCTAATAGAACCATCCGTGCCGATGGTAATCGACTGGACATCTTCAGGGATATTGATCGCCGGTTCCAGTTGATAGCCGTTGGACATCACTATATCGCCATCGGAATTACGCTGAAAGGTACCATCGCGGGTATAAGCGATATCGCCATCTGGCAATAAGATCTGAAAAAACCCCCGGCCATTAATCGCCACATCCAGTGCATTCTGGGTTTGTACGATACTACCTTGGGTATGAATTTTTTCGGTCGCCACGGTACGGACACCGGTACCGATCATTAAACCCGACGGCAGTTGGGTATCAGCAGAAGATTGTGCGCCCGGCTGGCGAATAGTTTGATACAGCAAATCTTCAAATACCGCCCGATCCTGTTTAAAACCCGTGGTATTCACGTTGGCCAGGTTGTTCGAGATGACCGACATCCGGGTTTGCTGGGCATCGAGGCCGGTTTTGGCAATCCAAAGTGCTTGATTCATGGTGTGACTCCAAAAAAACTGACGCGTCTAAAACGACGCCCTTAACTGCTAATTTGCAACAAGCGTGCCGATGCGGTACTGGTTTCTTCTGCGGTCGCCATCAATTTGACCTGCATCTCATAATGGCGCTGCAATTCGATCATTTTCACCATCGCACCGACAGCGTTAACATTACTGCCTTCAATGGTGCCAGCAGCGACTTTGACAGTGGCATCAACCGGCGCATCACCACCATCCATCATACGCATCAGCCCATCATTATCTTTAAACAAATTTTGTAAATCCGGCTTGACCAGTTTGATCCGATCCAAAATGGCGACTTCATTTTCGGCGCTGCCGATGGGCAGGATTGAAATCGTGCCATCACCGGCAATTTCGACCTTTTCAGCCGGCGGAATGGCAACCGGCCCACCATCCCCCATCACTTGTAAACCAGTACCAGTAACCAATTGACCGGTTTCAGTAATTTTTAAATCGCCGGCACGGGTATAACCTTCGCGGCCATCTTTGCCCATCACGGCAATAAATCCTTCACCCTGCACCGAAATATCCAGCTCACGGCCCGTCGAAATAATTGCGCCTTGCTGATAATCAGTTTGTGGACGTTCGGACATTGAATAAACCCGGCTCGGCAACCCTTCCCCGAATACCGGCATGGCACGAAATTGCTCAAAATCCTGGCGGAAACCGGTAGTGCTGACATTGGCTAAATTATTGGCATTAGTCGCCTGCGCCATCATGGTTTGCTGGGCAGAATTCATAGCGATATACAGCATGCGATCCATTGTTACCTCACTTAAATAACTGGATGACTTGAATGAATAACACTATGCAAATTGCGGGCCGGGTTTTCCCTCACCCTGTCCCTCTCCCCGCGGGAGAGGGAATAATCGGACTTGTCGATATCATTCTGGCCATACTGGAATCCAACCAAATGAAAACCACCATCTTTGATAATTCCCTCGTCATCCTCGCGCATGCGAGGATCCAGCGTCTTTGCGCCCGGCTTCGATAGCGTTGCCTGCGTCATCCTCGCGCATGCGGGGATCCAGATGCTGCCATGCAATAGATTCCGGATAATGATGATGCCATTTCCGGAATGACTGAGTTTATTGATATGTGGTGATAACTGTCTGCAGCTTTGCAGTTCCACTAATAAGGCTTAGTGCCCCCTCTCCCGGCGGGAGAGGGAATTGCACCTTCGCCTACAGGTAGGTGAAGGTTAGGATGGGGGGAATAAAAAATTAACGCAGATTAATAATGGTCTGAGTAATCGCGTTATTGGTTTCAATGGCTTTAGAGTTGGCCTGGAAATTCCGCTGCGCGGTGATCAAACCGACTAATTCTTTAGTCAAATCAACATTCGATGTTTCTAAAGCACCCGCTTGTATCTGGCCAAAACTGCCGGTTGAAGCTTCACCGGCGATGACCGGACCAGAGTCGGTGGTTTCGCGCCAGGCGGTATTACCAATTTTGTTCAGTGCCTGCGGATTAGCAAAGTTACCCAAGGCGATTTTGCCAATCGGTACGGCTTGACCATTACTGAAAGTGGCGCGGATCAAACCATCATCACTGACATCAACACCGGTCAAACGGCCTGTTGGAAAACCATTGACAGTCAGCGCTCCGACATTAAAGGGGCCAGAATTTTGTGTCGTACCGGCTAATGAGATATTGACTACTTGACTATCGGCGCCGCTGGTCCATTCAAAAAGCCCGCCGGCGCCATCTGCATCAAAGGCAATTTCGAGTGGTGATGGATCAACAGTATCCAGTCTGCCACCTGCCGTAAATGACACCCTAATATTGGTTGCCAGCGGCAAGGGTGTACCCGCCGTACCGCCAACCACATCACCGCCATCAACATAAACAGCTGACTGCCATTGATTATCACCGACCGGTGTACCGCCATCATCCGCGGTCGCGTCGATTTTTTGATAATAAGTTGTCAACACATGCTCATTGCCTAATGAATCAAAAATAGTTGCTGACGTTGAAAAGCTAAAACTTTCTGGATCGGTTGGATCGATTGGGATGATCTGACCAGGCGCAGCTGCCGTCCCCGCATTCGCTGTGCCAGTGGCAAAATCAGCAACAATCCCGCCGCCGCCATCTACATCGCCATTAAAATTATCTACCAGCGGTGCGTTTTCATCCGGACCGGTAATAATCAAATTATCGCTGCTATCAAGTGCTGCCGAATAACCCGCAGGTAATTGGCTATTAATTTCAGCAAGCACGCCATTAATGGAACCATAATCGGCATTCAATAATATAGTCGAGGCGTCAACATCAAAACTTGCCGAATCAGTAGCGAAATTTGTCACAGTAATCGGAGTTGTCGCCGTATTGGTACCTTGTACTAAAGCGACAGCATTGGTCGAAATCGGCGTTGCATTTGAAGGCAAATTAGTCGCAATGGTTAACTGCGTTGTCGGCTCAGGCGCACCAACCGATGGTGGCAACTGAATCGGGCCGGTTGCCGTCATGCTGGTTGCAGCAATATTCCCGGCGGCATCGACCGGGAAGGTCCTTAAAAACCAGCCTTCGTTACTGACGATGTAACCATCTTTATTGACATTAAACTCACCAGCGCGGGTATAAATAACCTCGCCGCTGCCAAACTCAGGAGCCAGTGCAAAAAAGCCTTCGCCACTTAATGCCAGATCCAGTGAATTATCGGTGAACTCCAGATTGCCCTGATTAAATTGCTGGGCAACGTTCTGTAAAACCACGCCATTGCCCACTGCCGTCTTACTGGTGGTGCCAAATGCCGACACCGCAAATACATCACCAAACTCAGCGCGTGATTGCTTAAAACCGGTAGTATTGACGTTGGCAATATTATTGGATTTGACATTGAGATCGGCGGTGGCCGCATTCAAACCACTTAATGCTGTACTAAATGACATAGCCCGTACTCCTTAGATAATTTCTTGTACTTCGTTAAATGGCACTGAACCAATGCCTGCCAAATTGACGGTTAAACCCTGGCTGCCTGAGCCCACCAACACACTATCGACCCGCGCCACGGTGGCCGTGGCAAATGCATTATTTTTACCATCTACCGTACCGGTTGCCCGGAACTGATAAACGCCTTGCGGCAACGGTTGTTGTTGTTCATTGAGGCCATCCCACTGGAAGTTGGTAAAGCCTGAAGCCGACCCCATGTTAATGGTCTTCACCAAGATGCCGGCTTCGTTATAAATCTGAACCTTTAAATCGCTGACCGGCTCGGCCACATTTATCTGGCCTTTTAAAGGCTGATCCGGCGTCATAGTGCCAATCGAAGACGGCACCAGCACGCTACGGCCCACTAAAGAAGAGCCCTGCAACGCCTGATCCGACTGCATGGCTCTGGCAAAACTGGAAAACGAATTCTGTAAATCCGCAATACCGCTGACGGTACCGAATGACGCTATCTGACCGAGAAAATCACCACTCTCCATGGGCTTGAGCAGATCCTGATTTTGTAACTGGGTGGTCATCAGCGCCATAAAATCTTCCATAGCCAACTGACCGGGATTATTACTTTTATTGCTTTCATCGGCCGACTTGGTACCATTCAAAAACGCGAAAGGATTATTGCCTACATTATCAATTGCCATCTGCAAATCTCCCGTTATTCGCCAAGCCGCAAGGTTTGCAGCAACAATTGTTTAGAGGTGTTGGCGATTTCTACGTTGTTTTGATACGAGCGTGATGCCGACATCATATTGGCCATCTCAGCCATCGGATTGACATTTGAATGATAGATATAGCCATTTTCATCCGCCATCGGATGCGCCGGATTAAATTCCTGGCGCACCGGCGCCTGGCTTTCAGTAATGCCATTTACCTTGACTGACCCTTGTTTATAACCCTGATCAAAGTTATCCAGCACCGTCTGAAAAACCGGTTGCCGGGATCGATATGTCTCACCATAGCTGCTGCTGACACTGTCGGCATTGGCCAGATTACTGGCCGTGGTATTGAGTCGCAATGACTGGGCGCTCATGCCGCTGCCGGCAATATCAAAAATATTAAATAAAGACATACTTATTCTCCGCGTAATGCTTTCGTCAGGCCCTGGAATGTACCGCCCAGGAATTCCAGCGTTGCCTGATACTGCACAGTATTCTGCATAAACTGTGCCTGTTCGATTTGTTCATCAACCGTATTGCCATCCAGCGAGTCCTGAACCGTTGTCCGGTATTGCACCTGCGGGTTAGCCGGGCCATGACCGGTGAGCGGAATATGTTTCTGATGGGTGGTATTAAGATTGCCGCCTTGACTATCGGTTGCCGCTTTTAAGGCTTCGCGAAAATCAATATCTTTGGCTTTAAAGTTAGGCGTATCGGCATTAGCCAGATTGGTGGCCAGCATCTCCGCCCGCTGCGTACGTACCCGCAACGCATCAGCATGAATACCTAGCGCCGCATCAAAATTTATTGCCATCGACAGACTCCTGTCACTCATTAACGATGCAAACTAATTAGCAGCTTCTGTGCCAGATGCATATTTGTTAAAAAATTCATTGATTTAGGATTAGCGCGGTAAAAGTGGCAATACAATAGCGGCAGGCTTTGCCGTTTATGCAACTTGGCATCAAAGTCATTAAACCGATCCGCAATTACCACGTTTTATGTGTTTTTCGTCACATTTGGCATGACACATATAGGTAAATGCCAACTGATGACTTGACCTAATGCCAATTTGACGCTACAAGTCTATTAAAAATAAGGAATGGCCCATGCTTGAAAAACATGACCACAGACAGGGATTTACACTAATCGAGCTGATGATCGTTGTTGTTCTGATAGCGATCGGTGCTGCTATGGCTGCGCCCAGCTTTGCAGAAATTATCCGTGAA
>JAVVFF010000124.1:0-6103 GCA_032250995.1 Methylophaga sp. | reverse complement strand
CTGACTATGACCAGTTCTGATGCCCGTCATATTCCACTGATTGAATTAGCAAAGCAGGATTATCGTAGTGCTTTATTAATGAACCCCATGATGTGGGATGCCCGTTACAACCTCGAAGTAGCTTTAAGAGTGGTATCTGAAGATCCTGATATTGATGGAGATTTTGAAAAAAACGTTATCAGCAGTCAGCGCTCTATCGAAAGCAAGGCCTTTAAGGTCGACCTGCCATGATATTAAGTTACCCGCGCCGCATTTTGCTGACGGCCATCATTATGACATTAACGCTATTATTGATTATCGCGGCATTGTGGCTGCCACCCGTACCGCGCGATGTGAAGATTATGGACAGTATTTTTGTGCTGGATATTACCGACAGTATGAATGTTGAAGATGCCGAGATGGATGGTGAAAAATTGCGCCGGCTGACCTGGGCCAAGGAATTTACGCGCCGTACCTTGTTGGAATTGCCTTGTGGTTCGCATGTAGGTTTAGCCGTTTTCAGTGAAGCGCGCAGTTTGATCCTGATGAATCCTATAGAAATTTGCACAAATTATAATGATCTTATTCAGATGTTAGGGCAGATTGCTCCGACCATGGCCTGGGCCCGCTCCAGTGAAGTGTCGAAAGCAACCTATACGGCTATTCGTCAAGCGGAAAATATCGATCCCAAACCGAGTATTGTGTTTTTGACCGATGGTCATGAATCACCGCCTATACATGAAAGTTTATTCCCGAAATTTCAGGGTACACCTGGTGAGATAAAGGGCGTCATTGTCGGTATTGGCGGCAGTGATTTATTGCCGATTCCGAAAACTAATGAACAAGGTGAAATTGAAGGTTTCTGGGATGTTAACGAGGTCATGCACGTCGATGTATATGCCTCTACCCGGGGTGACATGGCTGAACGTAATGCCCAAAAGCCCCGTACCGAACATTTGTCTTCACAGAAAAAATCGCATTTGGAAACCCTGGCTAACCGGGTTGGTTTTGACTTTGTGTCATCACCAAAAGATCCACAAAAACTGGTGAATCGAATTCGCGCTGCGTCGGAAACCCGTGAAGTGACCATTGATTATGATTTGTATGCCTGGTTATCGGGACTCGCGCTGCTATTGGTTTTGCTGGTATTTTTACCCTATCGCTGGATAGGGTTGGGTGATGCTAATTAACCGGGAATGTATACCTGATTTTGAGGTCGTGTGTCCGCGTTAAGCTGGTCGAGCCCCGGTTTTTTTTACCTGTTGCCACTGGCGCTGTTGCCATGGTTTATTTATAACCACAGTAAAACCATTGCCTGGTCAAAATTAGTCCCGGTGGATCCATTATCCCGCTGGATCAATTTGCTGCTGAAATCGTTGGCCAGTGGCATTATTATCAGTTTGATTATGGCCTTGGCTGGCCCGCATATTCCTGAACAAACTGTGGAGCGTTATGGCGAAGGCGCTGAATTTGTCGTGTTGTTGGATCGCAGCCGTAGCATGGATGAGATTTTTGCCCGGCCGCCATTGAATACCCTGCGAACCGAGCGTACGCGTTTTAAAAGCAAGCGGGTGGTATCAACTGATTATCTGCTGGAGTTTGTTGAAGGCCGTCCGGATGATCGTTTCGGTTACGTTTATTTCAGCACCCGGTCGGTGGAGATCCTGCCGCTGACTTATAACAGAGATGCCATTTTGGCGACCATTCGCGCCGGCGGTTTGGGTAAAGGCATTTCCAAAACCAATATTGTCGAGGCCCTGCAGTTGGCCGGCAAAATGTACGAGAAAGAAGCCTATCGTGGCTCACGCAATGTGTTGCTGATATCCGACGGTGGACAGATTTTGTCAAGTGCCGAAAAGCGCCGTCTGAAAACAATTTACGAGCACATGAATCTGAATTTATATTGGATTTATCTGCGCTCGGTGCGCGGCATGACCTTAGATGAAAGCGAACAGGACAGCGTTTTGTGGGAGGATTTACCGGAACGTAAGCTGCATACATTTTTCAAAACACTGGCTGTGCCTTATCAGGCTTATGAAGCGGGTTCTTTAGAAGAATACACCGCGGCAATTGACGAGATTGACCGTCAACAATATCAGCGTTTATTGGTTGCCCAGCGGCTGCCCAGAGAATCAAAAGCCGATGTGTTTCTTTGGCTGGCGCTGGGCGGTTTATTGGTGTTAGTGGCCAGTTTCTGGCTAAGTTATGCGGGTGTCTGGCAGGCTTACCGAAAAACAGCCTGATATCGCATTCTGCCTGTTGCTTTGCTATGGTAACGACCAACATTTATCGAATTGGCTACTGCCATGGCTGACTTTCAACCAGCACATTATTTACATATCAGTATCAGCGAGCAGCAATGCCGCTTATTGCAGGATGGTGTTTGTCTGTTTTCAGCACCGGTATCGACAGCTTTAAAGGGCATCGGTGAACAAAATGGTTCCGGGCAAACACCGCGTGGCTGGCATCAGATCCGTGCCTGTATCGGTGCCGGCATGCCCATTAATAGTGTGTTTCGGGGTCGCCGGCCCACCGGTGAAATTTATTCTGCCGCGTTGGCGGCGCAACATCCGGATCGTGACTGGATTTTAAGCCGGATCTTATGGCTGAGTGGGTTAGAGCCGGGTAAAAATCGTTTGGGCAACGTTGATTCGATGCGCCGTTATATTTATATTCATGGCACACCTGATACCGAGCCGATGGGTTCGCCGCGCTCACATGGTTGTATTCGCATGCGAAATGACGCTGTGATTCAGTTATTCTCGCTGGTAACGCCGGGGTTGCCGGTATTGATTGACGGATAAGGAATAGCCATGACCCTCGGGCCCCTGATGATTGATATTGCTGGTGAGACGCTGACAGCCGTTGAAAAAGAACGCTTACAGCATCCGTTAGTGGGCGGTGTTATTTTATTCAGCCGTAATTACCAGTCACCGCAACAAATTACCGAATTAACCGCGCAAATCCGCAGTTTGCGCCAACCGCATTTATTAATTGCCGTCGATCACGAAGGCGGCCGTGTGCAACGTTTCCGGCAGGGGTTTACGCATATTCCGCCGGCCGGTGTTATTGGCCAGCATTTTCATAGTCATGCCAAACACTGCCTGCAATTGGCCGAAACAGCCGGTTGGCTGATGGCCGCTGAGTTGCGTGCTGTGGGCGTGGATTTTAGTTTTGCACCGGTGCTGGATCTGGATTACGGGATCAGCGACGTTATTGGTGATCGCAGTTTTCATCGTGATCCGGCCAGTGTCAGCAAACTGGCGGCAGCTTATGTTCAGGGCATGAAGTCGGCCTGGATGTCGGCGGTCGGCAAACATTTTCCCGGCCATGGCGCAGTAACCGTCGATTCTCATAAAGGCTTGCCGATAGATGAGCGGCACTTTGAAGCTATCTGGGCTGAAGATATTGTACCGTTTCGTCGCTTAAGTCCGGTGTTAGCCGGGGTGATGCCGGCGCATATTGTGTTTAGTCAGTGTGATGAAAAACCAGCTGGTTTTTCGACTTTTTGGGTGCAGAAAATTCTCCGCCAGAAAATCGGCTTTCAGGGCGCGGTATTTAGTGATGATCTCAGTATGGGCGGCGCTGTAATAATGGGTAATGCAGCCGATCGCGCCCAAGCGGCACTGTCAGCCGGTTGTGATATGGCACTGGTTTGTAATGACCCGGATGCAGTGGATTTAGTACTGGATAATTTGCATTGTGAGCCTGAGCCGCTCAGGCATATGCGTTTATTACGTTTGCATGGCCGGCATCCGCAGCCACTTGAGGAATTGCAACAACAGCCGCAATGGCAGGAGGCAGTCAGTATGCTTGCTGATTTGCAACCGCCCGCCGAGCCGCAGTTAACCTTGGTCTGAAAATTTTTGCCAGCAGGTTACGGTTTCATGACGCTGGCGATGCTATGATTTGCGCTGTTTAGTCTGCTGGTTTTATCTTCATACATGTCTTCATTTGTACATCTGCATTTACACACCGATTATTCGCTAATTGACGGCCTGCTGCGTGTCAAACCGTTGATTTCTGCGGTGGCAGCAGCCGGTATGCCCGCAGTGGCGATCACCGATCAGCATAATTTGTTTGCCGCCGTAAAAATGTATTCAGCTGCGCTGCAAGCCGGGGTTAAGCCGATCCTGGGCGCTGATTTGCGCTTGCGCGATCCACAAGACAGCAAAAATAGTCTGCGTTTTGTATTGTTGTGTATGAATATGACCGGTTATCACAATCTGTCGCGGTTAATCTCCCGCGCTTATATTGAAGGCCAGCACTTGGGCGTACCGATGCTGGAACGCGATTGGCTGATCGATCACAGTGAGGGGCTTATTTGCCTGACCGGTCGTGAAGGTTTCCTGGGCAAAGCGATTTTAAATGGCCGTGAAGATGAAGCACATCAACTGGGCAGTGAATGGTCAAGCTTATTTCAAGATCGCTTTTATCTGGAGTTAACCCGCACCGGTCGTGATGACGAAGAACGTTTTAATCAGGGGGCTTTGGCGGTTGCCGCTGCGCTGGATTTACCGGTGGTCGCCAGCAATGATGTACGGTTTTTAACACCGGATCAGTTTGAAGCCCACGAAGCCAAGGTCTGTATTCACGAGGGTCGTTTGCTGGATGACCCTCGGCGGCCGCGGGTGTATTCCGAGCAGCAATATTTACGCAGCCCTGATGAAATGGCCAAGCTGTTTGCGGATATTCCCGAGGCTTTAGAAAATACGGTTGAAATAGCCAAACGCTGCAATTTACAACTGACACTGGGTGAGCATTATTTGCCGGACTTTCCGGTACCGGCAGGATTGACCATCGAGCAGTTTTTTGCACAGGAATCGTTTCAGGGGCTGGAAAAACGCTTGCAAGTGCTTTTCCCTGAAGCCGATGCCCGCGACGCGGCCCGTGCTCAATATGAGCAACGGCTGCAAACTGAGCTGGATGTGACTAATGAAATGGGCTTTGCCGGCTATTTTTTAATTGTTGCCGACTTTATTCGCTGGGCCAAAAATAACGGCGTGCCGGTGGGCCCGGGTCGCGGTTCCGGTGCCGGTTCGCTGGTTGCCTATGCGTTGGAAATTACCGATTTGGATCCGCTGGCCTACGATCTGCTGTTTGAACGGTTTTTGAATCCGGAGCGGGTATCGCTGCCGGATTTTGACGTCGATTTTTGTATGGATGGCCGGGATCGGGTGATTGATTATGTCTCGCAGCATTATGGCCGCGATCATGTCTCACAAATCATTACTTTTGGCACCATGGCTGCTAAAGCCGTATTGCGTGATGTTGGGCGGGTGCTGGGTCATCCTTATGGTTTTGTCGATCAGCTGGCCAAACTGGTGCCGTTTGAACTGAAAATGACACTGACCAAAGCGCTGGAGCAAGAGCCACAGCTAAAAGAGCGTTACCAAAAAGAAGAAGAAGTGCGCACGCTGATTGATTTGGCACTGCAATTAGAAGGGTTGACCCGCAATGTCGGTAAACATGCCGGTGGTGTGGTCATCGCGCCGAAAAAACTCACCGATTACACGCCGCTGTATTGTGAACAAAATGGTGCCAGTCTGGTATCGCAATATGATAAAGACGATGTTGAAAGTGTCGGGCTGGTCAAATTTGACTTTCTCGGTCTGAAAACCCTGACGGTGATCGACTGGGCGGTCAATAACCTTAAAGCGCTGTTACCGCCGGCAGAATTTGCCAACATTGATATCGCCAATCTGCCGTTGGATGATAAAGCCAGTTATGACCTGCTGAAACGCTGCGAGACCACGGCGGTATTCCAGTTGGAATCGCGAGGTATGAAAGAGCTGATTAAACGGCTGCAACCTGATAATTTTGAAGAAATTATCGCTTTGGTGGCGTTGTTTCGTCCCGGACCATTGCAGTCGGGCATGGTCGATGACTTTGTTAATCGTAAACATGGCCGCGCCAAAGTCGATTATCCGCATCCGGATTTAGAGCCAGTGCTGAAACCGACTTACGGTGTTATTGTTTACCAGGAACAGGTTATGCAAATCGCGCAGGTGCTGGCCGGTTATAGCCTTGGCGGCGCCGATATGTTGCGCCGGGCGATGGGTAAGAAAAAACCCGAAGAAATGGCTAAACAACGACAGATCTTTTTGGAAGGTGCACAAAACCG
>JAVVFF010000007.1:30502-33379 GCA_032250995.1 Methylophaga sp. | reverse complement strand
GATCTTGGAACAGGCATTTAGTTCATTTTTCTTAAACGAGATTCAGGTTAATTAAGTGTTAGAAATCATCATTTTGATAATTGTTGTGTTGTTGGCCATCGCCGTGATGGGCTTTATCAGTCATCAGCGTAATCAGAAACTGGCCAGTGATTTTGAGCGGGAGCTGGATCAAGATGATGCCGCCAGCGGCGATTTTCATGCCCGCTACGATGCTGTTTTGTCGCGTGATGACGATGAAGTGGATGTCGGCGAGGATTTAATTACCCTGGATGGCGAAAAGCCGCGCGCTGAAGTGTCGCCGGCAGCAAAATCCGATGGCGCTGAATCGATTATCCCGCAACCAGCTGAACCCGTTCCACCAGAACCTGAATGGGATCTGGTGATTGCGCTGACGGTGATGGCCCCCAAAGATCGATTATTTACCGGCCGCGCCGTGAAAAACGCCCTAGATAATCAGGATCTGCATTTTGGCGAAATGCAGATTTATCATCGTTTTACGCTGGGTAGCCGTAAACATAGTTTATTCAGCGCGGCCAATATTATTGATCCGGGCACGTTTTTGCCTGCTGAATTGATTTCCATGAAAACGCCGGGCATTTTGTTATTTGCGCGTTTGCCGGGCCCGGTTAATGGTCTGGCTGTATTAGACGCGATGCTTGATTGCGCCACGCAAATGGCCGAGCAGTTGGATGGTGTGGTCTGTGATGAACAGCGCCAGCCGCTGACCGATCAGGCGCTGGAAGCGGTACGCGCCCGGATTTTTGAATTAAATCTCAATCTGCAAAAAGATGCCCGCCCGTATGACGATTTCTGAAGCGGTGCAGCGCCGTGTCGCGGAACTGCGCGACATTATTAACGAGCTGAATTATCACTATTATAGCCAAGATGATCCAACGGCCAGTGACGCCGAATATGACCGCTTATTTAACGAGTTAAAACAACTCGAAGTTACCTATCCCGAATTACAAACAGCCGATTCACCGACGCAGCGGGTCGGTGCCGCGCCGTTGGCTAAATTCAGTCAGGTAACCCATGCCATGCCGATGTTGTCGCTGGATAATGTGTTCGATGAAGCTGAACTGACGGCATTCGATCAGCGCATTAAAGACCGGCTGAACAGCTCACAGCCAATTGAATACGCCGCTGAACCCAAGCTGGATGGTCTGGCAATCAGTATTCGTTACGAAAATGGTCTGTTGGTGCAGGCAGCCACCCGTGGTGATGGCAGTGTCGGCGAAGATGTGACCGAAAATGTCCGCACCATTCGTAATGTGCCGTTGAAATTACAAGGTGACAATGTACCTGCCGTAGTGGAAATCCGCGGCGAAATTTATATGCCCAAAGCTGGTTTTGAAAAGCTAAATCAGCAGCAACTTGCTGACGGTAAAAAAATCTTTGTTAATCCCCGTAATGCCGCAGCCGGCTCACTGCGACAATTGGATTCTGCCATTACTGCTAACCGGCCACTGGCGCTGTTTTGTTACGCGCTGGGTGATATTGACGGTATGCAGCGGCCAACCAGTCATCAACAAGCCATGGATTTAATTGCCGGTTGGGGCGGGGCAGTGTGCCCTGAAACCAAAGTGTTGACCGATGTCAGCGCCTGTTTGGATTATTTACATCAGCTGGCCGAAAAGCGTGCATCGCTGTCTTATGAAATTGATGGCGTGGTATTTAAGGTTAACAGCAGCGAATTACAAAACCGGCTGGGTTTTGTCTCCAGAGCGCCGCGCTGGGCGATTGCCTATAAATTTCCGGCGCAGGAAGAAATGACAGTCGTGGAAGCCATCGAAATACAAGTGGGCCGCACCGGTGCGTTAACGCCGGTTGCCCGGTTAAAACCGATATTTGTCGGCGGTGTTACGGTCAGTAATGCCACGTTACATAATGAAGATGAAATCCGTCGTAAAGATGTGCGCATTGGCGATACGGTGATTGTTCGCCGCGCCGGTGATGTGATCCCGGAAATTGTTGGTGTGGTGACGGCTAAACGGCCGGGAAATGCCACCGAATTTGTTATGCAGGCGCAGTGCCCGGTATGTGATTCTGCGGTGGAACGGGCTGATGGTGAAGCGGTAGCGCGTTGCAGCGGTGGTTTGTATTGCGCCGCCCAGCGCAAGGAAGCGCTGAAACATTTTGCGTCGCGTAAAGCCATGGATATTGATGGTTTAGGCAATAAAATAGTCGAACAGTTGGTTGATGCAGAACTCGTTAAAGACCCAGCCGATTTATTTCAGTTAACGGCCGAACAATTAGCCGGACTGGAACGGATGGGCGAAAAATCTGCCGAAAATCTGGTCAATGCCCTGCAGGCCGCCAAACACACCCGCTTTGCACGGTTTTTATATGCGTTGGGGATTCGGGAAGTCGGTGAAGCCACCGCCCGGTCACTGGCGCTGCATTTTGTTAATTTGGATAAACTGAAAGCGGCGAGCGAGGCTGAATTATTGGAAATAGAAGATGTCGGCCCGGTAGTTGCACATCATATTGTCACTTTTTTTCAGCAACCGCATAATCTGGAGGTGATAGACCGGTTATTGGCACAAGGCATCGACTGGCCAGAAGAAAAACCTGCATTTTCCGATTCCGAATTAAATGGCAAAACCATTGTGCTGACCGGTACCTTGGCTATTTTGTCGCGCAGTGAAGCCAAGGAAAAATTGCTGGCATTGGGTGCTAAAGTCGCCGGCAGTGTCTCGGCAAAAACTGATTTTGTTGTTGCCGGCCGTGATGCCGGTTCCAAACTTAATAAAGCCGAATCGCTGGGTATTCCTGTTGTTGATGAAGCCCAATTACAACAATGGATAAAATCATGAGCGCTGTTGCACAAGCCATCAAAAAAGTCGCCACCGGGCCGCATCTGAGCAAAGATTTAAC
>JAVVFF010000007.1:0-30492 GCA_032250995.1 Methylophaga sp. | reverse complement strand
AACCCTGGATGAAAGTCGCGCGGCGATGCTGGAAATCCTCGAAGGTAACGTGGATCCGGTACAGGCTGCTGTTATGCTGATAGCACTGCGGATGAAACGCGAAACCGATGATGAAAATCTCGGTATGTTGCAGGCGATGCAACAATTAACGCATCAGCAACCGCTGGATTTAGCGGATGTCTTAATTATAGCCGATCCGTTTAATGGTTTTAGCCGGCATTGTCCGGTCGCCGCGTTTTTACCGGCGGTTTTGGCGGCTTGTGGTTTGCCAACTATATCGCAAGGCGTTTATGAAATGGGCCCGAAATTTGGCGTGACGCATGCCCAGGTGCTTGAAGCTGCGGGGTTAACGGTCAATTTAAGTCCGCAACATATCGCGCAGCAATTACAAAATCGGGATTGTGGCTGGGCGTACAGCGATCAGGCGCAGATGACACCATCATTATTTGCCTTGCAGCATTTACGCAAACTGATGATTAAACGACCCAGTATCGCCACACTGGAAAAACTGATCATGCCGGTGAAAGCACTACGCACGCATTTGCAGATTGGGTTTGTCCACAAAGCGTATCCGCCGGTACTGGATTTTCTGGCACGGCAAGCGGGTTTTGACAGTGCTTTGATTGTTCGCGGTCTGGAAGGCGGTGTGGTGCCGACATTGCGAGAAACCTCAATGAATCATTATTTGCATGATGGCACCTTACATCCTATGCCCATACACCCGGCAGATTTTGGTATCCATCAGGAAACCCGCGGTGTTGTGGCGTCAGATGACAGTCCAACGGCTGCCGAAAGCGCCGAACTGGGATTAGCCGCATTGAACGGGGAAAAAGGAGCGGCGCGGGATGTCTTGATATTGGGCGCGGCGCTGGCTTTATTACAATGCCGGGGTCATGAATCACCGCACCACGCTGCAGATTTGGTACGGAAAAAGCTGGATAATGGTCAGGTGTTAGCGCATTTTAATCAGGCAAAACCATGATTTTTCAGCAAGCTTTATCGTTTACCAGCAATGGTCGCAGCACCACCAATATCAGCCGGGAAGTCGATGCGATTGTTGCCGAATCCGGCATTCAAACTGGCACCTGTCATGTATTTGTGCAACATACCAGCGCGTCATTAATGATTTGTGAAAATGCCGATCCGAATGTGCGCCGTGATTTGGAAACCTATATGCAGCATATTGTCCCCGATGGCGATCCGATGTTTTTGCATCAGGATGAAGGCCCGGACGATATGAGCGCCCATATCCGCACGGTATTGACCAATCCGGATTTAACGGTGCCGGTCAGCAATGGCCAATGTGCGCTGGGCATCTGGCAAGGTATTTATTTATGGGAACACCGCACCCAGCGTCATCAGCGGCGAATTATTGTTACGGTACAGGGTGAATAATGCAAGACGACTGGCAAGATGATATTGATGATGAAAGCTTCGATTATGAAGCGGGTGAGGAGCCGGTCAGTAAATCGCAGATCAAACGGGATCTTGATGCGCTGAAAGATCTCGGCAGGGATCTGATTGCCTTATCACCGGCTGAATTGACCAAACTCGACCTGGATGAGCAGCTGCTGGATGCGGTTGTGCTAGCCCAGGGCTTGCAAAAAGGTGCGTTAAAGCGCCAGACAGGGTTTATTGGTGGGCTGATTGCTAAAAGAGACCATGAAGCAATCAGCAAACAGCTGGAGATACTCAAACAACCGCATCGTGAAGACACGCTCAAACTGCATCAACTGGAAGAATGGCGGGATCGTTTATTAGCTGGAGAGGCTGAGGTGATGACTCAATTGCATCATCAATTTGCTGAATTTGATGGTCAGCATGTCCGGCAATTAGTGCGTAATGCCAAACGCGAAGTACAACAAAATCAGCCGCCAAAATCAGCAAGATTATTGTTTAAGTATCTTCAGCAACTATCTGATTAGTAATGTTATTGATCGGGTAAGCAAATAATAAAACAAGCGCCACCTAAGTAACTTTTTTCTAATTTAATACTGCCTTCATAGGCATCAATAATATCACTGACGATGGCCAGCCCCAGACCATGGCCTTCAACTTGCGAGTCAAAGCGCCGGCCTCGTTTGATAATGTCTTCACTGGCTAATAACGGAATGCCATTACCATCATCCTCGATGCGGATAGTGATCTGCTGATATTGTGACAGCACCACAATATTGACGCGTTGGCGGCCATATTTGTAGGCATTTTCCAGTAAGTTACCGAGCAACTCATACATATCGCCTTCATCGGCATGCATATAGGCATCGCGTTCTATTTCAAACTGACAATGAATTTTTTTCGCCTGATACACCTTATTTAATGAACTGATGATTTTGTGGATGATTTCACCGAGGGACACCGGCGCCAGCAAATTGCTTTTGCCTTCAGTGGCGGCGCGTTGCAATTGATAATCGACCAATTGATTGATGCGCTGTAACTGCTCCTGTCCAATGGTTTTAAAATGTTGAAAATCCTGGCTGTTTTCCAGTTCACTGCGCAGCACAGCCAACGGTGTTTTTAAACTGTGGGCTAAATCGGCCAGTGAATTTTTATAACGGACACGACGGTTTTGTTCGTGATCCAGCAGATTATTAATATTCTGCGTTAACTGCTGTAATTCCATTGGATATTCGCCAGTTAAACGCGCATGTTTGCCAGTTTCAATGGCATGTAAATCTTTGGCCGCGCCGGTTAACGGTCGCAAACTCCAACGCAGAATCAGCCACTGGGCAATTAGAAGCATAATGCCGGTGCCTCCCAGCCAATACCAGAGGTTTCGCTGGAAATTGGCCGTTTGTGCTTCCAGCATTAACTGATCTTCGGCAACGTTGATGGTGTAATCAAATTGTTCACCCTTATCGTTTTCCCAAACTACCCCAAAAGCCAGATTACTCAGTTTCATACCGTTATGCAGATCAATTATCGAATATTGCTCAACCGATGGCCCGGGATGGAAGGGCAGCGCCAGAAACAAACCAATCGACGACGGTGATTGCCAGACAATCCGATCGCCACTGGTGATTTGTGCATATAACCCGGAATTAGGGATAGAAAATTTTTGTTCCAGCAGCTTTTCCGGCATCAGCAAATCGCCGGTATCAGTTAATTCAGCCGCGGTCAGGATGGTCATCACATAATTATGTAAACGTTGTTGCTGAGCGGTTTCAGCGCTGCTTTTAAAAGCATTGTTAAGACTGATTGCTGATAAGCCCAAAAAAGCAACCAGCACCACCAATACTGCGATCAGCAGTCGATTTGATAAAGACAGGCGAGGATTAATCACGCGGTAAAGTCAGCCGATATCCCCGGCCACGCAACGTTTCAATTGGATTCAGGCTTTTGTCAGGATCCAGTTTGCCACGCAGCCGTTTAACAAAGACTTCAATAACATTGCTGTCTCGATCCTGATCCATTTCATAAATATGATCAGTAAGTTCGGTTTTGGAAATAACTTCACCGGCGTGCAGCATTAAAAAATGCAGCAACCGATATTCATAAGCGGTCAGTTCTACGATTGATTGCTGTAAAAATACTTGTTGAGAGCTGGGATTCAGCTCAATCGGGCCACAGCGCAAAGTCGCATTAGCCCAGCCGGAAGCGCGCCGGGCCAGCGCATTTAAGCGGGCTGATAATTCTTCAAAATGAAAAGGTTTAACCAGATAATCATCGGCGCCGGCTTCAAGACCTTCGACTTTATCTTGCCAGCGGCCACGGGCAGTGAGAATTAAGATCGGGTATTTAAAACCCTGCTCGCGTAACTGCTGAATGACCTCAATGCCGGAAAGTCTGGGCAAGCCTAAGTCAATAATCGCGACATCATAGGGATATTCGCTGCCCATAAACAGACCTTCTTCACCATCAGCAACGGCATCAACGGTCAGGTTCTGGGCACGTAATTGCTGGGCGATTTGTTCGCGCAGCGCGATTTCATCTTCAATCAGCAGAATTCGCATGGATGCCGATCACATCCTCTCGCCGGTATCACGGTCGATACGGTAAGTTTTGACTTTGCCATCTTCATGCAACACTTTGACACGAAACACGTTGTGATCGTAATAGTCTTCATCTTGCACCGACAATACCCGGCCACCGGTTTCAACACGTGCCAGTTCGGCCGCCGTGTTGCGGGTGAGCGGCAGCGGTATATCATTGACGCTGGTGCCCGGCTCAGCATCTTCGGGCAAATGTTTCGCTATTAATGGCAGCGGTGTCAGCATCGCTATTATCAGCAGAGTGTGCACAAATCGCATGTCAGACCTTAGTTGTTGTGTATTTATAGTAACGGTTAATTTTCAATATGCAAAAGTCTGGCTATAAAGACAGACCAAGCTTTTGCAGCATATTTATTGCGCTATATAGGGTTTTTCTATGCCAATGGCACCATCGGCGCGGGCTTTTAAATAACGGTAAATCTGCTGCCGGCCATCCATCACCTGTTTATTGTTTTCCCAGGCGGGCATCACACCAATTTGCCCGTTTTTACCCTTCGCAACGGTTTGCAGAAATTGTTGGTAAGTTATCTTGTTGAGACTATCAGCCAGATTAGGCCCCACCAGTCCCTGACCATAAGTACCATGACAGCGGGCACACCAGTTACGAAATAGCTGAAATCCCTTAAATGTCTCGGCATCAAGCTGATTACCATTCGTAACTGTATACGGCTGAACGTCAGCTTTAGCGGGCTGTAATGCCAACGTCGACAGTAGCAGTGCAGCGATCAGCAGCGTCTTTAATTTTTGGTTAATCACCATAGACGAATCCTTAACAATTATTACAGATAAGCTTCTGCATACTGTCAAATATAAGTTAAAAATAATACTATCAACAGGGGATTTGCTGCATCCCTGCGGCTTTTACCTGTCAGAATTTAATAATAACGGCGTGAAGGTTTGGCAGTGACATCAACCGGAATAAATTTACCAGGATGATGATCCATAAAAGTACTGTATTCACGGCCTTTATAGCGATAGCCGACTTCGTAACCTTCAACACGCTGCTCATAACGATCTTCATAACGAACATCACACTGTTCGCGATAACCATAATCAGATTGACGATACTGGTTGCTACCCATATCCCGGCCTACCGAACCACCTAAAAGCGCACCTGCTACGGTCATTGCTGTTTGACCATTACCACCACCAAACTGATTACCAATCACACCACCGATAATACCGCCGGCAATGGTGCTGGTATAAGATTGCTGGGGGCCACCACGCCGGTAATCACGGGTTTCGTAACATTCTTCAACTGGTGTAGTGACACGCACTTCGCTATAAACCGGTTCAACCCAAGTTACTTTGGCGCGATCCTGACCGCCCCGATCGTGATAACGATATTTATCGTCAGCCAAAACTGCTGATGAAGACAAAGTCAGTAGTGTTGCCAAACTTAATGTAGTTATTGTGTTTTTCATCACAGCACTCCTCTCTATGGGGCTTAAGCCCGAGCTGTTGATTGCAGAATAGCAATCTCAAACTGAACTATGACTGAATGCTGTGTAAATTTGCGTTAGGAAATATAAAAGAAAGATCAATCGCCAAAATCAGCAATCGGCCCATTGTTTATCAAGACGTTTGCTTGAAACCGGATAGGCAGTGCCAACTTCCTGGGCAAATACCGAAATCCGAAATTCTTCGACCATCCAGCGATATTGAGAGCGGGCATCGGAGGGTGCCCGGTGCAAGTGTTGTAAATAACGCCGCCAGTGTGGGGTAATCTCATTTTGCCGCTGCCGGTCTTTCGCAGGATCGGTTTTTAATTTATCAAGGCGCAGGCCAATGGCCTGAAAATAAGCGGGCAAGCGTTTTAAGGCATTATCAGGTAAATCATGGACAAAACCCTGATACAACAAATGCTGCAGTTGTTCACGAATATCCTGCACCGCATGCATTGCTGTCATCGGCAAATTACCTGACAGCCGTTTAGCAATCGCGTGGTATTCCTTTAACGCAGTGGCAATAACGTCTGCCAGATCGATGGCGGTATTAATCAAATGCCGGCGCTCTTCTGCCAGTCGCTGTTCAAAATCTGCCTGACTGCGTGGCCAGGGTTTATTCAATATAAAACAACGATCAACAGCGACTTGGATCAAATCGTTTTTCAGCTGTTCACACGGCGTTAAATCGCTGTGATTTTCGTCATAAGGCGAGGGCGGCACATTGGTATATTGCAGACACATGATTTTGATATCCGGCAAATGCTTTTGCAGATATTTAACGGTATCTTTTTCAGCCAGCATAAACAGCCGGCGCAGTCCCTTAAACGTTTGGGTATCAGCCTGAGTCTGAGTATCGAACAGCGTTAAATCAACATGATCTTGTTTATCAATTAACGCCGGGTAGGCGGTAATTTCGATACCATTTTGTTGCAATACGATGTGTTCAGGCAATTCACCAAAGGTCCAGTCAATCAGGCCGGTTTTTTCATAATCACTGTCTGGCATTTGCCGAAAACTGTCAGCGGCTTGTTTGGCCCAGTCATTTTTGAGACGGGTTAAATCACGGCCTTCGTCGAGCAATTTGCCATTTTCATCAACCAGACGAAAATTCATCTGCAAATAAAGTGGCAATTCTGCTAATCGCCAGTCATCAGGTTTGATATCCACGCCGGTCAATTTACGAAGGACGTCACTGAGCGCTGACAACAAAGCGCCCTGATCTGGTGACATTAATTCCAGCGCCCGGTCGGCATATTGTGGCACCGGAATAACATGCCGGCGCAGTGACTTCGGCAGAGATTTCAATAAAAAAATCACCTTGTCGCGAAGTAAGCCCGGCACCAGCCATTCATAACGCTCAGGCTGCGTCTGGTTCAACAATGACAAGGGAATGGTCTGGGTGATGCCATCTTGTTGTTTACCCGGCTCAAAATGATAGGCCAGCGGCAGTGGTACACGATTGACCAGCATTTGATCCGGGTAGGCATCGACAGTGACTTGGTCGGCTTCATGCTGCATCAATGCTTCACGGGTCAGAAACAGCAAATTGGGATCTTTTTGCTGGGCCTTTTTACGCCAGCGTTCAAAGCCCGCGCCATTAACAATATCTGAGGGGACTTGCTGCCGGTAAAACTCAAACAAGGCATCATCATCAACCAGCACATCCCGGCGGCGGGATTTATTTTCGAGGATGGCGATATCTTCAACTAATTGCTGATTATGCTTAAAAAATGGCGCACTACAGTTAAAGTCACCGGCAACCAACGCCTGACGAATAAAAATCTCATTGGACAACGCCCGGTCAATCGGTCCAAAATGCACCCGGCGGCGGCTGACAATAGGCAGACCATACAAAGTGACGCTTTCAAAAGCAGCAACTTGTGCCGGTTTTTTCTCCCAATGCGGATCGCTGTATTGGCGGTTAACCAAGTCACCGGCGACCGGCTCAATCCATTCCGGTTCAATTTTGGCCACAATACGTGCATAGAGCTGGCCGGTTTCCACCAGTTCGGCGGCCATGATCCATTTCGGGCCTTTTTTATGCAGTGCTGATCCCGGGAATATTCGCAGCTTCAAATTGCGGGTACCGGTATAAACATGCTGTTCCGTTTTCGCGGCGATATTGCTTAATAAACCGCTGAGCAGCGCCAGATGAATGCCCATGTAATCGGCCGGTTGCTGATTGGGCTTAAAGCCCATCTGGGTAACTTGCACATGCAGTTGCTGGTAAATATCCAGCCATTCACGCAGCCGTAAAAAAGACAGGAAGTTTTCTTTACAAAAGCGGCGTAACTTATTCTGTGATAAATGTTTTTTCTTATCGTGATATAGATCCCACAGCTTTAAAAATGCCAGAAAATCACTGCGTTCATCCTGGTATTTTTTGTGGGCTTCATCAGCAGCCTGTTGTTTATCCATCGGCCGTTCACGTGGATCCTGAATGCTCAGTGCGCTGGCAATAATCAGCACTTCATGCAGGCTGTTCTGGGTATTAGCCGCCAACACCATCCGGGCAATCCGTGGATCAATCGGTAATTTGGCCAGTTGCTGGCCAGTTTCAGTGATTTGCCGTTGCCGGTTAACAGCGCCCAGTTCTTCTAACAGCCGGTAACCGTCGTTAATCATTTTAGGCGGCGGTGGATTGATAAATGGGAACTTAGCCGGATCGCCCAGTTTCAGGGCGGTCATTTGTAAAATCACCGAAGCCAGATTAGTGCGCAGAATTTCCGGATCGGTAAATTCCGGCCGCGCTTTAAAATCATCCTCATCATAGAGCCGGATACAAACACCGGCAGCGACCCGGCCACAACGACCAGAACGCTGATTGGCACTGGACTGGGAGATTTTTTCAATTGGCAGGCGCTGCACTTTATTTCGGACACTGTAGCGACTGATCCGCGCCAGTCCCGGATCCACCACATAACGAATACCGGGCACCGTCAATGAGGTTTCGGCAACATTGGTGGCCAGCACAATGCGCCGTGGGCCGCCGGTTTTAAAGACGCGGTTTTGTTCAGAAGCTGATTGCCGGGCAAATAACGGCAAAATTTCGGTATTAGGCGGGTGATGTTTGCGCAGCGCTTCAGAGACATCACGGATATCACGCTCACCCGATAAAAACACCAGCACATCACCGGGGCCTTCTTTACAGAGCTCATCAACGGCAACCACGATGCCCTCGATAAAATCATAATCTTCGCTGTCTTCATCCTGACTAAGCAGGGGACGATAACGAACATCTACCGGATAAGTACGGCCACTGACTTCAATTATCGGCGCATCTTCAAAATGCTCAGAGAACCTTGCCGTATCAATGGTTGCCGAGGTGATAATCAGTTTTAAATCTGGCCGTTTCGGCAGCAACTGTTTTAAGTAACCGAGCAGAAAATCAATATTCAGACTGCGTTCATGGGCCTCATCAATAATGATAGTGTCGTATTGATTGAGAAACTTATCATTCTGGGTTTCAGCCAGCAAAATACCGTCAGTCATCAGCTTGATATAACTGCGGTCGGCACGCACTTGATCATGAAAACGCACTTTGTAGCCGACCGTTTCGCCGATACTGGAATCGAGTTCTTCAGCAATACGGGTGGCAACGGTGCGCGCAGCAATACGACGTGGCTGGGTATGGCCAATTAGGCCACTGACTCCGCGGCCCAGATCCAGACAAATCTGTGGTAACTGTGTGGTTTTACCAGAGCCGGTTTCACCACAGAGAATAATGACCTGGTTATCGGTAATCGCTTTGGCAATTTCGTCGCGGCGGGCAATAACCGGTAAATCGGTAGCCAATTTTGGTTTGGGAATATTGCGCAACCGAGTTTGGAAGCACTCAGCAGACATAGCAATTTGCTGTATTAGTTGCGCTAATCTTTTAGGATCTGGTGCTATTTGGTGTTTTAAAGCCTGTAAATTGCGCCGCAGCCGATGCCGATCTGTGAGCATCGTGCCAGACAGCATTTGTTCAAGTTGGAGTAGCTTGGGTGCGGTCAAAAGAGGGGCCTGTCAGCTAAAATATTCGGGCGATTCAGCCGCCATAGTATAAAGAAATTTGCAGTATCTGTTGCCATCCAGCCAGACAAAATAAAACCCGCCGGGCAAAAACCACGGCGGGTTATCTGTTTTAGCAGTAATTAGCAGCCGCTATTATCAATTTTGCCATCGGGCATGGTGGTATCGCAGAGAACAATGCCACGGACGCTGGTACCTTCCATTGAAGCACCAGTTAAATCAGCCCCGCTGAGATCGCTGAAAATCATTTGCGCACCATCAAGGTTGGCATTTTTTAAATTAACCCCAACCAAGTGAGTGTAATCCATCAGGGCACCCCGTAAATCAGCACCTTCCAAGTTAGCTTCATGCATCTTGGAATGGGTAAACCAGACACCTTGTAACTTACTGTTTTTCAGGTTAATTTTTTTCATGCTCGATTCACTCATATCGGCACCTTGTAAATCTTTATCATTCAAGGGGGCTTCATCCAGTGTACAGTGATGACACTGGTTGGTTTCAAGCAATCTTTTTAAATAAATTTTTTCGTAAGCTAACGCACTGGTGCTGACCAATAAAGTCGCCATTAACAATACTGATTTCATGCTGATTCTCCGACGTGGTTTAACGGCTTTTTTGCCAGCCGCCATGAAAAAATTGCGCTGCCAATGGACGACGCTCGCGCGGCTTTAGTTCCCGTTCCAGTTGTTCCGGCGTTAAATCATCAAGCGGCGCAGCATGACCAATTGCCATCATGGACCAAAGATGCAAATCGCCGGGTAGGTCAAAGGTTTTACGCATTTTTTCAACGTCAAAACCACCCATTTGATGTGACATCAGACCCATAGCCGTTGCTTGCAAACAAAGACTGAGACTGGCAGCGCCGGTATCGTAACCGGTCCAGCGATTAGGCTTATCGTTAGTGCTGAATTTGTCTACCGATGCGGCCAGAATCAATACAGGGGCATCTTTAGCCCATTGTTGATTGCCTTCTGCCAAACAATCAAAGGCTTGTTGCCAAGTGTCGGCATCATGATTACGGTCCCATAAAATATAGCGCCACGGCGCATCACCAAAACAACTCGGCGCCCAACGTGCTGCTTCGGTCAGCGCGGTAATTTCTGCTTCTGTCACCGGCGTGTTGGCATCATAAGCCCGGCCACTCCAACGTTCGGCAATAACGGTTTCGATAGCGACTTCGGTATCTGCAGGTTTCTGAATCATGGGGCCTCTCATTTAATGGATTAAGGTAAGCTGATTTTGGGTTTGTCGGCCGGCCGGTAAAAACCACCAACATGGCCAATAACCATGACCAAATCAGCACTTGTTTGTTCGGCAATCTGATCGAGCATTTGTTGCCGATCTGCGCGTTCCTGACCGCTGACCCGCACTTTAATCAATTCGTGATGACTGAGTGCCAGCTCAATTTCATTAAGTACATTAGGTGTCAAACCGCTGTTGCCAATCATCACCACTGGTTTCAACGGATGCGCGAGGCCTTTTAAATAGCGTCGCTGTTTGTCATTCACTGCCATGGACGTGTCACCTGTATTAAAATGCGGCGATTATATCAGGATAGCGGTATGGCTTTAACGAAAGATAAACACGCCCTTTATAAGTTTACTGTCACCGCTGCGCGTGGCATGTTGCCATTGCTGATTGCTGAATTAGAGCAACTTGGCATCCAGCAAATCAAACATGAAGCGGGTAGCGTACGTTTTACCGGCACACTAAAACAAGCTTACGAAGTGTGTTTATGGTCGCGTGTTGCGGTGCGGGTGTTAATGCCGATTGCCCATTTTGGCGCAGAAACCCCCGAGCAACTTTATACCGGTATTCAAACCATTGACTGGTCACAGCATATTGCTGCTGAAAACGCGACCTTAGCGATTGACTTTAATAGCTTTCGCTCGAAAATAAAACATACCAAATACGGCGCACAAAAAGTTAAAGACGCCATTGTCGATCAATTACGCGATAAATTTGGTCAGCGGCCATCGGTAGATTTATTTCAGCCGGATCTGCGGGTGAATGTCTACCTGAAACATAATCAAGCCATTGTCAGTATCGATTTATCAGGTGACAGCCTGCACAAACGCGGTTATCGGCTGCAACAAACCGAAGCACCGCTTAAAGAAAATCTGGCAGCTGCCATTTTATTAACGGCTGAATGGCCGAATCTGGCGCGTCAGGGCTGGGGCTTGCTGGATCCGATGTGTGGTAGCGGTACATTTTTGATTGAAGCGGCGATGATGGCGGCCGATATTGCCCCGGGTTTAAATCGCAGCTATTACGGTTTTTTGTACTGGCCACAACATGACCAAGCCGCCTGGCAACAGTTAAAAGCTGATGCTGAACGCCGGCGTTTAAGTGGCTTAGCACGTTTACCGGTGATTTCCGGTGGTGATGAGGATCCTAAAGCCGTTGTTGCGGCGCAGGCCAATATTGCTGCGGCTGGTTTTGCTGATCGCATTGAAGTCAGCGAGCGGCGCTTGCTGGATTGGACCGCCGTCAGCCGGCAATTATCGGGGCAGGGGTTGCTGGTCTGTAATCCACCTTATGGTTCACGGATGGGTAATGTACGGGATCTGCATTTTCTTTATGAAAGCATCGGCAATGTTTTGCAAGAGAATTTGCCAGCCTGGCGCTGCGCCGTGATTACCGATAATGCCAGTTTGGGTAAATTTACCGGCCTCACTTTGTTTGACCAAGTGCCATTTGATAATGGGCCGATTGAATGTCAGGTGCTTTACTACAAGGCGGTAAAAGCAAAGCCACAACAAACGCAGCGGCAACCGGTTTCAGCCTGGCCACAGGCAGGCAAAGCAAACCCTGAAACCAAAATAGCAAATACAACACCAGCAGAACCGCTTTCTGAAAATGCCCAGATGTTTGCCAATCGTTTACAAAAAAACTTTAAACATTTAGCCAAATGGGCACAAAAAAAAGATGTAGATTGTTATCGGGTTTATGACGCCGATTTACCGGATTATGCTGTGGCTATCGATATTTACTGTGATAAAGTGCATGTGCAGGAATATGCACCACCAGCACAAATTGATCCGCTTAAAGCCAGCCAGCGATTAGATGATGTGATGCAAATTGTCCCGGAAATTTTGGCCGTTAAACCACAACATGTGGCACTAAAATTACGCCAGCGACAGCGGGGCAGTAATCAATACGAAGCACAGGCGGCGTTGAAACAGCGCTTTGGCGTTCATGAAAATGGGCTGCAATTTTGGGTGAATCTAACTGATTATTTAGATACCGGACTATTTTTAGATCATCGTCTGACCCGGCAATATTTACTGGAAAAGGCCCACGGTAAAAGTTTTCTGAATTTGTTTGCCTACACCGGCAGCGCCACTGTTTATGCGGCGGCCGGTGGCGCAGTGTCGAGCTTAACGGTGGATATGTCGAATACCTATCTGCAGTGGGCGCAGGATAATTTACAACTGAATCATCTTGATAGCACGCAGCATCAGTTTCAACGGGCTGATGTACTGGTCTGGCTCGATGAAGCCGTGCAACAACAACTGCAATTTGATTTGATTTTTGTCGATCCACCGACATTTTCCAACTCCAGCAAGATGGCAGATGTTTTTGATGTGCAGCAGGATCATGTGGCGCTGCTTGTTAAAATCGGTCAATTACTCGGCAGTGATGGGCAAATCGTATTTTCTACCAACCGCCGTGATTTTAAGCTGGATATGGCAGCGCTAAGTCAATTTCAAATAAACGATATTAGTAAGAAAACACTACCGCAGGATTTTGCCCGCAATCCGAAAATACATTATTGCTGGACGCTGGGAAAAGATTAACAGTTAATTAACGCTGCTCAGCGTCGCCTTAATGTCTTGCCAAAGTCGCTGATAGGCTTTGGCCACTGGCGTATTCGCCGCAAAAGCTGATAATGGCGCGCGAAAATCGCCCATCCGTTCGACAACAGCTGCGTAGGGAATGGCCGTGGCCAAACCATGTTTGAGCATTTTCGGCGGATGCGCCAGCATAATCCGATGCATCGATCGGCGGCGATCCACCATATTAAAAAATGCATGCAGCCGTTTCGGTTTTAAACTGTGTTCTTTAAAAAAGTCGCGGGTCTGCTCAAAAGTGCGCAGTGATAAATGGGTCGGGATCAGCGGCAAATATAAGGCATCGGCGGTGGCAAAAATTTGTTCGCTCAAATTAGAAAAACTGGGCGGACAATCCAGAATCACCAAGGCATATTGCTCACTGAACGGTGCCAGCAGTTTTTCCAAAGAATTAGCTTTATTGTCGAGTCCCGCCAGCAACACATCCAGTTGCCGGAAGGAAAAATCCGCCGGAATAATATCCAGATTCGGGTAATCGGTACTTTTCACCAATTCGCCGATGGCGGTTTTGCCACTCAATACTTTTTTGGTTTCGCTTTTGGCTTTGGCCTTGCGCTGCAAAAGCCAGCTGGCGGCACCTTGTGGATCCAAATCCCACAGCAGCGTAGGAATACCCTCATTAGCAGCATGCCAGGCAATATTAACCGCCGAGGTGGTTTTACCAACACCACCTTTAAGATTAAAAAACGCGATTTTTTCCATTAGAATGTCGCAGCCAATTCTTCTAGCAAGTGGGTTTGGGCGGCCTTTTTTTCAGCATCATCAGCGCTCTCAACCCGTTTGTAACGACCGTCTGCGTTTAGAATCCAAGCTTGGGAATTGTCGTCAAGATATAACTGTAAATCATCGATTATGCGTTGTCGTAATTTTTTTGACTCAATTGGAAAAGCCGTCTCAACCCGGCGCAGCAAATTGCGTTTCATCAAATCGGCACTGGCGCACCATACTTCTGGATCGCCATCATTTTCGAAATAAAACACCCGGGTGTGTTCCAAAAAACGACCGATTATGCCACGTACCTGAATATTGTCAGAAACACCCTCAACACCCGGTTTCAGCGTACAAATGCCGCGGACAATCAAATCAATCTTCACACCGGCTATGGAGGCGCGATAAAACGCCTGTACCATTTCTGGCTCTACCACGGCATTGACTTTGATAATAATACGTGACGCTTTGCCGTTATTGGCATATTCGATTTCACGTTCGATTTTATTCAGCAAACCGGTGTGCAGAGTAAACGGTGCATGCAGCAATTTATGCATCTGCGGCAATTTACCGAGGCTGGTTAACTGTATAAATAAATTATTAACATCCTCACCGATTTGTTTGTTTGAGGTCAGTAAACCGTAATCGGTGTATAACCGAGAAGTACTGCGGTGATAATTACCAGTACCCAGATGCACATAACGGCGCAGCTTATTGTTTTCGCGGCGCAGGATCAGCAGCATTTTGGCGTGGGTTTTATAACCGACGATGCCATAGACCACATGGGCGCCGGCTTCTTGTAATTTAGCAGCCAAAGCCACATTGGCTTCTTCATCAAAACGGGCCCGCAACTCGACCACTACAGTGACTTCTTTACCGGCATGAGCAGCAGCCACTAACGCATCTACAATTGGTGAACTGGCACCAGTACGATACAAGGTTTGTTTAATTGCCAATACGCTGCCATCTGTCGCAGCTTGTTTGATTAAATCGATGATAGGGCCGAATGATTCATAAGGATGGTGCAGCAAAAAATCATTCTTTTTAATACTGGCAAACAAATCCACATCGCTGGTCATGCCCGTTGGGCGGCCCTGGGTAAATGGTTTAAATTTCAGATCGCTGCGTTCAACCAGTGAATGCACCGCTTGTAAACGACTTAAGTTCACCGGGCCGTTGACCAGATAGACATTATCCTGATGCATACCACATTGTTCACGCAGAAAGTTAACCATATCTTCCGGACAGTTATGGGCAATTTCCAGACGTACTTCATCGCCGTAGTTACGATGCGTCAACTCATCGGCAATGGTTGCCAACAAATCGCTGGTTTCTTCAGTATCAATCGCCAAATCACTATTGCGGGTCACCCGGAATTGATAACAACCTTTGACTTTCATGCCAAAAAACAGATCTTCAGCATAAGCATGAATAATCGATGACAAAAACACAAAGTGATACTGGCCTTGCTCTGACCTGTCTGTCGGCAATTGAATGACCCGAGGCAGAGCACGCGGCGCCTGTAAAATTGCATAACCACGATCCCGGCCAAAAGCATCTTTGCCAACCAGCGAGACGATAAAATTTAAACTTTTATTAAGCAGACGGGGAAACGGATGTGCGGAATCCAGTCCAATCGGACTTAAAATCGGCAGGATCTCCTCCTGGAAATATTGCTTGAGCCATTCAGTATGCACATCAGTCCACATCGATCTGGGCATGACACGGATGCCGTTTTTTTCTAATTCAGGCAGTAATACATTGTTGAGAACACTGTACTGCTCCTCAACCAATTCGTGAGCACGATGGCTGATTTGCCGCAGCACTTCCTGAGCACTAATTTGGTCAGCTTCGAGATAGGGGTCACCAATTTCATTTTGCTGGATAAGCCCGGCAACCCTGACTTCAAAAAATTCATCAAGATTGGTGCTGGAAATGCACAAGTAATTTAGCCGTTCCAACAATGGTACATTGGTGTCCAGTGCTTGTTGCAACACCCGCCAGTTAAATTCCAGCAAGCTAAGCTCGCGGTTTAAAAAGAGCTCCGGGCTGTTTAAATCAATCGATGTTTGCATTGGGGCGAGTTTAGGTCCATTTAATGACAGTTTTGTGACAAGGTGTTACCACCAGAATTTACCGAAGTTTTCAGGGTTAGCCCAAAAACGGCTGTTCAGCCAGTCACGTTTTGGCTGATAATTTTCAATGGCGTAACTATAAATGTGCAGTCCAGTTTGGCTAACAGCTACCTGATGCAGACCCAGCGCCAAAAAATCAGCAAACTGCCAGCCTTGTTGCTGCGCTTTAGCAGGGTCACTGATTAAAATCACATGCGGCGCAAATACATTGCGCAGTGAGCCTAACCATTGCTGACCTTTAGCAACAGATAAGGTTTCAGTTAAATCACTGATAACAGCGACATCCACCTTAGCCAACTTTGTCAATTGCTGTTGCCGGAATGGTGTTGTCAGTTGCCAGGATCTGGTATCTTGGGCCGGTTGCACGCTGGCAATGGCCAGTTCGCCGGCCAGCAATAAACTTTTTGGCGAGAATTCCGCCAGGAGCGGATCCAGTAATTTACCAAGAGCATTAACATTATCCATGACCGAGCAGCATAAAACATCTGCCGCCTTCTGGGAACACAAGCGTCTCAGCGAAATGAACCATGATGAATGGGAATCACTCTGTGATGGCTGTGGCCGCTGCTGCCTCCATAAACTTGAAGATGAGCAGGATGGCCGTATGTATTACACGCGGGTTGCCTGTGATTTATTGGATATTGGCAATTGCCGTTGCAGCGATTATAGCAACCGGCAAACCCGGATGCCGGATTGTATTCAGCTCAGTGTCGAGCAAGCGCATTTATTTGACTGGCTGCCAGATACCTGTGCATATCGCTTATTAGCCGAAGGTGAAAAATTGCCCGACTGGCATCCTTTAATTACCGGCGATCCGCAATCAGTGATAGCGGCCGGTGTGTCGGTGCGCGATATTGCGATTACCGGTGATAAGATTAGTGATATTACCGATGAAGTTATTGCTTTAAACAAACCTCATTATCCAAATGAGACCTGAAGAAAGCCGCGAATTTACCGCCCGAATGGAACAGGCGGCTATCTCCTTATTGCAATTAGAGATTTACCGCAAACCTGATGATTTGGCACGCCGATTCGGCTTGCCCGTGCCGGTAGTACGATACTGGTGGCGCAATACCGATCAAAAAACCCATCCGCTGGATCAAAGTGCTTTATCACCGCGTGACGTTAAAATAATTCGCAAAGCCAGCCAGACGCTGGAAGGCTGGGAAAAAATTAAACGTTACCGGCCACCTTGCGGTGCCCGCATGGCCAGTGGCAAACTCTGTAAACGCAGTGTCGCTATTCGGGCACCGGAAGGCTGGGCCTTTGGTGCTTTAGCCAATCGCTGCCGCTTACATGGTGGTCTCGCCAAACGTAACCGTAAATTAGTCAGCAACGACGCCGACTCTGAAGATTAATATGTTATCTCAGGAGTAAGCGCATGTTGGAAACTACCGAGTTACTTGGGCAAATTGTCCGTTTATGTGCGGAGCAAAAATCAGGCACCTTGTTTTTAACGACCACTGAAAATAAAGCCTGTAATATTGTGTTTGATGAAGGGCGAATTATCGCCATGGCATATGGCGCGATTCGCGGCGTCGCAGTCGCTGAGATGTTGCCGCGCCTGCCCATACAAGCCAGTCAATTTAACAATGTTCTGCGGATGCCGCTCAGTAGCAAGGCGATGCTGAATGATGATAGCAGTGTGTTTGATAAACTAGGTCTGCGCCGTAACGCGGTGCAGGCCATAGAACAAAGCCGCAGTCAGCGAATGTATCGTGGTCATCCGGTGGCCACCCCATCATCAGGCCCTGTGCCCGGTATTGATAAGCCGGTGACGGAGAAACCGGGCAAAGCCAAATGTATCTATCGTGGACAAGTTATCGAAGACTGAAAAAAATCGTTACTATGTGTCGCCCGGTCACCAAAAAACAGAGTCTTAACATGTACGCCAGCGCCGCAGAGTTTAATCGGGATTTACTTGGTTTTATCGATCATTCGCCAACGCCGTTTCACGCAGTGGCAACCTTGGCCTGGGCACTGCAGCAGGCGGGATTCAGCGAACTCAAAGAAGCTGACGTTTGGGGCGAACTGGCGGCCGGCAAATTTTATGTTATTCGCAATAATTCTTCGATTATCGCTTTTGTAAAAACCGCGCAGAATTTAGCGGATACCGGCTTTGCTATGGTCGGTGCCCATACCGATAGCCCGTGCCTGAGAATCAAACCACGGCCTGGCAAAGTGAACCATGGCCTCTGGCAACTGGGCGTTGAAGTCTATGGTGGTGCCTTACTGAATCCGTGGTTTGACCGTGATTTATCATTGGCCGGCCGGGTCAGCTATCTTGATAAACACGATCAGCTACAACATGCTTTGGTAGATTTCAAAAAGTCGATGGCAGTGATCCCAAGTTTGGCGATTCACTTGGATCGCGACGTGAATCAGAGCCGCAGCATTAATCCACAGCAACATTTACCGCCGGTGATTATGCAAACCGAACCCGGTGAGACGCCGGATTTCCGTGCCTTACTGGAGCAACAACTGAGCAGCCAATACCCGGATAGTTTTATTGGTCAGGTATTGGACTATGAAATCAGTTTATACGACACACAACCGGCAGCATTAACCGGCCTCAACGATGACTTTATTAGTGCGGCGCGGCTGGATAATTTATTAAGCTGTTACACAGGGCTACAGGCATTATTAGCCAGTGACGGTAGTCAACCGGCCATGCTGATTTGTACCGATCATGAAGAAGTGGGCAGTATGTCGACGGCGGGTGCCCAGGGCAATTTTTTACAATCGGTGTTACAACGACTGGCACCGGCAGCCGAAGCTTATCAGCGTCTGGTTGAACACTCATGGCTGATTTCAGCCGACAATGCCCATGGTATCCATCCGAATTATGCGGATCGCCATGATGCCAGCCATGGGCCGCTACTGAATCAAGGCCCGGTGATAAAAACCAATGCCAATCAGCGTTATGCTACCAATAGTGAAACCAGTGCCCGTTTCCGGCAAATCTGTCAGCAAGCCGATGTGCCGTTGCAGGATTTTGTGGTGCGTACCGATATGGCCTGCGGCAGCACCATTGGCCCGTTAACCGCCGCGCAAATCGGTGTTAAAACATTGGATATCGGCGTGCCGACGTTTGCCATGCATTCAATTCGTGAACTGGCCGGCAGTCAGGATGGTTGGCATTTATATCGCGCTTTAAAACATTTTTTTAATTAAAAACAAGGAACTACCCAGATTATGTCAGAAACTGTTGATGAATTGACCGTTGCCTATCAAGAAGGCGAATTAATGACTGTTAAGGAGCTGGATAAGGTCGTTTTGACCAAAGGCGCCTGGGCGACGGTCATGTTTCGCTATCAGGATCTGGACCGCAAAACTGGTGAGTTTGGTCCCGATAAATACACTATTCGCCGCTATCAAAAACGTAATGGTGAATACGGCCAGCGCTCAAAATTTAATATTTCCAGCCGGGATCAGGCCCAACAAATTGTCACGGCGTTAACAGGCTGGTTAAAAGACTGATACTGCGGCCATGAACAAAAGTCTGTTAACCAATCTGATCGCCGCCGCGCTGGTCGGTTTGGGCTTGTTGTTACCAGTGCCGTGGCGGGAACCGATATTATCGACCGGCTTATTTGCGCTGGCGGGTGGCCTGACCAACTGGTTAGCGATTCATATGTTGTTTGAAAAAATCCCTGGTCTGTATGGCTCGGGGGTGATTGCCGCCAAATTCGAGGCGTTTCGTCAGGCGATTGAAGATCTGGTGATGCAGGAATTTTTTCATCCCGCCCAGATCAGTCGGTTTATTGACGACTTACATGGCCGTGAATCGAAGCATCTTAACTTAGAAGCTATTATTAAATCTGCTGATTTAACACCTGCCTGGCAGTCGCTGATTGAGACGATTAAAGCGTCGTCGTTTGGCAGCATGTTATCAATGTTTGGTGGTGATAAAGCGCTGGAACCTCTAAAAACGCCTTTTATCAGCAAAATGCAGCGAGCATTGAATGATATTGCCCATAGCGAAGATTTTCAGCAGCGATTAAAAAGGCAATTAGGGCAGGGTAACAGTGCCGAAAATCTGCATCAGCAGATATCACAGATTGTCCATCAGCGCCTTGATGAGTTGACACCGGAACTGGTCAAAGACATTATTGAGCAAATGATCCGCCAGCATTTAGGTTGGCTGGTGATTTGGGGCGGCGTATTAGGTGGTTTACTTGGCATGCTGGCCAGTTTTATTCCGTTTTGACAGCATCAACTGAAAACTGCCGATTATGTGCAGCCCCGACTGTATTTTATAGCACGGTGCGACGCCGGACTTTTTCACAATGTAGCAGCTGTCATGCTGTTCAGGTTGTCGCCGAACAATTGCCGGATGTTGCGGACGAAAAAGCTCAGTATCTGACCCACGAAAATGATGTCAATGATCCACGTTATCAAAAGTTCGTATCTCCGATAACCAAAGCTATTCTGACTGAGCAGACAACCGATAAAACCGGCCTTGATTTTGGCGCCGGCCCAGGTCCGGTGATCAGTCATCAACTGGCCAAACAAGGTTATTGGGTCACACTTTACGATCCATTTTTTTACAATAATATCAATGCATTAAATGGGCAATATAATTTTATTATCAGCTGTGAAGTTATCGAGCACTTTCACCAGCCTGCGCAGGAGTTTGCCCGGTTACGGCGTTTACTAAAGCCGGGTGGCAGCTTGTATTGTATGACTGAATTATTTTCTGAAACGCAGGATTTTGCCAGCTGGTATTACAAAAATGATCCAACGCATGTGTTTTTTTATCATGCAAACAGCCTGCCGTTAATTACTGAGCGCTTTGGCTTTAGCCGCTATCGACAGTCGGGCCGTTTAATCGTTTTTAGCGTTTAGGAAAATTGTTGTCGAATCGCCGTTGCGGCAGTTGCCGGTAAATTAATAACAACGGTGACGGTATCGGTAAACTGTTGATCGATAATGTGTCCGTCATATTGTTTAAGCTGGTATTCAAGTATTTGTAGTTGGCTATAATCAATGGTCATTGTTAATTTCTGCATCGCGACAAATGGCTCAAATTTTGCTGCAGCTAAGGCTTGCTTGGCCGCATTGCCATAAGCACGGGTCAGACCACCGGTGCCCAGTTTTATTCCACCAAAAAAACGAATTACCGCGACTACAGCATTAATTAGGTTTTCGCCTTGTAGTGGCGCCAGAATTGGCCTGCCGGCAGTGCCGGAAGGTTCGCCGGCATCATAAAAACGTTCGGTAATAAACCCCTCTGCCTGCTGGATCCGCCAGGCAAATGCCAAATGATTGGCATTGGGATACTGTGCCGCCAGTTCGCGTAATTTTTGCAACGCCTGTTGCTCTGATTCACAAGGCATGGCAACGCCAATAAACCGGGATTTTTTGACTTCGCTCTCAACGTTGACCGAACTGGCTAAAACTTGGAAATTGCTACGCATTTACTCCGTCAAATCTACAAATTACTATAGGAAAAAACATGCCAACAATTTACCATAACGGCCTTAGGGCTTGTTTATCCATCGGACAACCGCGGCGGAGATGAAAGATAAACAAATTCTTGCCTTGGCCATTGTTGGCATAGGCATCACAAAATCTAGGGAGTCAGTTTGTCAGATAGCGAATTTGCCATTGGTCAGCGCTGGGTCAGCCACAGCGAAGCGGAACTGGGATTAGGGATTGTTGTTGCCATTGATGGCCGGCGCCTGCAGGTGGATTTTCCGGCGGCGCAGGACAGTCGTATTTATGCCATTGATAACGCGCCGTTAAGCCGGGTCAGTTATCAAATCGGTGATCAATTTAAAGATACCGAGGGCCATAAACTGACGGTGCAGCAATTGCAGAAAATCAATGGCTGTCAGATTTATCTGGCTGCTGATGCTACCGGTGAATTACATACCGTTCATGAAATGCAATTACACAGTGCGGTGCAATTCAGCGAGCCGCAACAACGCCTATTTACCGGTCAAATCGATAAAAACAGTAGCTTTGATTTACGCCTGAAAGCATTGACGCATCACCACCGAATCCGGCAGAGTCCGTTGTATGGCTTAATGGGTGCCCGCGCGCAGTTATTACCGCATCAATTTTATATCGCTGCTGAAGTTGGTCAGCGCCATGCACCACGGGTATTACTCGCCGATGAGGTCGGCTTGGGTAAAACCATTGAAGCCGGGTTGATTTTACATCAGCAATTACTGACCGGGCGGGCCAGCCGGGCATTGACTATTGTGCCGGAGTCCTTATTGCACCAATGGTTGGTGGAAATGCTGCGCCGCTTTAATCTGAATTTTACGATTATTGACAGCGAACGGTTTGCTGCGCTGCAAGAAGACACTGAAAGCAATCCTTTTGATAGCAGTCAGTTGATATTAATGTCTTTGCAAAATTTGCAGGCGGATCCGGAGATGCAGCAGGCGGTCAAAACCGCTGACTGGGATATGTTGATTGTTGATGAGGCGCATCATTTGTATTGGCAGCCTAATGCCGTCAGTCCGCAATACCAGCTGATTGCTGAGCTTGCCCAGCAGATTGCCAGTGTTTTGCTGCTAACGGCAACACCGCAACAACTGGGACTTGCCGGTCATTTTGCCCGGTTAAGGTTACTGGATTCGCAGCGTTATCATGATTTGGCAGTATTTGAGCAAGAACAGCAGCAATATACTCAGATAAGCGATTTATTAACACGGTTAATGGCGATTAACGCCGCCGATGAATTCACTGCAGATAAATCATTACCCAGCGAACTGGCGGATAAGCTTGATGCAGCGCTTATTAAGCAACTTAAACAAAGCGAATATTTTATCGAGGCAAAAAGTCAGGCCCGCCGGCAACTGCTGGATCAATTCGGTACCGGTCGCCTGTTGTTTCGTAATAGTCGGGACAACATGAGTGGTTTTCCGACGCGGCAATTAATCAGTCATGCTTTGGATTTGCCAGGCGTAGCCGATGCTGAATTGCAGCGTAGTTTGCGTCCGGAAACAGTGCTCGGCGCTGAGTGGTTACAAACGGATGCCAGGGTTGCCTGGTTGTTAGAATTGCTGAAGCAGCAGCGTGGCCAAAAGCTACTGCTGATTTGTGGCTTAGCCAGTACTGCCGAGCAATTAGAGCAATTTTTAAGCGTTCGTCATGGCGTGCGCAGCGCGGTATTTCATCAGGGTATGTCGCTGGTGAATCGGGATAGGGCCGCGGCCTATTTTGCCGATGACGAAGCCGGTGCCCAGATCTTAATTTGCTCAGAAATTGGCAGTGAAGGCCGTAATTTCCAATTTTGCCATCAGCTGATTTGCTTTGATTTACCCGAAAGTCCGGATTTATTAGACCAGCGGATAGGCCGTTTGGATCGCATTGGTCAAAGTCACACAGTGACAATCCATGTGCCCTATTATAAAAATACCGCACAACAGCGTTTATTAGATTGGTTTCACTTAGGTGTTAATGGTTTTGAGCAAGTGCAAAAAACCGGTGAAGCGTTACTCGCTGAATTTGCTGATCAATTAGACAGCGTTCTGGTGGATCCCGCCGATGAAATGGCCGCGCATCGGCTAATTGAAATGACGGCACACAGTCGTGAAACATTAAACAAAGCCTTAAAGCAGGGCCGTGACAAATTATTGGAATGGCATTCATTTGATGCCGATAAGGCAGACGCCATACTGGCAGAATTGGATATTATCAGCCGGCCGATGGAATTGGCGGATTTTATCGCTGATTTTTGTGACGCCTTTGGTATCGACCAACAGGCGCACAGTACCGACAGTGTTATTTTGCAAGCTGGTGATCAGATGCTGCAGCATGATTTGCTAGGCTTACCCGAAGATGGCATGACCGGCACTTATCAACGCCACAAAGCGCTGGCTCGTGAAGATATGGCCTTTTTGACCTGGGAGCACCCGCTGGTCAGCAATGCGCTTGATGCTGTGCTCAGCAGCGAGCTTGGCAATACGGCGTTTTGCACTATTGCCAGCGATAATTTACCGGCCGGCAACTTACTGCTTGAAGCAGTATTCCGTTTTGAAGTGAGTGCGCCAAAATTCCTGCAGATCCCACGCTATTTATCACAACAATTTCAGCGGTTATTAGTGGACGAACAAGGTCAGGATCTCAGCGAAGCATTTTCGCAAGAACAATTGTCACGGCTGGCGGGACGCATTCCTAAAGCAACAACCCGCCAGTTAGTTGAGCATGCCCGTTCACGTATTGAAAAATTGCTTGAGCAGTCTTACCAACAAGTCGATAAATTAACGTCACAGTGGATAAAAGATGCTGCATACAACGCCGAACAATTGCTTGATAATGAGATAAATCGTTTACAGCAATTGGCTAAGCGTAATACCACTATTCAGCCAAGTGAAATTATCTATTTGCAACAAATTAAAGCCGATACCATCAAAGCTATTAAAACAGCACAATGGCGACTGGATGCGATTCGCGTGGTCATTGTCACTGAAGCAAATTAAAGCACCATAATAAGGGAAAGCATATGTGGCGTGGGATAGTAGCGGTCATTATTTTGGCAGCGGCAATCGCTGGCTTTATTTTGCTGAAAAGTACTGCGCCGAAAACCCCGGCTCAAGCACGCCAGACGCCAGCGGTAATTGTTAAAACGATTACTATTAACAAACAATCTATCTCACCGGAAGTAATGCTATACGGCCGCTTGGAATCACCGGTTGACAGTACTTTAACTGCTGCCATTGAAGCCGACGTTGAAACCTTACATGTGCGCGAAGGTGATAAGGTTGATGCCGATAGTTTATTGCTGCGGCTTGATGATACCGAAACTGATATTTTGCGACGACAACGACAGGCCGATGTTGCCGAAATCAATGCGCAAATTGCCACTGAACAAGCCCAACTGAACAATAATCGGGCGTTGCTGACAATCCAGCAAAACCTGCTGGATTTGACCAAAAAAGCCGTTGATCGGGCGCAAACCCTGCAAGACCGTAAGCTCGGCTCACAATCACTGATCGATGACGCGCTAGCCAGTCAACAACAACAGCAACTGGCTCTACAGCAACTTCAATTTGCCATTGCTGACCAACCTTTGCGTATTAATGCGCTGCAGGCCTCGTTAAAGCGGGCAGAGGCTTTGTTGGATCAAGCAGAAGTTAATTTACAACGCAGCCAAATCCGCGCCCCTTTCGCTGGCCGGATTACCGATGTTCAGGTAGCGGCGGGTGAGCGGGTCAGAGCGGGGGATACCTTATTACGTCTTTATGATCCCCAGCAATTAGAATTACGGGCATTAATCCCCTCGCGTTATTTAAATGCCGTTTTGCAGGCATTTAATGATGGCCAGCAAGTTTTGGGTAAAGCGCTGGTAAATGGACAACCTTATCAGTTCTCATTGAGACAATTGGCTGGTGCTGTACAGACCGAAAGTGGCGGCCGTGAAGGTTTATTTACAGTAGAAGGCGATTCTGAATCTCTGGCATTGGGCAGCTTCGTCAGCTTGCAATTAATACTGCCATCGCAAGCCGATTTGATTGCTTTACCCTTCAGTGCCCTTTATGGGCTGGACAGTGTTTACCGGGTAACTGATAACCGGCTGGAAGCAGTAAACGTCGAAAAAGTCGGTGGACGTTTATTAGCTGATGGCAAGCAGCAAATATTAATTCGCAGTCCACTGTTAAATGACGGTGACCGGCTGATAACGACCCAATTACCCAATGCTATCAGCGGCATGTTGGTTAATCCACAATGATCAATGAACACCGCCGCGATTTGATTGGTATTTTTGCCCAACATCGGGTGGCGAGTAATTTGTTGATGCTGGTGATGATTTTACTGGGCATCCTGGCACTAAACCGGCTAAACACCCAATTTTTCCCGAATTTTGCTTTAGATGTTATCAATGTTCGTATTGATTGGCGTGGCGCCAGTGCCGAAGATGTTGAAGAAGCGATTACGCGTCAGGTTGAACAGGAACTTCGTAGTGTCGATTATGTAAAAAAAATGACCTCCACGTCGTCATACGGTCAGGCGGTTATTGCACTGGAGTTTTTTGAAAAAACCGATATGGGCCCGGCGCTGGATCAGGTCAAAGATAAGGTAGCGCAATTACGTAACTTACCGTCAGACAGTGAAATACCGGAAGTCACATTAATCTCGCGTTATGAAACGGTTGCGCGGGTGCTACTCAGTACTGATGGTAAACGGCAAGAACTACGTGAGCTCGCCCAGCAATTTGAACGCGAATTGCTGGATAGGGGGATTTCTCGCGTTCAAATTACCGGTGTGCCCGCTGAAGAAATGGCCATCCAACTGGAAAATGCCGATCTGGCCGCGTTAGGCATGAGTTTGAATGAGGTGGCAACCCGCATTGCGGCACTGAGCCAGGATTTGCCTGCCGGCGAAATCGGCAATAATGAGGCGGCGAGGCAATTACGGAGTCTCAGTCAACGGCGCAACGAACAAGCATTTGCTGAACTGCCATTACAATCAGATTTTAATGGCGGCCTAATCCAACTGGGTGATATCGCTGATATTGAACGGCGGCCATTGCGCAATCAGGTAGCCTTGTTTTATGAAGGCCGGCCGGCTATTGAAATCCAGCTACAACGTACCGAAAATGCCGACTCCTTGAAATCAGCACGAATTCTCGAAGACTGGCTGGCCGAGCGCCAGCAACAGTTGCCAAATGGTGTTTATATGCAAGTTTACGATGCCAGCTGGCAACTGATTGCTGAACGGATTAACTTATTATTAAAAAACGGCCTCGGTGGTTTGGTGCTGGTACTGACAATGCTGTTTTTGTTTTTGCATGGCCGCATTGCATTCTGGGTGGCAGTGGGGATTCCGGTATCGTTTATGGCGGCGCTGTTTGTCCTGTATTTGCTGGGCGGCAGTATCAATATGATCAGCTTGTTCGGGCTGATTATGTCGCTGGGTATTATTGTTGATGATGCTATTGTCGTTGGTGAGGATGGTTTTAGTCATTATCAAAAAGGCGAAGCCTCACTGACAGCCTCCGAAGGCGGTGCCCGGCGCATGTTGGCGCCGGTGTTATCGTCGTCGCTGACCACCATTGCCTCGTTTATTCCCTTGATGTTGATAAGCGGCATTATCGGCAATATTTTGTTTGATATTCCATTTGTGGTGATCTGCGTCATTATCGCTTCGTTAATCGAGAGTTTTTTGATTTTGCCCGGTCATTTGCGGCAAAGCTTTCTGCAAATGCATATCGTTAAGCCATCAGCCTTAAGGCTTAAGCTCGATGCCGGCTTTAATTATTTGCGGGATCAGTTATTCCGACCGACGGTAACTGCGGCAGTCGCCAACCGCTGGATCACGGTCAGTCTGGCCTTTGCCATGCTGATTTTAGCGATAGGTTTATTGGCGGGTGGCCGTATTAGTTTTACCTTTTTCCCCTCGCCGGAAGGCACCACCGTACTGGCTAATGCCAGGTTTGTTGCCGGCACACCGCAGTCTGAAACAGATGCCTTTTTGGCGCATTTAAATCAAACCCTTGAACAAACCCGGCAGGGATTAGCGCAGGATGTCGTTGCATTGGCCGTCAGCAAAGCTGGCACTGCAGGCACGGCCGGCGGGGGGAGTAGTGGCCAGAATGATGAGCGGTTTGCCTCAATGCAACTGGAACTGATTTCACCGGATAAACGTGAATTACGTAATCAGGATTTTATCAACCTCTGGCGAGAACAAATCCAAATTCCTGCTGGTATGGAGACCTTTACCATTTCAGAAAGACGTGGGGGACCGCCTGGCAGTGATATTGATGTCCGTTTAAGTGGTGCTAATGCTGCGACCTTAAAGCAGGCTGCTGATGATGTTGTCCGGCAATTAGAAACCTATCCCGGGATCAGTGCTATTGAAGACGATATGCCTTATGGCCAGGAACAATTGATTTATAGCATCAAAGCCCAGGGTACCGTTTTAGGGCTGACTGTTGACAACGTTGGCAGGCAATTACGCGCCGCTTTTGATGGCCAGTTGGTACAAATTTTTCAGGATGGTGATGACGAAGTTGAAGTGCGGGTGATGCTGCCAGAGGCGGCGCGTAATACCCAGGCGACCTTAGAAAAATTACAGATACACCTCCCAGATGGTGGCAGTGTGCCGTTAGGTTCGGTAGTTGCTTTAGACGCACAACGCGGTTTTGATGTGCTGCGGCACACTAACGCGCAATTGGCGGTACATGTGACAGCAACGGTGGACTCGGCAGTGAATAACAACAATCGTATTCTAGCGGATTTAGAGGCTGATTTTCTGCCCGATCTGATCGCGCAATACGGGATCCAATATGTATTTGAAGGCCGCGCTGAAGAACAGGCCGATACTTTAGGAGATATGCGTCAGGGTGTGATGCTGGCGTTCGCATTGATTTATATTGTGCTGGCCTGGGTGTTTGCCTCTTATGGCTGGCCGCTGGTGGTTATGACAGCGATCCCGTTTGGTTTGATTGGCGCTATTGCCGGCCACTGGCTGATGGGACTGGATTTAACGATCTTGTCGTTATTCGGCATTTTCGGTTTATCCGGCATTGTTGTTAATAACGCCATTATTTTAGTGACCTTTTTTAAAGACTTACGCCAGCAGGGGCTGGATACCGACACGGCGATTATCGAAGCCGCCGTATTACGGTTACGGGCGGTTTTGCTGACGTCATTAACAACTATTGGCGGCCTGGGCCCGTTATTATTTGAAACGTCCAGACAAGCCCAGTTTTTAATTCCGATGGCCGTGTCAATTTCTTTTGGGCTGATGTTTGCCACGGTATTGGTATTGCTGGTGATTCCGGCATTGTTATCGATACATGAAACGGTTGCCGGTAAACTGATGCCAGCCAAACTGTAAGCTGCTAGGCTATAAATAAAACGACACGGAAACCTGATATGCGATCTGTTATTTTTATTACTGCGGTGATGACTGCCGTTACATATTTAGCCATCGGGCCAGCTCTGGCCGATGAGCCGATAACGCTGAAAAACTTAACGATGCATGTTTATAACCAAGCACCAGCTCGTCAGGGCGAAAGCAGTCTGCAAAACCTGAGTGATGCCAGAAAACAGCGTGCTTCAACCTTATTTGCCGAACCAGCCACCATCAGTTTTAACCATTTTAACGATGGGATTGGCAGTGGTGATGGTTTACGTGAATATGAAAGCGCCGTGTCGATGCCGTTGTGGTTACCGGGCCAAAAACGTCAGCAACAAAACTGGTCACAAGAACTGGCTAATCAATTGCCTTATTATCAACAACGACTGCGTTGGCAGGCTTCTGGTTTGGTGAGACAGCATGTTTGGCAAGTGATGCGTGCCGCAGCCGACGTTCGTCAGGCAGAAACCACACTGGAAAACGCTCAAGCACTGAAAGCAAGTGTGGATAAACGGGTCGCAGCGGGTGATTTACCAAAAAACGAGCAATTACTGGTGCAAAGCAATTTATTGGCGATGCAAAATCAACGGCAACAGGCCCAGAATCAGCTGCAAAAAGTGATTAATCAATACCATTATTTAACTGGTCAACGCAGTTTGCCGGTGGATGTGGAAGAAGCCTTACCGCTGCAACGGCAAATTAATGCTGACCACCCTTTATTAGCTGAGCTCGGCCAAAAAGTCGCAACGTTACGCAGTGAAATGCATAACGCCCAATATGCCGGTGCTATCAATCCCAATGTTTCTGTCGGTGTTAAACGTGAGCGTGATGTCGGTAGCGAGCCATTTAATAACAGTCTGGGCCTGGGTTTTACCATGCCGATTGGTGATAAATCCTACAGTGAACCGGCAATCGCAGAAGCTGCCAAAGCGATGGCTGATGTTGAGATTGAGCGCCAGCAATTAAAAATTGATTTGGAAGCACAGCTACTGGCTCAGCTCGATCAATTACAGGCCCAACAAGCTCAGCAGGAAATGCTGAGACAGCAATTTGCAATCAGCTCGACTTATTTAGCATCACAACAAAAAAGTTTTGAATTTGGTCAGATCGATTTAATGACATTGTTACGCGTTGAAGCACAGACCAATGAAAACCGGGCACAAGTGCAAATGTTAGAAATTGCCATTGGTCAAACTATTGCGCAGATTAATCAAACCCTAGGCGTTATCTTATAATCACAAGGCGCCGTCGCGCATCCGTTTTTCCAGATCCTGCCATAATGATAAGCGTGAGGAGTCACCCACCCGTTGACCTTCACCACGTGATTTTGCCAGCCATAAACCATCACCATTAAAGCTGTAAACCGGCACCAAATCATTGCGGCGGTTAGCGGGTTCTATCTCGGCGATGAGATTATCCAGTACCAATGGCATGGCGCGATTGGTTTCATAATAGGTCAGCACCATGTGCGCCTGATTAAGCTCAACGGCTTTAACATAGGTAAGCCGTAACTTATCTTCAT
>JAVVFF010000123.1:0-6124 GCA_032250995.1 Methylophaga sp. | reverse complement strand
CTTCGGCTTCGGCTTCGGCTTCGGCTTCGGCTTCGGCTTCGGCAGCAGTATTTGCTTCAGCAATTTTTGGGTCAAATTCGGTAAAATCTACCCACTCTTCAGCTATCTGATTATCGGTAACTGGCGAAGTCATCTCGCTAACGTTTGATTCGTTAGGCTGGGTATCTGCAATTATTTCAGATGCTAAATCACTATCAATTTCTGGCGAAATAACATCGTCATTATGCTCAGCGTCAGTTACCGGCGATAAGCCATAAACTGGCGGCACGGTTGGCTGCCAGTCGGCATTCATAAATTGTTTAAGGCTGTTTTTTGGCTTAGCCTCGATTACTTCGGGTGGTGTGTTATCGTCCGCTGATTCAGTTTCTTCAGCCGTTATAGCAGGTTGTTTACCGTAAATATCCGGTACGCTGGACTGCCAGCCGGCTTTGGCAAATTCACTGAGGCTGGTCGATTTAGCAGGTACGACCTCGGCAGCCGTTTCGGTGATTTCATCAATCTGGGCAATGTCGGCGGATTGCTCTGATGCCGGTGCTGTTGGCGCGTTATCACGCTCAGTCTCAGCCGCTGCGGTGGCCAAATCTAAATCGGTATCATCGGCAAATTCTGTCAATTCATCGGACATTTCCGCATCAACGGTATTGTCTGCCTTATCAACCAGCTGATTTTGTTCATCATCCGTAAGTTCGATTTCAAAACCTTCCAGCAACTGATCAACTTCATTGGAATACAGTTGATCAGCATCAGCGGCGATAGAGGTTATGTCAGCTTCAGGTTCAGCTGGTTCACTATTAATGATAGACACTTCCTGGAATTCAGATTCAGATTCAATTGCCGGATTCGCTGCTTGCTGGTCAGCAAGCATTGCCAATTCTCGTTGCAAGCGACTGATTGTTGCCGTTAATTCCGCATTTTCTGCAGCCAGTTGCTGGATCTGTTGGCGTTGGCCGTCGTTTTCCTGAGCAGGCGGCATTAAAGCCAAACCGGCATTCAGTAAAGATTCCATTTGATCCGGCAGAGCGTTTAGTATTTTGCCGTCTTGGCTGACAAACAGATTCAGCAGTTTTTTGTGTAAATCACGTTCGCGCTGTTGCATGGCTTCAACTTCACTTTCCAGTGATTGGCCATTTAAACCATATTGGGTTTGCAATATCTCCGCCAGTTGCTGGCGACGGCCTTCGCGTTTTTGTTTAATAAGTTTAACTGTTTGGCCGCTGTTTTGCCGTAATTGCCTGGCTTTTCGAAACTGACGAACCAGCAAGATAATGCTGATCAGGGCAAATATCGCTGCCAATTCAAAGGCCAGCCATTCAAATACAGGATCTGTTAATGACATTTACAACATCTCCGCAGGCATTGGTGGCCGCTGATAACGCCGCCATAACCAGATGCCGGTCAGCAATAACAAAATGATAATGACATTGCCCAACAACAATAACATGCTGGGTGATAAAGCTGGTTTTTCGGCCGGCAAATCCAGTGGTTGGGTTACCGCATCTGTTTCTGTTGTCTGGGGCGGCTCTATTTGGGCCACATCTGAATCAACCGCCACTCGTTGCTGATCATCTTTAATCGTCATGGTTTGTGGCTGCAAAAACACATTGCGGCCCGCCGGCGTCAGCCCGCGAATTTGTAATGATAATTGATAGTCGGTTTGCGGTTGCAGTTCTGTCAATGTCAGTTGCCAGTGATTGTCATCCTGACGCAACACCTGATAAGAAAATTCACTGCCATCGGCAGCGCTTAATAGTGCAGTAATTTGCAGGTTGTCGACATCCAAAAGCGTGTCATCGGCACTGATACTCAGCCGATGACTGCGCTGCTCACCTGCAAGCTGATTAACTTCAATATCCAGTGGTACGGCAACCACATTAATGGATTGCCGTTGTTGACGCTCAAAAGTCGGCGATTTGGCGGTGATAACAATATCATTGCGGCCAGCGGTAAATAATTGGCCGAGTTCACTGCGAAAAGTAGCTTGCTGCGACTCTCTGTTGAGTTGTGTGGTAATGGTCTCACCTTCCGAATTGCTCTGCTGGAGTTCAGTGTTCACCAGATCAAGAAATTCTTTTCGTTCAATAGACTCATCATTTTCAGTCAGTGTGGCAGTCATATCAAAGCGTTCACCGACCAATACATTATTTGGCAATTCATTGGTTTGTAATTGTAAATCGGTGACCACCATGACCCGATTATCCGGGTCTAGCTGGGCATCAATAAACCAGTCTCCGGCCATCGGTTGTTCGATGGTGATCAGATCATAGTTATTTTCATTTTGCCAACGGATGCTGTCGTTGCCGTCTTGTTCAGTAATTTCCTGCTGATCCGGCTGGATTAATTTAGCAGCCACCGAGCCGGCTTGACGAAACACTAGCACGGTCATTTCTTCTATGCTTTTATCGATACTGAAATAATTATCTTCGATGGGCACATTATCGCGCTGCGTGGCTTGCTCAAACAGATGCAAAAACACTCGCTCCAACTGATCAGCGGTATCAACCTGCCGATACCACCCGTTGGTCTGCAGGGATAACTGTTCAAGCAATTCATGATCTGCCTTTGCGGATAAAGCAATGGTATGTACTTTGAAATTCAGTTTTTGCAATTGCGGCAATAATTGGTCAAGGATACGTTGCCGGGATTGCTGACTGGCTTTGTCACCAGCTTGTAAATCGATCAGACCATCAGAAAGCAAAATAATGCTGCGTGGCCGATCACTCTCAGCATTAGCATTAGCAATGGCATCTTTCAGGGCTTGTTCGATATTGGTAAATAAACCCTTCGAGTGGATTTTTTCAGACTGTCGGTTGGCAGTATCACGCCAGTTATTATCGATTGCTTGCCAACGCACCAGCATGTTGACCTGCGATGCAAAAGTCCAGACACCAGCGGCACTGTCGGGGGGCAACAAACCACTGAGCAAACGTAATCCGGGGGCACGCAGGTTTTGCGGATCGTTATGTTTCATGCTGCCGGAAACATCGATAACCACCCGCACATCCGGTGTGGCCGCACTGACCGACATCGGCAAAAACACTGCTAACAAGCACAAAATCAGGCAAATTGGCCGCATACTTTTTGTCCATTTGCAGAAAATCAGCTTAGATGCTGAGACAATTTTCTGACAGTCATTTAAATTGGATCAGGGTTTATGCAGATTTTGTGCCGGTTTATCAGCCAATTACGCGCGACATTTACAGTAAATCCAATCCACGCTGCAGATCTGTCTGGATATCGACCACCGACTCCAGGCCGACTGACAACCGCAGCAAACTATCCGAGATCCTTGCTTCATCGCGGGCTTCCGGTGTTAAGCGGCCATGCGTTGTGGTGGCTGGATGAGTGATGGTTGATTTGGTATCACCGAGGTTCGCCGTGATCGAAATCCACTGCGTGGCATTAACCACTTGCCATGCTGCTTGCCGGCCACCGGCAATTTCAAACGCAATAATGCCGCCAAATGCCGACTGCTGTTTTGCCGCCAACGCATGTTGTGGATGCGTCGGTAAACCGGCATAAAACACTTTGCTGACTTTAGGATGCTGCTCCAGCCAGGTCGCAATTTGCAGAGCGGCGGCCGAATGCGCATTCATGCGTAGATCCAGTGTTTCCAGACCCTTTAAAAAGGTCCAGGCATTAAAAGCACTCATAGTCGGGCCGGCGGTGCGTAAAAAACCATAAACTTCTTCGCCGACAAGCTGTGCATCACCGACTACCGCACCACCAACACAGCGTCCTTGCCCATCTATATATTTAGTGGCGGAATGAATAATAATGTCGGTACCAAAATTAAATGGCAGTTGTAACGCCGGCGTGCAAAAACAATTATCCACAATCAACAGACAATCATGCTTTTTTGCCAATGCCGATAATGCTGTCAAATCAGCAATTTCATTCAGCGGATTGGATGGTGTTTCCAGAAACAGCGCTTTGGTATTGGGCTTAATGGCATTTTCCCAGGCGGCCAGATCAGTCAACGCTACATAGTCAGTTTGCAGACCGAATTTGCTGAGATATTTATCAAACAATACCCGCGTGGTGCCAAAAATGCTGCGCGATGAAACAATATGATCGCCGGCCGTGCACAAGCCCATGAAGGTCGCTAAAATCGCCGACATACCAGAAGCTGTCGCGACACAGGATTCGCCACCTTCCAAAGCCGCGAGCCGTTGTTCAAAAGTGCGTACTGTCGGATTGGTAAATCGCGAATAAATATTGCCTTTTTCATCACCCGAAAAGCGCGCCGCCGCTTGCTCTGCGCTGTCAAAAACAAAGCTTGAAGTCGGAAAAATCGGCTCGGAATGCTCGTTTTCTGCTGTGCGCAAATGGCCGGTTCGCACTGCCCGGGTGGCAAAGCCTTTATCACGAAAGTCTTCAGTCATGGTGGTTCTTTAAATCAGAAAATTAGCTGATTTTACCGGATTGCAAGCCATTGCGCCTAGCAAAGCGACTGGGCTTTTTTAAAAATCGTGGTTTGACAAAGCAATCAACGACTCCTATAGTCTGCGCCTTGTTTCAGGTGCGTCTTGCTTTGCCAAGACGATAATCGGGAAGACGGTGCGTTTTTTAAACAATGCCGTCACTGCCCCCGCAACGGTAAACGAGTTTGCCGCTGTCATCGGCCACTGTGCATTTGCATGGGAAGGCGACAGTGGTGATTGGCCCAAAAAGCCATCACTCGTGAGTCCGGAGACCGGCCTGTGACAATCTTCATGTCGCGGCGGGCGCACAGGAAAGTTTTTCTGATTGTTCAAACGATCGGGAATCGCCTTGCTGCACATGTGTTTCAGCTAACGCTATCGGGTTGGATAGTGCACTAAAGGCGTTTTAATATGATTTCCCATCGTACTTCTCTCATAAGTTTGCTGATCGCGCAGGCCATTTTTAATTCTGTCTTTGCCGACACTATTGATACCAAATTAGATCATCTGGTGGTGACGGCAACGCGAACCCCTACCCCTCTTGATCAAATCGGCAGTGCCGTTTCGGTGATTACTGCTGAAGATATTAGCAAACGACAATTTATTACGCTGGCTGATGCGCTGCACGATGTGCCCGGTGTGCAGGCTGTATCGCTGGGTAATCGTGGTTCGCAAACTTCCATCTTTATCCGGGGCAGCAATTCCAATCACACACTGGTGCTGGTGGATGGTATTGAAATGAACGACCCGAGCACACCCAGCGGTGGCTTTGATTTTGCTAATTTTTTGCTTGAAGATGTGCAATCCATTGAAGTGGTTCGTGGCTCACAAAGCGTTTTATATGGTGCTGATGCCATTGGCGGGGTGGTGCAAATCCGTACCCACAAAGGCGATGGCAAACTAAAAACCCGCGCTACATCAGAAGCCGGCAACCAGTCAACACATCACGAAGCACTGGCCGTTTCCGGTTCACAGGGCGATTTCAGCTATAGTGCCACGGCTGGTTTTTTTGCGTCCGATGGTGACAGTATTGCCACTCGCAAACGTCTAGCACCGGGTAGTGAACGCGATAATGACGGTTATCAAAATGGCGTGCTATCGACACGATTAGCCTGGCAAGCCAATGATAAGCTGAATGTTGATTTTTCTGCCCGACTAATTGAAACCGAAAATGATATTGATGGTGGTTTTGATTTCAGCGGCAACACCGCTGAGGATTTGGACGCCCTTAACAAAAGCCGACAAATGTTTATCGGTACGACGATTGAAGGCAATTTTTGGCAAGATCAATGGCAACCAACCTTAACATTGCAACGCACTGATGTGGAACGTAAAAACCGTAATGATCGCGACAATCCGTTCGCTACGCAGGATCGCACTGATTTTCGCGGTGAGAAAAATAAAGTCGGGCTACAAAATGATTTACGTTTCTGGCAAAGCCATTTGCTAAGCATTGGTGGTGAGTATGAAAAAGAAAAAATGCACGCTGATGGTTTCACCGCCTTCGGCGGCTTTATTTTAGATCAGCAAACAAAAGCACAACGATCTACCCGGGCTGTCTATATTCAGGATCAAATTCAAATCACTGATGCATTAAGTACGACCTTGGGTGTGCGTTATGATAATCCTGATGATTTTGGACCAGAAACAACTTACCGAGGCACGGTCAGTTATCAGTTAACGCCTGAAAGTCGCCTGCGCGC
>JAVVFF010000006.1:0-33579 GCA_032250995.1 Methylophaga sp. | reverse complement strand
GGAGTTTGATCTCTTCGCTGAGTCAGTCAAGTACTCTTAACTGATCAGCATTGCCATCAGTGACGGGGCTTTTTTGTGTTAGCCGATTGAAAAATCAATCGCCAACTTCATGGCCGATAACGCCGCCAACGGCAGCGCCACCAACAGTGCCAACGGCACTGCCACCTGTTAAGACTGCACCGGTAACTGCGCCAATACCCGCGCCAGCTGCCGTGCTCTTATCCTGACTGGACATACCACTGCAGGCCGCTAATGTCAGCGTGGCCACAATGACTAAAATGCCCGTCGAAACGTGTTTGTATGTGTTCATAATGTTGATACTCAAAGTTCGGCGATAAATATCGAGCCGATAGTTTCATCATACGCGCTATCGATAAAGTCGATACGTTTATATTTGTAAAAATATTTATAAATCAATAATCTATTGGGATAATTACACAACAAAACGCTATTCATTAACGCGCTTTACATTTGTCGGGTCATTGTGAGCACCGCGTCGGTTGTATTCAACCGCAAGCTGCGATTGCTGTGAATTTACTATGATTGTTATTCGCTCTGCCCCTCTCCCTGAGGTAGAGGGAAATTAAATAACGGCTTTGGGCGCGGAGTTATTCAAAAAGCTGCGCAGATGCATAACGAATTTATCAGTGTTGTCATGATTAATTTTGGCCGGTAATTCGTGGCGCAGTTGCTGCATCTTGCTGTCGGAGGCGTTGATATAACCCATCGACCAGCTTTCAAAAATACGTTTGTCAGTAAGGTCGATGCTCACCAGTTTGCAGCGTTGATGTCGAGGATCTTCGATAATTTTGGTGTAAAGTGACAGGACATTTTTCTCCGGGCCTTCAAGCACTTGAATAAAGTCCCGTTTGCTATAGCAAAGAATACCGGTAATGCGAGATTTTTGATTGTATTCACGGGATTGACTGAGTATGTCGAGCACTTCAGCTTCGGTCAGATCAATGCGCGCCTGGCTGGTGTAAAGTAGTCTGAGAATACTGTCCATTAATGATGTGAAGCCTGTCTTAAAATAGTTGAATAACGGCCCTCATCGTCAAGACGTGGGGTAATTGACGATGATTTTGGCACAGTCGATTAAGCCAATTCAAATCCAAATGATCTTTGTTTTGTGTGTCCATAAAAAAAGCTTGATGGGATCGGGTTTACCAACTTGGCTGGTAAACCCTTTTTTTAATGCCAGTAACGATGACCACTACGGTAACCATGATGACGGTCGTCACCGCGACGATAATCCCGGTAGCCATGACGTGAATAATCATAATCGCGATAACCATGACGTGATCGGTAATTATTGTAGTATTTTGGATTATTGTAATGTTTTTTGTAGTGGCGGTTATTCTGGTGGGAATAACCATGGTGATAACCACTAAATACCGGGAAACCGAAGCCAATATGCACATCTACATCCGCTTTAGCCTGATTGACCGATAACGCCATTAACATGCCTGACACCAATAAAATAATACCGGTTTTTTTTAGTGTGTTTGAAGTCATCGTCTTAACCTCGCTTAAATTCTTGATTACGATTAACAGACTAAGCTTTTGCAGCGCGAAGTTGGGTCAAGGTTTGTAAAAGTATGTAAAAACAGCAGCTTATTGGGTGATGGTTTTGCATTGCAATATTAAAAGACCATTGCATTCGTCGTGAAAAAGGCGCATAAATAAGTTCTAATACGCAAAATATGGAAAAGAAATCGCGTATGGAAATTCTGCTATTTTTGTTTGTCTCGGGCGCACTGATTTTTTATTTCACAGCAAAGCCTGCGACGACAAATATTGACGAGCTTGACGACCCGCGCTACCGAGCCGTTAAAATTAAGCCTTGTAAAAATGCCTGTCAGGCGGCAAGTCAAACAACACAGATCATTTTTCTGGCCTCGCAAGCCCCCAAATTACCACTGAATGCCTGTGATCGTATCGCTGAGTGTGATTGTCAGTTCCGGCATTTTGCCGATCGGTGGCAACAACAAGATCGCCGCACCGATAGCTATGTTGCGGTATATGGCGCAGCAGCGGGATCGGCGCGCGGCAAAACGCGTTGACCGGCGGGTTAGGATAGGAACTATTACAGCGCCACCTAAATTACGCCGAAGGCCAACATAGCATCAGCCACCCGGCGGAAACCGGCAATATTAGCGCCGACCACATAATTGCCGGGCACCCCGAATTCTTCAGCGGTATGACAGCATTGGCGATGAATATTGATCATAATTTCCTGTAGCCGTTCTTCGCTGTATTCGAATCCTGAGCTGCGTGTTGCATTATGTTGCATTTCTAGTGCTGAAGAGGCGACTCCGCCCGCATTAGCTGCTTTGCCGGGACCATAAGCAATATTATTTTCCAAGAATAAGGCCACTGCTTCCGGTGTGCAGGGCATATTGGCACCTTCACAAACCGCAATACAGCCATTATCAATCAGCGTTTTTGCATCATCGGCATTTAGCTCATTTTGAGTGGCACAGGGAAATGCTAGATCGCAATGGATATGCCAGATATTGCCGTTTTCAATATATTCGGCATGCGGATGATGATCGACATAACTTTGGATCCGGCCGCGCTCAACCTCTTTAATTTTGATGACTGTATCAACATTGATGCCATGCTTATCAATAACGACGCCACTAGAGTCCGAGCAGGCAATAACTTTGGCGCCAACCACGCGCAATTTTTCCATGGCATAAATCGCCACATTGCCAGAGCCGGAAACCACGCAGGTTTTGCGTTTTAAATAGACATCCTGAGTTTCCAGCATGGCCTCGGCAAAAAATACCGCACCATAGCCAGTGGCTTTTTTGCGTATCACTGTGCCGCCCCAGCCGGGGCTCTTGCCGGTAATTACGCCGGATTCATAACGATTGGTAATGCGTTTGTACTGACCGAATAAATAGCCAATTTCGCGGGCTCCTACACCGATGTCGCCAGCCGGGATATCCGTAGATTCACCGATATGCCGGTATAATTCGATCATAAAACTCTGACAAAAGCGCATCACTTCATTATCGGATTTATCTTTGGGATCAAAGTCCGAACCGCCTTTGCCGCTGCCAATCGGCAGGCCGGTCAGGGCGTTTTTAAAGGTTTGCTCAAAGGCCAGAAATTTGATGGTGCCGATGGTGACATCGGGATGAAACCGCAGGCCACCTTTATACGGGCCCAGAGCACTGTTAAAGCCAATACGAAATCCCCGATTGATATGCAGTTCGCCTTTATCATCCTGCCAGGGCACTCGAAAGATGATCTGCCGCTCCGGCTCGCAGAGATGCTCAATGACTTTGTGTTTGACATACTCTGGGTGTTTATGTAGTACCGGTACCAAGGTTTCCAGCACTTCGTGTAACGCCTGATGAAACTCCGGCTCACCGGGATTACGATTAACGATCTTCTCGTAAAGATAGTCTATGGTTTGCGGACTTGAAGTCATAAGGCACCTTTATTTTGTGTGGCGGATAATCCTCGGATGTGTTGCACTAAACAAGTGCGTTTAACGAATTAAATGTCGGACAACAAGCCGACACCATTGTTGCGTTTTTAGCCAAGCCTATGCCTTAACGCCACTGCCGTAAAGGTATCTGAACCAGAATTTATTTAACGCAATAATAAAAATAATGCCCGTTGACCCCGGACAATATTCAGCAGCAATTCAGGCTGATTTTTGACTAATGGTTTCAATTGTTCAAGGTTGGTGACCGGCTGACGGTTGACTGAGATAATAATATCCTGACTGCGTAAACCGGCCTGCCAGGCGGGGCTGCCGCGTTCAACCTGATAAATCATTACACCTTCAACTTCACCATAATAAGGTGATGTCGGATCGATCTCTTCAAAGGTCACGCCGGCAAGTTTCGGATGCACATCGCCATTGGCCTGACGGCTTTGTTGGCGTTCATTTACCTTGGCTTTAATGGTGCGTAATTTGCCATCGCGGAGAATTTCCAGCTCGATAGTTTTGCCGACCAGCACCAAGCCAATGGCGTTACGCAGATTAGCTGCATTTTTTAATGAGAGACCATCAATGGCAGTGATAATATCGCCGACTTGGAGGCCAGCTTTTTCAGCCGCTGAATTCGGCACGATTTTAGTGATAATTGCGCCGCGGTTGTATTCAATATCAAAAGCCCTAGCAAGTTCAGGTGTGATGTCTTGCATTTGCACGCCTAAATAGGCACGGCGGACTTCACCAAACTCCAGCAATTGATCGGTGACTTGCTTGACGAGATTACTGGGAATAGCAAAGCCTATACCGATATTGCCGGAATTTTGTGGTGAGAAAATCGCCGTATTAATGCCCACCAATTCGCCGCGCAGATTCACCAGCGCGCCGCCGGAATTACCGGGATTAATTGAGGCATCGGTCTGAATAAAGTCTTCGTAACCCTCAAGCCCCAAACCGGTACGGCCCAACGCACTGACAATACCAGAAGTCACCGTCTGGCCAAGACCAAAGGGATTGCCGATAGCGACCACAAAATCACCGACCTGCAATTTATCGGAATCCGCCAATGGCAGGGCGTTGAGATTGTCGGCAGGGATTTTGATGAGTGCGACGTCTGTTGCCGGATCCGTACCGACCACTTCTGCTTGAAAACTGCGACCATCAACCAGTGAAACGGTGATTTCATCGGCGCGCTGAATCACATGATTATTGGTGAGCACCAACCCTTCGCGGGCATTGAAAATCACCCCGGAACCCAAGCTTTGTGCCTGACGGGTGCGTGGCTGATCCGGGATATTAAAAAACCGCCGGAAAAACGGATCATTCATCAGTGGATTATCTCGCACCGGCACTTCAGCACGAGTGGCAATATTGACTACCGCTGGTTTGCTGCGATCCAACATTGGCGCCAGGGTTGGCATTTTTTGGTCATCATTCAGCCAAGGAAACGGCAGTGCGGCGAAGGCGATTTGGCCAATTAACATTAATCCAGCCAGCCATACCAAAGCAGATTTAAAACGGGTCATGGTGAATTGCGCTCCTTAAAATGCTTTGTCCAGTGCATCGCGCGGATTAAAGTCAAAACTATCTGCCATTTTCCGATACAGCACTTTTTGTGAATCACTGCTGGCCGGCGGGGTCTGGATCTGTAACACAACAAATTGATCGCCGGTGGTTTTGCCTGGCAGTCCCCGGCCTTTGAGTCGCATTTTCTGACCGCTACGGGCACCAGCAGGAATATTCAGACTGATTTTGCCAGCCAGTGTGGGCACAGTTACTTTAGTGCCTAATGCGGCTTCCCAGGGAGCAAGTGGCAGCTCTAAATACAAGTCTTTGTCTTCAACACGAAAAAAGGCATGTTTGGCGATCTGGATTTCTAAATATAAGTTACCGTCCTGACCACCCATGCCGGCTTTGCCCTGGCCGCTTAAACGGATTTTCTGGCCAGCACTGACGCCTGCCGGAATTTTTACATTGACGGTGCCGGTTTGCGAGGCACCGGTGGGCCGACGAATACTTTTATTGGTGCCGTGGAAAGCTTCTTCAAGGCTGATAGTGATTTTGGCATTAACATCATCGCCACGGGCAAAAAAGCTGTCACCACGTTCGCCGCCCATGCCGCTGGAAAACATATTTTCAAAAAAGCTACTGAAATTGCTATTGCCATGGCCAAAGCCACCGGTATTTTCTTGCCAGCCGGGAGGTGGCGTAAATGATTGACCATGGCGGTACTGAGCGCCGAATTGATCATACTGGGCACGTTTTTCGGTATCACGCAGCACTTCATAAGCTTCGCCGAGTTCTTTGAATTTTTCTTCGGCATTTGGCTCTTTGCTGACATCGGGATGATATTTGCGGGCCAGCTTCCGATACGCTTTTTTGATGTCCTCGGCAGCGGCTTTACGGTCGACGCCTAATATCTTGTAATAATCTTTGTATTCCATGCGGCCACGTTCACTTAGCAAAATTAAATGCTGTTATTGGGGGTGAAATCGCCAGTTTTCAAGTTGAGTTCAGGTTTTTTCCTGAATTAGGCAGGATGCCTTTATGCAAGAATTTACTTTATTTTCAGATGATTTCAGCAGTTTTTACCATGTTTATCTTAGAAGAGATTGCCATTATAGATTGTTATAAAAATACCAGTTTGCCTTATCCGGATATCTGAACAAGAAATTGAACTGCTGCGCCTCGGTCAGCCAGATTGTTAATCGGGTCAGCGGCGTTAATGTGCATTGTGGCAAGGGGTTGGTACATTTGACCTCAATTCGCACGCCAATACTGATCGGCGGCGCCGTTGGGAGGAAGTTAGGATGGGAAATGCCTATTGTCGATGCGTCTTACGCGCTTCCAGCCGGCGCAAAAACTCGCGCATGATATCGTCATACAACGCCGGGCCAAGATAAGCGTCTTCGATCTGGCTATCGATGCTGGGGTTGTCATTGACCTCAATCAGTACCACCCGCGAACCGCTTTGTTTGATATCAATGCCATACAGACCATCACCGACTAGTTTGGCCGCTTTGCTGGCGATTTTAAGTACTTTTTCTGGGACTTTTGAAATCGGCACGGCAGCTGATTTACCAGCGGCGGTGCCTTTTTTGGTATTGTGGTTGTAAATCTGCCAATGCCCTTTACTCATAAAATACTGACAGGCGTAAAGCGGTTTATTATTGAACACGCCAATCCGCCAGTCGTAATCGGTAAACATAAATTCTTGTAGCAGAATAATCGCCGATTGCTGGAAAAATATCGCGGCATTTACGCGCAGCTCTTCGGCATCGTTGACTTTGATAACACCTTTTGAAAAGGCACCGTCGGGAATTTTCATCACCAGCGGAAAGGTTGCGGTTTCGCACATCCGTTCCAGCCCCAACTTGTCATTACGATACAGTAGATGCGATTCCGGCATCGGCAGCTTGTGCTTTTCCAGCAGTTCTTTGAGGTAAATCTTATTGGTGCAGCGAATAATCGATGTTGGATCGTCAACCACTACCAGGCCTTCGCTTTCGGCGCGGCGGGCAAATTTATAGGTGTGATTATGAATTGCGGTCGTTTCCCGGATAAACAGTGCATCATATTCGGCGATACGAATGTAATCGCGCGGGGTGATCAGCTCCACATCAATACCCAAACGTTTGCCACTGGCGATAAAGCGTTTTAATGCCGTCATATCACTGGGCGGCATTTTTTCTTCAGGATTATGCAAAATCGCCATGTCGTAGCGATATTGCCGACGTTTGGCCGGTTTTCGCCACAACTTATGACTGAAGGCGTCTAAAGCGTTGGCAAATAAATCCTGTTCTGTTTCCGTCAGTTTATCGAGTGCACCGGCACCAATCCGACTGATCAGCCAATGGCCTTTATTGGTGAAGTCTATTTCGATAATCGGGCAGGGGTATTGTTCGTAAATCTGCCGCGCCAATTTTTGCAGGGCTTTAAATTCACACTGACCAAAAAACACCTTGAGCCGGAAATTTTCCTCAGCTTGTTTGCCGCTGGCAACAATGACTTTATCGAGTTTTTCGCTCATATCGCTTAAATCAAACGCGTACAAACTTTTACGCGACAGGTCATTGATGGTGCGCAGACTGGGGATCACCCGATGATCCCGCGCTTCGGCAACCATCGAACAATAATAGCCGGGGCTTAAATAATCGAGGCTGTGACAGAGGTTAATTATTTGCGCACGACCCGACGGGCTTTGTGTGGGGGTTTGCAGATAATCATCAACGGCGATGACCTGCGCGCTGGGGAAGTAAGGCGCCCAGTCTGCGATATTTTCTACTATTATCAGATGGTTACTCATAGATTTTATTGGCGTCTCCCTAGCGTCAGCGCTTGTCTATTTGTGCATCATAAAGTGATTGTGGCATGGTTGTGCTAAAAATTTTGCCACCGTGCCGGTTTACTGGTCAAAATCGCTAAAACCACCTATTCTTCGGCAAATTTTTTAGAAACAGGAGCGTCGTTGTCATGTATGCAGAAGCCGTTTTGAGCGTATTTTCACAACGCTATGCCGGGGCGCGGGATAAGTTTGTTTCGTCGGTTGAGACCAGCTCAATTGTTGAACGTTTTAATAATATTGCCCATCCGCTGAAAGGCCCGAAAAACGAAAAACTGTTTTGCGATATTGCCTGGGCCGGTAACCCGAAGGCCAAAAATATGTTGGTTCTGGTCTCCGGCCTGCATGGCGTTGAAGGTGGCGTTGGTTCGGCGATTCAGTCGGATTTTGTCGGTCGTCACCGGCGTTTGCCTGCTGATATCTGTGTGGTGTTGGTGCACGCACTGAACCCCTGGGGTTTTGCCTGGGCCAGTCGTAATGATAATGACGGCATCGATATCAACCGTAACTTCGTTGATTTTGCCGGTAAATTGCCGGACTCCAGCGAAGCATTAAAAATATGGCAGGATCTGAATAAATCGACATCAAGCATGAATGAAGTGGGCGGCCATCGTGATTTGTTTGATGCATTGAGTCAGGGGCAGTATCAACAAAAAGATGCGTTGTATTACGGCGGTGATAAAGCCAGCTGGTCACGCGACGTTATCGAGCAACTGGCCGGGCAAATCAAGCCGGAAAAGCGCGATCAAATTGTGGTGATTGATATTCATAGTGGCCTCGGCCCTTACGGCTATGGCGAACTGATTTGTGATCATCCGCATAACAGTAAAGCCACCAAAACTGCGGTTGAATTATTTGGCGCAACGGTGACCGAGCCGGCGATGGGCACGTCGACTTCTGGAGTGAAACATGGCCTGCATGATTATTTCTGGCATGCGCAGGGTGAACAGTTGTGTTTTCTGACGCTGGAATTCGGCAGTTTTGGCAATGCTGAAATGCTGCGGGTATTACATGCCGATCATCAATTGCAACAATCCGGAAAAATTGACTGGACCGATCAGCAAACGCTGGATATCAAACATGCGATGCAGGATTTTTTCTGTCCGGATCAGACGCAATGGCAAGAGTTAGTGTTATTCCGCGGCCGGCAGGTCATTGAAATAGCACTGGAAGGGCTCAGCGGCCAAAGTAATGGCAGTGCCTGAGGCAACTGATCTGCATATTCGTGCCGCCACACTGGATGATGTGGATGCCTTACTGGGCCTGGAAAAAAGCTGCTTTGATAGCGACAGACTGTCACGGCGCAGTTTTAAATGGATGATCAATAAGGCCAATGCCCTACTGCTGCTGGCCGAAAAAAATCAGCAATTAGCCGGTTATGTATTGGTTCTGTATTCACGCGGTACGTCGCTGGGGCGGATTTACTCACTGGCCGTTGATCCAGAAAATCGTAAACAAGGTATCGCCAATGCCCTGATGGCGGCGGCAGAAAAAGCCGCTTTAGCAGCCGGGCGGAGTTTTATCCGCCTGGAAGTACGGCCTGATAATCATAACGCGATTCGGCTCTACGAAAATCTCGGTTACAAACGGTTCGATATCGTCAGTGATTTTTACGAAGATCACACTGACGCGATGCGTATGATGAAAGTGCTGCAACCAGAGCCGCATACCTTACAAAATAGAGTGGTGCACTATTCACAAAGCACCGACTTCACCTGTGGTCCGGCCAGTTTGATGATGGCCATGAAAACGCTGAACCCGGATATGCCGCCGTTGGACCGAATCAGTGAATTACAAATCTGGCGCGAAGCGACGACCATTTTTATGACCTCAGGCCACGGTGGCTGTAGTGCCCATGGTCTAGCGTTATCAGCCTGGCGGCGCGGTTTTGACACCACGCTGATTACCAATAGTGATGAAGTGCCGTTTATCAATGGCGTGCGTAGTGATGAGAAAAAGCTGGTCATCGAATGTGTGCATCAGGATTTTGTCCAGCAAATTGCCCAATCCGATATTCATCAGCAGTTACAGCCGATGGATGTTAATCTGCTGCGTAGCCATTTAGATGCCGGTGCGCTGGTGGTAGTGCTGATAAGCTCTTATCGTCTTAATCAGAATAAATCACCGCATTGGGTGTTGCTGGTGTCGATTTCCGATACCTTTGTTTATTTTCATGATCCCGATATTGACAGGGATGACGATAAAACCCTGACGGACAGCTTGTATATCCCCGTGACCCATAAAGAATTTAACCAGCTGTTAGGTTATGGTAAAGCGCGCTATCAGGCGGCGATCATTGTTAATCGCTGAACTTGCCGCTGTTAACTCAGACAGAACCCATTTAAATTTAAGAAGCCCGCTATGTTAAATGCCATAAAAGCCTTACTCAATCCGCAAACTGATAATGAAGCTGAACTTGTTAGTGCCTTTAAAAATCAGCCAATGCTGGCCGCTGCGGCGCTGATGGTGGAGGTTATGGTCGCCGATCATGAACACGATAAAATTGAAATTGCTGCCCTGCAAAGGTTGCTGAAAAAACAGTTTCAATTATCTGACAGTGCCGCTGTCAGCTTATTTGAAGACGCCATCCAAGCCCATGATTCGGCTATTGATTATTTTGCCTTTACCCGGGAAATTAACAGCCAGTACAGTATGGCCGAAAAAATACAGCTGATTGAATCGTTATGGCAGATGGCGGCGGCTGACGATGATATTCAGGCGGTTGAACAGCATGTTATCCGGCGGATCGCCAATTTGCTGCATGTAGCGCATAGCGATTTTATTGCCGGCAAGCTGAAAGTCAGTGGCGATTAATCGGCGGTTACCGTAAAACGCTTTAAACCAATCAACTGACCGGAATCAGTGACCACCCGGATTTGCCAGCGGCCAACCACCGTTTCCGGAAATTTATTTTTATAACTGTATGCCCGGTAACCCTGTTCCCGGCCGCCTTCAATCTCCAGTATGATCCGATCTATTACTTCGCCATTATGCAGCCAAACATGATGAATATTATCGCGCAGACCCCGCGGGGCATTGACGGCGGTCCAGGCGTACAACCCCGTTTGTTGTAATTGACTGGCTGAAATGCGCTCAATACTCTGACCGTGACTGAGTTCTTCACGATCCACTTGCTGCGACAAACTGATTTCAATTAAACGTAACGCTGCCGGTGGGATCCAACTGCGGACCTGCCATAAAGTGCCGGCAAGTGCCGTTAACAATAAAATTAACACCGGTAAACGCCACCAGCGTTGGTATTGAAAAACCTGCGCCAAACTGGGCAAGCTCAGCAATAATGCTATCAGCAATGCCCAAGCCAGGCTTTGTGTCGTGGTCAGCTGCAAAATAATGGGCAGCGCCACTACCAGCATGGCAAACAGCGCAAACGAGTGAAACAGCAAAAACAATTCACGTCGCTTAGCAAGTTTCTGATAATAAATGGGATCAATAACTGACACCACAGCACAAGCTATTAGAATAACAGTGAACACCGACTGGCCATGATCCCAAGTGGTCACCGCCAAAAAAAACGGTAAGGTAAAAAACAGGCTTTCCTGATGCACCATCTGCGTTATGTAATGCATCACAGCTGGCGGAAACTCCAGTCCGAAACGATTAAAAAAGCGGATGCGCAGGCCTTTCTCGAGCAGTAAAAATAACCAGCTGGCTAGCAGTAAAATGGTCAGAAACTGCGCCAGTTGTGTGCTGCGCTCAACCAGAAAATAACTGGCTGTACCGGAGACAAAACCAAACAATGCAATCAGACCGGGAAAGCGTTGTGCAATATCAATTAATCGCAGAATTGCTGATTTTATCGGGCTGAGCAAAGCGGGTTTAGCGAACATAAATAAAAAGCAGATGCTGATAAAGGGAGCATCAATATATAGCCTGTGGATTAGAGACGCGAGCTTTGTTATTTATTGCAAATTGTCGGACGGTTTCTTTGTGGTAATGAGGACTAAAAGATCATGAGCAATCACTTGGCGACCAGATTGCGCCATGTATTTTTTTGATGTTAGCGATAAGCTAAGGTTTAAAGCTGAATTTATGCAGGTTATGGGATATTTAAACCACCACCCAGAAAGTCATCCGGATGGTGGTTTGTTGTTAAAGGCCTAAAGCGGTAATTTCAATGCGGGCGGCGGCACCGTAAAGTCTGGACGCGTCGCCATCAATATTGCCTTCTGGTGCGATGGCAGGCCACAGATCGGCAATTTCTGCCAGGTAAGCAGAGACTTTTTCAACCGCGTCCGGTGATTGGCTGCGGCTACTTTCCGGTAATTCCTGTAAACGGCGTTTGGCGATTTCGGTAAAGCCGTAGGCATCCTGATATTCATGGGCATTAACCAGTTTGCCATTATCAACACCAATCGCATATTCCTTGCCGGCGGTGGTCAGTAACGATTTGATACTCAGCAGGCTGGTTTGCAAATCAGTTTTTACCACAGACTCGGCGGCTTTAATGCCGTTTTCCAGATCCTGATAAGCCGCTGCGACAACTTCCTGAGACGCTTCACCGGTGACGCTGTCAGCTAGTTTGCTTAAGGCGTCATCAAAACGCTGGCCGCCTCGATATTCGATGGCCGGTACCAGTCCGGCATAGAGTTCGTCACGCGGGTGTTTCATATGAGTAATCGCCATATCCGTGTGACTCTGACGATATAATTCATACCCGACCAGCAAATGACCGCGAATCAGGCCCAGCCTGGTTAAATAAGCAATATCGTTGGTTTTCAGATCCGTTTCGGTAACGCCGGCACCTTCGCCTTCCCCTTCACCAGCAGCGACCAATGTCATGGCCGATGCATGGTCGGAATGATCTGGCATATCGGCAGCCATGGCGTTCATACTGACACCGCTTGCCAGCGCAATGCCTAAACTGATCCATTTTTTACGGTTTTCTTGCATTCGTCAGCCTCATATTTGTGGATTCGTGATACGTTATGCACTTTGCCATAAATGAGAAGCATTCTCAATATGATTTTACATCTCGCACAGTGTTTGTCGGCAGTGGATCTTGAGGTGATTCATGAGGCGATTCACAACACACCATTTTATGACGGAAAAAGCACCGCTGGCCGCGCAGCCTCTGAAGTGAAGCATAATCAACAGGCCGATGATGTGGCGGTAAGTGGCATATTACGGCTGATTGAGCAGCGGTTGCTGGATCATGATTTATTCAAATTGGCGGTCCGGCCGCAACAATTTGTGCGGCTGATGTTAAGCCGCTACCAGCCGGGAATGGCCTACGGTACGCATGTTGATGAAGCCTTGATTAATGATCTGCGTACCGATATTTCTTTTACCGTATTTTTATCGGCCAGTGATAGTTATCAGGGGGGTGAGCTGGTGCTGGAAGACAACAGCGGCGAGCGCAGTTGGAAACCTGAAGCCGGCGATGTGTTGCTGTATCCATCGACTTATTTACATCGGGTGAATCTTGTTGAAAAAGGTGTGCGGCTGGTGGTGGTCGGTTGGTTGACCAGCCGGTTGCGCGATGCCGGACAACGGGAATTGCTGTTTGACCTGGAGCTGGCACTGCGTGAAGAATTTAATGTTCGCGGTAAAACGCCGCAATATGATCGGCTGTCAAAAGTCCGCAATAATCTGCTGCGATTGTTAATAGACCGCTAATCTTTTATGGCCGCAGATATCATTCGATGTGGCCCTTTAATAATTATCCGCTTTTAGTTTAATTCGATATGAATCACGCCCTTCTTTATCTCTGTTTGCAGGCGTTGCCCGGTTTGACTTCGAAACATCTGGCCATCAGTTTACAAGTGCTGACTTTATTTTCTGCTGGGCATCACTGGTGTGGTCATGATTGCTGCCGGTTCGATCTTGTTTATATCAAGACGCTGGCAGCATGCATCGAATGCGTATGGTCATACCACACAGCATGTTTACCGGGTTGTTGATGTGCTCAATGTAACGGCGATAAGCGAGCTGCTAATTGCTTGTGTCGGCTATTTGTGGATCAACCGATTACTGCCACTGGAATTGTCCTATGGCTCAGCTTGTTTTCTGTATCCGTTGCTTTCAGTCGCTGTCTGTTAAATCATCAGTTATTACGTACGGCCAGTCTACGAGCTTGCTGCTGGTAAGTTATTATTACTTATCGGCGCGTTTATAAATTGACCTTTCGTAAGACTAATTTCTAAATAGTAATCATTTGCATTGTGATAGTTATTATTTATAATTGGTGAGCCTGTTGTCTTTCGGAGTTTTATCATGTCATACCCCTGTAAACCTCTCTATCTGGCGATAAGTCTCGCGTTATCCGGATTGAGTCTGCCTGCTTTTGCTGAAACAGAATCGGCTGATTCAGATGCCGAAGCGCTGGAAAGTCTTACCGTAACCGTCAGTGCCGATGCCTCGGCCGAAGGGTTGGCACCCGCTTATGCCGGCGGTCAGGTGGCAACAGGTGGCCGTGTTGGGATACTTGGTACACAAGATTATATGGACTCCGCATTCAGCATTACCAGCTATACCAATCAACTGATTCAGGATCGCCAGGCACAAAGTGTTGGGGATGTGCTGCAAAATGATCCGGGTGTGCGGGTAGCGCGGGGGTTTGGTAATTTTCAGGAATCTTTCTTTATCCGGGGCTTTATCCTTAGTTCTGATGATATTGCCTACAACGGTTTGTATTCTCTGTTACCAAGACAATATATTGCGACAGAGTTATTTGAGCGCGTCGAAGTATTACGCGGCGCTTCATCGTTTTTGACTGGCGCAACCCCTGGTGGTGGTGGCATTGGTGGCAGTATTAATTTGTTGCCAAAACGCGCATCTAACGAAGATTTAAACCGTATCACCGTGGGCACGGATCATTTTGAACAAGGTTATGCATCAGCCGATGTGTCCCGGCGTTTTGGTGAACAAAAACAATTTGGGGTGCGAGTTAACACGGCCTATCGTGATGGTGGCAGCGCAGTTGATGACGAAGGGGTAGAGCTGGGATTATTTTCTGTTGGTCTTGACTGGCGCGGTGATCGGGCGCGTTTATCTGCTGATATCGGCTGGCAGGATAATCAATTAGATGAAACGCGTACCAATGTAACCTTATCTGGTGTAAATCGTATTCCGTCAGCACCTGATTCGGATAGCAACTGGGCACAACCATGGACTTATTCTAATGAAGAGGATGTGTTCGGCACGCTACGTGGTGAATATGACTTTACCGAATCGGTCACCGGTTGGTCGGCCTATGGTATACGCCGAAGTGATGAAGCAAACTCACTAGCCAATATCACCGTTACTGATGCACAAAGTGGCGATGCCAGAACGCAGCGCTTCGACAACACCCGTGAGGATGATGTCGACACCGGTGAGGTGGGGCTGCGTGGAGCCTTTAACACGGGTTCAATTGGCCATGAATGGGTGGTGTCCGCGTCCTTTTTTGAGCAGGAAACCAAAAACGCCTTTGCCGGTTTTGATGGCAACAATGTGTTATTAACTAATTTATATGATCCACAATCTTATGCCCGGCCTGATTTTAGTGACGCAGCTTTTACCGGTAATAACTTGGATTCACCGGCCCTCAATAATCGGGTTGAACTGCAAAGTTATGCGGTTGGCGACACAATCGCGTTGTTTAATGATCAGTTGAAGCTGACAGCGGGTATCCGGCGGCAGACCATTGAAGTAACTAACTTTGCTTACAATACTTTTGCCGAAACCGGCTATAAAGAAACAGAAAACACACCCGTTGCCGGTGCAGTTTTGAAGCTTTCGCCCAGCTGGTCAGTTTATGGCAACTATATTGAAAGTCTGCGTCAGGGGGATACCGCACCACAAACCGCAACCATTAATGGTAATACCGTCAACGTAGTTAATGGCGGACAACAGCAAAGTCCTTATGTTGCTGTACAAAAAGAAGTTGGGGTTAAGTTTGATAGAGGGGATTTAGGTGGCGGTCTGGCATTTTTCACAACCGACAAACCGCGTCCGTTTACTGATAATAGTGATCCTGCGGCGCCAGTCTTTAAGACATCAGGTGAAGATCGTCACCAGGGCATTGAATTGACCAGCTTTGGTTTACTCACCGACAATATTAAATTATTGGGTGGTGTCACCTGGCTGGATGCCAAACAGCGCGATACCGGCAATCCACAATTGGATGGTAATGATGTGATCGGTGTGCCGGAATGGCAGGCTAATATCGGCGCTGAATGGGAAGTGCCTTATCTCCAAGGGCTGGCTTTAGACAGTCGGGTAGTTTATACCGGTTCGCGTTTTGCCGACGCCGCCAATGAACTGGAGTTATCAAGCTGGACGCGGGTAGATATGGGTGCGCGTTATCTGACTGAAGTAAATGGTCAAGCGCTGACTTTGCGAGCCCGCGTCCACAATGTTTTGGATCGGGACTACTGGGCTTCGGCTGGTGGTTTTGAAAATAACGGCTATCTGGTCTTAGGCGCACCGCGTACGGTAACCTTATCGGCGACTATGGATTTTTAACATCGACATAACGTGACTACATTCTCTCTTGCTAAACCGGTTCAGGTTTCATTAAAAATCATGGCCGCCCTGCTGGGCGGCTATCTTTTTACAACGGCTTTTGTTAGCTGCCTCGCCGTTATTTGGCCGGGGCGGCTTGCGGATGCGATGCAAACTGGTTTAATGCTGAGTTTTGCGGTGTATAGCGGCGCGATGATTTGGACGTTTAGTCAGCCAAACTGGCAGAGAGCCTGGCTGGTGATGTTGATTCCGGCAGCCATTATGTGGGAGATGATGCTGTGGCTGAGTTAAATCTGGCTGCCAATACTGGCGAAATTGGTCGTTATCGCCGTTTAATGACGCCAGTGCATACTTGGGCGGGATTGGTTGCCGGCTGGCTGTTGTTTGCCATTTTTGTTACCGGCACTTTGGCAGTTTTTGATAAACCCTTGAGCCAATGGCTGAACCCGGAGCTTTACACATTAACCGCCAGTGAGTCGCTGACTCAAACACAGCGTCTCGATTATGTTGCCAAAGGTGAAGCCTTTTTTCGCCAATATCAACCAAATAGTGGTTTCTGGGGAATGGGGTTGCCTAATGCAGAGAACCCCGGCATTTTATTGTTTTGGGAACTGAAGGAGGGTGGCCTGCACATTGCTCAACTACATCCCGAAACCGGCAAACTATTGGGGCCTTACGAGAATCGTGGCACCGAAGGTGGCCATCATTTTGTCCATACCCATTTTGAATTACATGCTGGTAATGCGGGGATCTGGATAGTCGGCGCGGTGACCATGCTGATGCTGTTGTCGTTAGTTAGCGGCGTGATTATCCATAAACGTATTTTTAAAGATTTTTTCACACTGCGTTTATTTAAAGGGCAGCGCAGCTGGCTGGATGCCCATACGCTGCTGGCGGTATTAACACTGCCGTTTTTACTGATGATTAGCTACAGTGGCCTCGCTATTCAGGCCAAAACCTATTTTGCACCGGCGATTACTCAGCATTATGATGCGCCGTTTGGTTTTTACACCGATTTGATGCAGGAGCCGCCGTTTAAAACAGCGACCGGTGAATCAGCGAGTCCGGTCAGTCTGGTCGAGTTATTTGCTCGCGCCGAAGCTGAATTAGATCAGCCCGGATTTTTTATCAATGTTGAGCGGCCGGCCGATAGTAGTGCGATGTCACATGTGTTTGGCTTACCCGATCCGGCAGTCAGTGATGACAAAGTGCTGTATTACGGCGGCGGCCGGGTGCAATTTAATGCCGTCAACGGCGAAATGATCCATGTGAGAATGCCAAATCAGCAAATGAATAGCGGTGCATTTGCCGCGGAAATCATGCTGGAACGGATGCATATGGCCGAATTTGGCGGTCAGAGTTATCGATGGTTGTTGTTTGTCCTGGGCTTGCTCGGAGCGACCATGATCGCTGCGGGTACGGTATTATTTTGGATCAAACGTCGGCAGGGTAATCTCCGTGAATTTGGCCGGGCCACGCCGCTGGTTTACCGGGTGATAGAGACGTTGAATATTGCGGCGATCACCGGTTTGCTGGTGGCCTGTATTGGTTTTTTCTGGGCCAATCGTTTACTGCCAATGACATTGCCGGATCGGGCTGGCTGGGAAGTCACAGCATTTTTTGGCATTTGGTTACTGATGGCTGTCCATGCAGCCTTGCTGCCGGCCGCCCGGGTTTGGATGCAGCAATGCTGGTTATTTGCGGTGCTGTGCCTGTTATTGCCACTGATTAATCTGCTGACCACAGGCGAACATTTCATTCATTACGCACGACAAGGACAGTGGTCCGAATTTGCCGTGGAAATGGGAGCAGTCATATTTGGTCTGCTGGCTTTATGGTTAAGCCGTTATTTAACTCGCCGGGCCAAAGTGAAAGATCACAGCGCTTTAGCGATGGGGGCAGGCTAATGCTCAGTACCAGTTTATTCAGTGTGACGGCGATTGGCATGCTGGCACTTGCTATGCCCCGGCATTGGCGGCAAATTGCTACACAACCGTTGGCAAATAAATGGCGGCGCTTGTTACAAGTATCTGGATTTTTGTTACTGCTGCTGTGTTTCTGGCAATTCAGTGACAACAATCAATATCAAGCCGGCTGGGTGATCGGCGTTGCCATAATAATGCTGGTCGCCAGCGGCTGGTCTTTAACTTTCAGTTTATGGCCGCGACTGACCAGTATTGTCAGTATGCTGGCGGCTTTAATCGGCTGGTTATTGTTGTAGCATTGCCAATTCTTGATGTGCCAGTTTAATGGCTTTTTTGACCTGCGCCGGCGCGGTGCCGCCTAAATGATCGCGCGCAGCGACCGAGCCTTCCAGGGTTAAATAGTTAAAGACATCGTCGCCTATCTGGTGGCTAAATTGCTGCAGTTCACCCAGATCCAGTTGCGATAAATCTTTATCGTGTTTTATGGCGTAAGCCACCGATAAGCCCACCACTTCATGGGCATCACGAAATGCCACCCCTTTACGCACTAAGTAATCAGCCAGATCGGTCGCCGTGGCATAACCTTTTAATGCCGCCTGACGCATATTGGCTTTCTTAACGGTGATTGCCGCCATCATATCGGCATAAACCCGCAGCGAGCCGAGCAGCGTGTCGACGGTGTCAAACAGTGGTTCTTTGTCTTCCTGATTATCTTTGTTATAAGCCAGTGGCTGGTTTTTCATCAGCGTCAGCAGATTAAACAGATTGCCGTAAACCCGGCTGGTTTTACCGCGGATAAGCTCCGGCACATCGGGATTTTTCTTTTGCGGCATGATCGATGAGCCGGTGCAAAAAGCATCGCCGAGATCAACAAAATCAAACTGCGCTGATGACCAGATAATCAACTCTTCAGAAAAACGCGATAAATGCATCATCAATAATGATGCAAAGCTATTAAACTCAATAGCAAAATCACGATCGCTAACCGCGTCTAATGAATTACGGCAAATCCGTTCAAAGCCCAGTAATTCAGCAGTATATTCACGGTCAATCGGAAACGTCGTGCCGGCCAAGGCGGCAGATCCTAAAGGCAGACTGTTAACCCGTTTGGCGCAATCATCAAGGCGCTCTAAATCACGGCGCAACATTTCATACCAAGCCAGCATATGATGGCCAAAAGTGACCGGTTGGGCGGTTTGCAAATGGGTAAAGCCGGGCAGAATCGTGTCAGCCTCGCGCTCGGCCACATCCACTAATGCCTGTTGCAAACGCAGTAATTCGCTGCGGATTGGCTTAATCATATCGCGTAAATACAGCCGGACATCGGTAGCCACCTGATCATTACGTGAGCGGCCGGTATGCAGTTTTTTGCCGGTTTCACCAATCAGTGCAATCAGCCGCGCTTCGATATTCATGTGCACGTCTTCCTGAGCAACCGACCACTGAAACGCGTCGTTATCAATTTCCTGCTCGATTTGCTGCAAGCCGTTGATAATTTGGTCGCGCTCACTGTCGGTCAAGACATCGACTTTGGCCAGCATGGTTGCATGGGCAATTGAACCCTGAATATCCTGCCGGTACATGCGCCGGTCAAAGGTGACCGAAGCGGTAAATTTTTCAACAAACTTATTGGTCGGCTGGGTCAGACGTGCAGATGACAGTTTTTTATCGGATGTGGACATATTGCGGCCTGCTTAAGTCGGGCAAAGTAGCGCGCATTATAACGCGGCTGTCGTGGCACAGCAGCCGTAAATGCTAGAATGGCCTTTTAACGCTAAGCAAGACAGGAATCCGGTTTTATGAAAGACGCCACCGTGCGTATTGCTACGCGTCGCAGCCCGCTTGCCTTATGGCAGGCCGAATTTGTCCGCGACGAATTGCTGAAACTTCACCCGCATCTGCAAATTGAGCTGGTTAAAATAAAAACCAAAGGCGATAAAATTCTTGATACACCACTGGCTAAAGTCGGTGGCAAGGGCTTGTTTGTTAAAGAGCTGGAAGTGGCAATGCTCAATGGCGAAGCTGATATTGCCGTACATTCGATGAAAGACGTGCCGGTGGATTTTCCAGATGGTCTGCATTTGCCAGTGATTTGCGAACGGCATGATCCGTTTGATGCTTTTGTCTCCAACGATTACAACAATGTTGATGATTTGCCGCAGGGCGCTCGCGTTGGCACGTCTAGTTTGAGACGGGAATGTCAGTTGCGTCATTACCGGCCGGACCTGCAGATTCTGCCGTTGCGCGGCAATGTGAATACCCGGCTGGCGAAGCTGGATAATGGCGATTTTGAGGCGATTATCCTCGCTAAAGCGGGTTTGGAACGGCTGCAATTTGATGCCCGTATTCGCAGTGCACTGAGTGCTGAGCAAAGTCTGCCTGCTATTGGTCAGGGCGCGCTGGGAATTGAAACCCGACTCGAAGATGCTGAGCTCAATGCATTGATTGCGCCGCTGAATTGCGATTACACCAGTATCACCGTTAAAGCTGAGCGGGCATTGAACCGGCGTTTAAAAGGGGGCTGTCAGGTACCGATTGGTGGTTATGCGATTTTGGATAACGATCAAATCTGGTTGCGCGGCTTAGTCGGCCGGCCAGATGGCACTGAAATGTTATTTGATGAAATTCATGGCACTATTGAGCAAGCGGAACAACTGGGCTTAACACTCGCCGAAACACTGTTGAGCCGCGGCGCCGATAAAATTCTTGCTGATGTTTATGGTCGATAACGACGTGTTGCAGAGCATGCGTGTATTGGTGACCCGGCCGGCAGCGCAGGCTGGTAAGTTAATGTCATTGTTAAAACAACAGGGTGCTACGCCGATATTATTGCCGTTAATTGAAATTAAAGTCATTGATGCCACTCATTGGCCGTTCATTGATTGGCGCAAAATCGACTGGCTGATTTTTATCAGTCGTAATGCAGTGCAGCATTTTTGTGCCGGGCTGCCAAAGAAATTGCCGCAGCGTCTGCCCTGTGTAGCCATTGGGAGTGCAACCGCGCAGGCAATGCGTGAGCAGGGGTTATCAGTCAGTCTGCAACCAGAAAACTCTAACGGTAGTGAAGGCTTACTTAGTCTGCCGCAAATGCAAAAGCTGGATGGTCAGAAAATCGTTATTGTCCGTGGTCAGGGTGGCCGGGAATTGCTGGCTGATACGCTGCAAGCCAGAGGTGCTAAAATTCGGTATGTTGAAGTATATAGTCGGCAATTACCAAAAGCCGGTAACACGCAAAAAAAGGAGGCACTAGATGCGGATGTTTTGCTGGTCACCAGCGTGCAAAGTGTGGCAAATTTGCTGAAGATATTTGCCGCAAATAAGCGAGAAGTTTGTGCCAAACCACTAATAGTGCTCAGTGAGCGCATTAAACAGTATGCTCTGACACAAGGATTTAGTGACATTGTGGTCACTGACAATGCCAGTGATGAGGCGATTATGCAGCGATTGACTGAAAAAGGAGCCGAGCATGGACAATAACAGCCCATCCTCTGAGCAAAATCCCAAAACTAAACCGGCCAACGTAAAGCCGAATTGGCCACGACTCAGACGCAATATCGCGGGGCTGGTAGTGTTTTTAGTAGTTTTGGTGCCGGCCCTTTTGGCGTTATGGTGGAGTTACCAGCAGCAGCAAAATCTGGATGGACTGAACCAGCAAGTGACATCGCTGACCACGCTGGAACGGGATATCGCCACCCTCAATCGTGCCCGGCAGCGCAGCGAATTAACACTGCAACAGCTTAGTGATGCCCAGATCCAGCAAGCACAAGCCATCGCCGATTTACAACAACGAGAGCCATTAACGGATAAAGCAATCCGTCTGCGCTGGACATTGAAAGAAATCGATTACTTACTGCAGCTGGCTAATCAACGCGCCACATTAGCCAATGATGCCAGCGGTGCCCGCCAGGCATTACAGTTAGCTGATGAAAAGCTGCGTGATTTAAATGATTACCGGTTGCAGGATTTACGTCAGCAAATTGCTGATGAACAATTGTTGTTGGACGCGGTGGCAACAGCTGATATCACCGGTATTGCTGCCGATCTGCAAAGTGCTATCAACGCGATTGATGCATTACGGGTGGTCAAAGGGCCCAAACAATTTGCGGCCGATCCGATGGCCGATACCGGTGTCGATTTAAGTAGTCGCGCTGGCTGGCAAAATGCGCTGAGTGATATCTGGCAACAAATCCGTTCACTGGTGGTGATCCGTCAGCATGAGGATGCGACACAAGCGGTGTTGATCCCTGAACAGCGTTATTTTTTGTATCAGAATCTGCGTTTGAAATTAGAAACAGCGCGTTTTGCGTTGCTTTCGGGCAAACAAAGTATTTACGACAGTAGTTTGCAGACCAGTATCGACTGGCTCAAGACATACTTTGTTGGTGAGCAGCGCGATGCCATGCTGGCTTCGTTGGAAAGCTTAAAATTTGAGCAAATTGAAGTGGCGTTGCCGGATATCACTGGTTCGCTGCGCTGGTTGCAGGATTTTGAACCATGAAACTGTTGTTAATCGTTATTATCGGCCTGGCGCTGGGTGGTCTGCTGATCTGGCTGGCCGACTTTCAGCCGGGTTTTGTGTTGCTGCAATACGGCGACTGGAGTCTGGAAACGTCACTGATTGTGTTTGCGGCGATGTTTTTATTACTGCTGCTGGCGGGTTATTTTGTGCTGCGCACGACGCTGATTTTGAAACACTCGCCGGCACGGCTGGCTAACTGGCAACATCAACTACGCCATAAACGCGCCAGTCAGGCGCTGACCAAAGGCCTGATTACCCTTGAAGAGGGCCGCTGGTCGGAAGCCGAAAATTTATTGATTCGCCATGCGGGTCATAGTGAAACGCCGTTATTACATTATCTGGCTGCGGCGCGTGCTGCGCAAAAACAATCGGCACCGGCGCGGCGGGATAATTATCTGAAACTGGCCCATGAAACCACCGAGGGTGCTGATATTGCCGTGGGTGTGGTGCAGGCAGAATTACAATTGTCGGCAGGACAAAAAGAGCAGGCGCTGGCGACATTACAACATTTACGGCAAGTGGCGCCGAAACATCCGTATGTATTACAGCTGTTGCAGCAACTGTATCAGGATACCGATCAGTGGCAGGCGGTGCAGTCGGTATTGCCGGACTTGCGTAAACGCCATGTGCTCGATAACGGCGCTATTAAAGAACTGGGCGCTGAAGCCGCGGTAGGCCAACTACATCATGCATTGCTGCGGGAAGATTGGCAGCGGATGGCACAAATCTGGGAACAAACGCCAGCTAAAGTACGCAACAGTGAAGCTTTATTAGTGCCTTATGTAAAAGGTCTGATCGCCCAGGGCGAGCATTCACAAGCAGTGACGCTGATTGAGCAGTTTTTGCGTAAAAGCTGGAGTGACCAGCTGATTTATCAATATGGTCTCATCCCCGGTACCAGTTTGCTGAAACGATTGAGTTTTGCAGAAAAACTGCTGAAACAGCACGAAGAGAATCCCTGTTTACTGTTGTCGCTGGGTAGATTGGCCGCGGCCTGTAAATTATGGGCTAAAGCCGAAGCTTATTTACGGACCAGTATCGAGCATGGCCCGCGTGGTGAGACATTTCAGGTATTGGCGCAAGTGCTGACGGCACAAGACAAACGGGATGTCGCTGCCAATATTTATCGTCAGGGGCTGGAATGGCAACTAAAATCAGGTCTTTGATAGTTAGCGTTGGAAACGGTTGAGTGCAGGAAGCCGATCCCCAATACCTGATTGATATTCTGATGTTGCTGTTGGCAACAGTGATTATCATCCCGATTTTCCACAAAATTCGTCTCGGTGCCATTCTCGGTTACTTAGCTGCCGGTATTGTGCTTGGTCCTTGGGGGCTGGGCGTTATCACCGAAGTTGAAGATGTCCGGCATTTGGCCGAATTCGGCGTGATTTTCCTGTTGTTTATTCTCGGTATTGAACTGCGACCGGACAAGCTCTGGAAAATGCGCAAGTTGGTGTTTGGTCTCGGGCTGGGGCAGTTGTTAATCACGGCCGGGATGATTTATGTGATTGCCCTGAGTTTTGGTATGTCGCACAGAACCGCCGTTATTATCGGCTTTGGTCTGGCTTTATCATCGACGGCCTTTTGTCTGCAACTGCTATCGGAAAGAGGCGGTATTTCCACCTTAATGGGCCGTATGTCAGTGTCGGTGCTGTTGTTGCAGGATATTGCTGTGGTGCCATTGCTGGCAATGGTGTCGTATTTTGCCGGAAGTGGTGCTGAGGTCACCGAGCCAGGCATACATATGCTGTACCCGGTATTGATGATTATAGCTTTGTTGCTGGTGGGTCGTTATTTACTGAATCCGGTGTTGAGACGGATTGTTGCCAGTGGCGATCCCGAAGTATTTATGGCGGTTGCGGTATTGCTGGTGTTGGGAGTTGCCTGGCTGATGCAGTGGGTCGGTTTGTCGATGGCCATGGGTGCATTTTTGGCCGGCATCATGCTGGCGGAATCGCATTACCGGCATCAGATAGAGGCCGATATTTTACCGTTTCGCGGCATTTTGCTGGGCTTGTTTTTCATGACGGTGGGTATGGATGTGAATTTTGGCCTGCTCTGGGAAAAATTTGCTCTGATTATTGGCCTGACAATCGGCCTGATGTTGCTTAAAGGATTGATCGTATATGGCTTAGCACGCCTTGCCGGTGCCAAAAACGATGTGTCATTGCAAACTGCGACTTTATTATCACAAAGCGGTGAGTTTGGTTTTGTCTTGTTTGGCGTTGCCACCGCATCAAATTTGTTATCCACCGATTTAGGATATTTATTAACGTTAGTGATTGCCCTGACCATGGCGCTGACCCCATTTGCTGTGCGGAGCATGAACAGCCTGCTGCTGCGTTTTGCTGATAGCAAACGTGATGCCGAACATGATTATGAGCAGCCGGAATTTATCAATGATGCGCAGCAGCATGTGATCCTGGCTGGTTTTGGCCGGGTGGGTGCCCGGATTGCAGCATTGCTGAGTGCTGCTGGTGTGAACTACATTGGCCTTGATATGCGTGAGGCGCGGGTCAGAGATGCCCGTTCACAGGGATTTCCGGTGTATTTTGGTGATGCCAGCAAAGTTAAAGTTTTACGGGCGGCCGGAGCTAACCGGGCCAGCATGATAGTGGTAGCGCTGGATAATCCGCAGCAGGTGGATACGCTGGTGTCACAGGTGCGGCAATCTTATCCGGATATGCCTATCCATGTCAGGGCTCGGGATCGTAAACACTGCGCCGATCTGATTGTGAAAGGCGCGACCACAGTAGTATCAGAGACGCTGGAAACCAGTTTACGCCTGACCGAAGAAGTATTGCTGGGCAATGGTGTCAGTGAGGCTGAGGCCAAATCGGTTATTGATGCTTTTCGCGAAGATTATTATTCTAATGTGGTACAGAAAGTCGCTGATAATAAAGTGGTATTGGGCGAGTTGCGCCACTAAACCACAACTTAAAATGGCGCTGAAAGCGCCGTTTTAAGTTTAAATATTTCAAAAACTATAATCGCATCGGCATCACCACATATTGCCGGCTGATATTGTCATCATTGGGCGTGATTAATGCGCTGCTGTTTTCATCACTGAAAGTCATTTTTACTTTGCTGTCCGGCATGGCATTGAGCAGATCCAATAAATAAGCGTTATTAAAGGCAATTTCCATAGCACTGCCGTTGTAGTCGACCGGCACTTCTTCTTCGGCCGTTTCCTGTTCCTGATTGGTAACAGTGGCCTTCAGCAAACCGGTATTCAGATTCAGCCGCACACTGCGATGTTTATCATTAGAAAGAATAGCAGCGCGGGACAGTGCTTGTTTGAGTTCATCGCGCTCTGCGATCACCACTTTATCACCGCCCAGCGGCAATACCCGTTCGTAATTGGGAAATTGACCATCAATCAGTTTGGAGGTGAAATGCAGATCGGGCAGTTCGACTTTGATTTGTTGTGGGCTAAACGCCAGTTTGACTTCAGCATCGACATCATTGAGCAAGCGGCCTAATTCCAGAATTGCTTTGCGCGGCACAATAACGCTGTTTTTTTCGTCAGCCGTTTCGGCCGTGGTGATTTCACCCAGCGCCAGCCGGTGACCATCAGTGGCAACGGCACGTAGTTTATTGCCCTCGCGTTCCAGCAATAAGCCATTCAGGTAATAACGCACATCTTGACTGGCCATAGCAAAACTGGTTTCATCAAGCAGATCTTTGAGTGCTGCTTGCGGCATGCTGATTTGTTCGCTGTAGTGAGCGCCTTCACTGTCCGGAAAATCAGCAGACGACAGAGTGGCCAGTGAAAAGCGGCTTTTACCGGCTTGCACCAGTGCTTTATTGTCTTTGGCTTTGCAGTTGATGGTGGCATTGGCCGGCAGGGCGCGGACAATATCCAATAATTTACGGGCGGAAACGGTGGTTTCGCCGGCCTCATCGACGGCGACCGCTAAGGTAGCGATCATTTCCAGTTCCATGTCGGTACTGGTCATGGTCAGTTTATCGCCCTGCGCTTTGAGCAGGATATTTGACAAAATCGGCAGCGTGGAACGACGTTCGACAATGCTGCAGACCAGTTGTAATGGACGGGCGAGACTTTCTTGGCTGACAGTAAATTGCATGATAATTCTCTCAGGCTAACTCGATAAAGTACGAAGCAGGTTACGATAATCTTCGGCTATACGGCTATCAGTTTCGCGCAATTCGGCGACTTTGCGACAGGCATGTAATACCGTGGTGTGATCGCGGCCACCAAAAGCCTCGCCGATTTCCGGCAGGCTGTGGCTGGTTAATTCTTTGGCCAGCGCCATAGCAATTTGCCGGGGCCGGGCGATAGATCGGGTGCGTTTTTTGGCCAGTAAATCAGACACCCGCACTTTGAAATATTCGGCGGCAGTTTTTTGGATACTTTCCAGCGTCACCAGTTTTTGGTGCAAGGCCAGCAGATCGCGCAATGCATCCTGCGCCATTTCAATCGACAAGGGCTGGTTGGTAAAGCGGGCAAAAGCCATGACCCGTTGCAGCGCGCCTTCCAGATCGCGGACGTTGGACTTGATACGTTTGGCGATAAAAAACGCCACATCATCGGGCAAGGTCACCAAATTTTGTTGGGCTTTTTGAATCAGAATGGCGACGCGGGTTTCCAGTTCAGGTGGTTCGATAGCAACCGTTAAGCCCCAGCCAAGGCGGGATTGCAGCCGCTCATCCAGGTTTTCAACTTCTTTGGGAAACCGGTCACAGGTCAGAATGATCTGCCGCTGACCTTCCAGCAAACTATTAAAGGTATAAAAAAACTCTTCCTGAGAGCGTTCTTTTTTGGCAAAAAACTGAATATCGTCAATCAGCAGTGCATCGGCGCTGCGGTAATGGTTTTTAAACTGATCAATGGCATTGTTGCGCAATGCGGTAATCATGTCCTGTACAAAACGCTCGGAGGATAAATAAATGACTCGCGCTTTAGGATTGTTTTGTTTGATTTTATTACCGACCGCCAGCATCAAATGGGTTTTACCGAGGCCGGTGCCACCATATAAAAATAGCGGATTATAGCCGCTGGTGCCGGGCGCTTCAGCCACATGTAATGAGGCGGCGCGGGCAATTTGATTGGACTTACCTTCGACAAAACTGTCAAAGTTGAACAGCGGATTCATTGGGCTACCGATGGCCGGCAGCGGATCAGCGACATTACTTTTGACCGCTGCCGGTGCGCGATTTTCTACTTTAGGTTTTGCCGCAGCAATAGTGTCGCGGGTACCAACTTCAATGGCGACTTCCCGGATAATGCCTTGTGTTAAACCGTTTAGCAGAATGTTGATCTGTGATTCCAGTTGCTCCTGCACCCATTGTTTTACATAGGGATTAGGCGCTAGTAAGCGCAAACTATCATTGGTTTCAATGGCTTGCAACGGCCGCAACCAGGTATTCAGCTGTTGTGCCGACAGATCACCTTCCAGATGGGACAGACATTTTTCCCAAAGTGGTGAAGACACAGCAACTCCTTGATTATTATGAATTAATTTGGCAGGCAGTAGCATAACGCAGTGCACTCAACTCGGTTAGTATAACCTGACCGGCGAGGCACCTAAAGTAATCTTCAAACCGGTCATTTGGCAAGTAAAATAATGTTAGGCACGAATCACAATGCAGTTTGACGGACGGCACTGTAAAACCTTATAATCCCACGTCTTTTGTCTTGGGCAGGCATGGCGGTTTAGCCGGCTATCTGGGTCAAAATCATTGATATATCTGGAGTTGCTGTAATGAAAAGAACCTTTCAGCCGAGTAATCTGAAGCGCAAACGTACGCATGGTTTTCGTGCCCGTATGAAAACTGTTGGTGGTCGTCGCGTTATCAACGCCCGTCGCGCCAAAGGCCGCGCAAGACTGTCAGCTTAATTCTCGCTTTTTGCGGGAGACATGACTTGGCTAAGTTTCGCCGAGCCATGAGAATGAATCGCCCGGGCGACTTTACCCGGGTATTTCGTCAGGGCAAACGCTGCGGTGGTGGTGGCCTGACGATAATTGCGCTGCCTGGCAGCGTTGGCCATCCTCGATTGGGATTGGCGATTGCCAAAAAACATATCAAACTGGCCAGCCAGCGTAACCGGATGAAACGTCTTATCCGGGAATCTTTTCGCCACTATCAGGCGGCGCTGGACAGTATGGACATCGTGGTATTGTCGCGACCCGATCTGGGTCAGCGGGATGCCACACAAATCCGGACAGCATTGGAGCGGCATTGGTTAACCGTGGTGACACAATGGCAAAATTCCTAATTGGTCTGGTCCGGGGCTATCGTTTTCTATTAAGCCCGTTTCTGGGCCTGCACTGTCGTTTTCAGCCGACTTGTTCGCAATATATGATTGATGCCATTGCCCGGCATGGATCTTTGCGGGGCAGCTGGCTGGGTCTGCGGCGGCTTTCACGTTGCCATCCCTGGCATCAGGGTGGCGTGGATCCTGTTCCTGAATTAAAGACGAAATCACACAATGGATAATCTCAGAACGCTGTTTATTTTTGGCCTGCTAATTGTTTCGCTGCTGCTTTGGGAAGCTTGGCAAAATGACTATGTCAGACCACAGCAACAAGCTGCTCAGCAAGCCAGTAATGATGAACCTGATGAACCGACAGTAACAGCTAATCAGCAAGATGCTGCAGATCTGCCGGACTTACCGGCAGCGGATAATGCCAGTGGTTTGCAGGAATTGCCCGGTGCCGATAAACCGGCCGATAGCAGTGCACAGCAGATCCGGGTTAAAACCGACGTTATCGATGCTTATATTGATTTACAGGGTGGTGATATTCGCAGGCTTGCGCTGCTGCAATACCCGGTGAATGCTGACCAGCCGGATATGCCGGTGCAGTTTCTGAATGATGGCAGCAATCCATTTTTTATTACCCAGTCAGGATTACGCGCTGATGCGATGACGGCGCCGACCCATTACGATCGCTACCAGGCCGGACAATCTGAATACATTCTGAGCGCTGATCAGAATTCAATCAGTGTGCCGCTTACCTGGCAGTCTGATAGCGGCCTGATAGTCACCAAAACCTATCATTTCAAACGCAACAGTTATCTGGTGGATGTCAGTTATCGTGTCGATAACAACAGTGTCGAAAACTTCGTGGCAACGCCCTATGCACAATTTAATCGTAAACGTGCTGATGACAGTACGATGTTGTTGTATACCTACACCGGCGCCGTATTCTCCAGCGATGAAAATGAATACAAAAAAGTCGATTTTGATGATTTAGATGAAACCGCCTACCGCACGGAATCCAACGACGGCTGGGCAGCAATGATTCAGCATTATTTTGTCGCGGCGTTGCTGCCAGACACCAATGCCGGCCCGATGACCTTCTACGGTAAATCGATTAATAACACCAACTACACGGCGGGTATGTTGTTGCCGCAATTGGTCGCAGCGCCGGGCGAGTCAACGAGCTCAAACTACCGTATTTATATGGGTCCTAAAGAAACCCATCGTCTGGAAGATGCTGCCGATAACCTCGATTTAACGGTGGATTATGGGATTCTGACCATTATTTCCAAGCCATTATTTATTGTCATGGAATGGTTTCACAAGCTCACCGGTAACTGGGGCTGGTCGATTGTGCTGCTGACTATCTTGATTAAACTGGTGTTTTTCAAGTTATCAGCAAAAAGTTATCGCTCGATGGCGGCCATGCGCAAGCTGACGCCGAAACTGGCCAGTCTGAAAGAGCGTTATGGTGACGATAAACAGAAATTCAATCAGGCCATGATGGATTTATATCGCACCGAAAAAATCAATCCGCTGGGCGGTTGTTTACCGATTCTGGTGCAAATGCCGGTATTCCTGGCCTTTTACTGGGTATTGGTCGAAAGTGTTGAATTACGTCAGGCCGACTTTATTTTATGGATCAACGATCTGACAGCGATTGATCCATATTTTGTACTGCCGGTGCTGTTTGGTCTGACCATGTGGTTTCAGCAAAAACTGAATCCGATGCCGCAAGATCCGGCGCAGGCGATGATGATGAAAATATTCCCGCTGGTATTCACAGTGTTTTTTGCCTTCTTCCCAGCGGGTCTGGTGCTATATTGGTGTGTGAACAATATTTTGTCGATTGCCCAGCAGTGGTATATCACCCGCAAAATGGGTGCGATTTAATTTCGTCATCGACTGATGGCGCTCGTTAAAACCGACACGATTGTTGCAATTGCCACTGCTCCCGGGCGGGGTGGCGTTGGTGTGGTGCGTTTATCCGGATCAAATGCGGTTGCTATTGCCATTCAGATTGCCGGTCCGTTAACCACGCCACGCTATGCAAAGTTTGCCCGCTTTACAGCGACCGATGACGAGGTTATCGATAGCGGTGTGGTCATTTATTTCGCTGCGCCAGCGTCGTTTACCGGCGAAGAAGTGGTGGAATTACAAGGTCATGGCAGTCCGTTGGTTTTGGATCGTTTATGTCAGACGGCGTTACAGCTGGGTGCCCGGATGGCCCGGCCCGGTGAATTTTCCGAGCGGGCCTTTCTCAACGGCAAAATGGATTTGGCGCAAGCCGAAGCGGTTGCTGATCTGATTGAAAGCTCCACCGAGCAAGCCGCCCGCAGTGCCATGCGTTCTCTTCAGGGCGAATTCTCTAAACGTATTAATGACTTTCTCGAAGAGCTAACGCATCTGCGTATGTTTGTCGAAGCGTCGATTGATTTTGCTGACGAAGAAATCGACTTTCTCGGTGAAGCGCAGGTTGATAAACAACTTCAGGCTTTGCTAAAAAACTTGGCAGGTATTCAAAGCAGCGCCTGGCAAGGGCGGTTGTTGCGCGAAGGTATCAGCGTGGTATTGGCCGGCCAGCCCAATGCCGGTAAATCCAGTCTGCACAATCAACTGGCCGGCCATGACGCGGCGATTGTCACCGATATCGCTGGCACCACCCGCGATGTACTGCGTGAGCAAATCCATCTGGGCGGTCTGCCGCTGCGGATTTCGGATACCGCCGGCCTGCATGACGCCACTGATAATAAAGTCGAACTGGAAGGCATTCGCCGCACCCGCAATGAACTGGCACAAGCCGATCACATTATATTGCTGGTCAATGATGCTGATGGTGTCACTGTCAAAGATGAAGCTATTTTGGCAGATATGCCTGCCAACAAGCCATTAACGTTGATCCGCAATAAAATTGATCAAAGTGGTCAGCCACCGGCGCATATCCAGGAAAATGGCCGGGACGTAATTTATCTGTCGGCTAAAACTGGCGCTGGTATGGATTTGCTGACCCAACATCTGCAAGCCGCGGTCGGCTTTCACCCCGAAGATCAGGGCGTATTTATCGCCCGTCGCCGCCATCTGGATGCCCTGCAACGTGCCCAGGAAGCGATTGAATCGGGTTATAACTGCCTGACCGGTATGGGCGCCGGCGAACTGCTCGCCGAAGAACTGCGACAAGCCCAGCAAGCGCTGGGTGAAATTACTGGCACTTTCACCAATGAAGATCTTCTAGACAAAATCTTTTCTAGTTTTTGTATTGGCAAATAACCTTAAAGAACGTTGCTGCAAATCATATTTTCGAGCAAATGTCCCAACAGCTTGTTCTTCAGTCAAATCACCATAATATTGATGCCATTCACTGACACTTAAACCACAGTCTTCGATAGTTACCCCATAAGTTGTTTGTAGCAAGCAATTACAAATCTTGTAGAAAATTTCTGATTTTTTATTAGATGATGTCATGATTTTAAATCTGTTATGTGACTTATAGTCCGTAGACCTATAGTCAACATAACCTGGATCATCGCTACTTAACAAATCAATCTTGAGTAGTTAGTGGCAGAAGATATCCAACAGCAATTTGGTAAACACTTACGTTCGCTGCGGTTAGCAAAAGGTTTAAGTCAGGAAAAATTAGGCTTATTGGCCGATTTGGATCGGACTTATATCAGTGGTGTTGAGCGCGGCCAGCGAAATATCAGTTTGATTAATCTGGGGAGAATTGCTCACGCTTTAAATCTCCCGCTGGATAAGTTGCTGCAATTTGATGGCCAGCCTGATGCTTAAACGCGCCTTCTACTCAGCCAGACAATCAGAATTTCTAAAAGCTTCGAATAGCTCAATTTTAGGTAGCTTAGCGCAGCACCATTCTCAAGATATTGTGGCGCAGCAATCAGCAGCTTGGTTGCAACAAATTGAAATAATGAAAGCACTTGCTGAAAGGTTGCCCTATAGTCATGTCTGTTTTGAGCTTTTGATTCCACGTGTTGGTCGGCGTGTAGATGTTGTTTTAATCACCCAAGGCATAATTTTCTGTTTGGAATTTAAAGTCGGTGCACGCAGTTATCTGTCACATGATGTAAGGCAAGCGGAAGGTTATGGTTTGGATTTACATCATTTTCATGAAGCTAGTCATACACTAAAGATTGTACCGATTTTGGTCGCAACAGAAGCAGATTCTATTGATGATCAGCCTTTGGTTGTCAAAGAGCATGTTGCGTTTACATTTAAGGCAAACGCAAAAAATCTCCATAACATCATTACCTATTCAATCACTAAACTTGGCGTTCAGCCGAGTATCGATGTCGATCAATGGTTAAAATCGCGATACAAACCGACACCGACCATTATTGAGGCTGCACAAGCTTTATACGCAAACCATGCGGTTGCCGACATTACACGTAATGATGCTGGTGCAGAAAATATTGCATTAACTTCAAAAACAATTGCTGAAATTATTCGGGCTGCGCAAATTGCTAAGCAAAAAGTGATTTGCTTTGTGACGGGTGTTCCCGGTGCGGGTAAAACCCTAGTGGGATTGGATATCGCAACGCAATTTGCTAATCAAAATAAAGAAACCCACGCGGTATTTTTATCGGGTAATGGTCCTTTGATTCAGGTTTTACGCGAAGCTCTTGCAAAAGATTT
>JAVVFF010000005.1:0-33919 GCA_032250995.1 Methylophaga sp. | reverse complement strand
ATCATCGACATCGCAGTACAACTCAACTAAATTCTTCATGCCTGTTCCTTGTTTTGGATAAATCTTTTTGTCGAAAGATCTGATCTTGGAACAGGCATTTAGTTCATTTTTCTTAAACGAGATTCAGGTTAAGTTATGTCGCCTGATGAAATTTAGACAGATGTCACAAAGTTGTCATACACAACCTTTACTCTCCACACATCGGATCACGCGTTCCGGTTCGACTGAATGTCAGGATTTTTCCAGCTAAGGCTGATGACTCAAGGCGCTCAGCACTAAACATTGTTTATATAATTCATGCAAATGAAGGAGTTCCAAGGTGATTAAACTGAAAACAGCCCTCACATCGATTGCCCTTGCAGGAAGCCTTGCAGCTATTTCTGCACCGGCAATGGCCCGCGATACCGTTAACATTGTTGGCTCTTCAACTGTTTATCCGTTCGCGACGGTTGTTGCCGAACGTTTTGGCGCGCGTGGTGACTTTCCAGCGCCTAAAATTGAATCGACTGGTTCGGGCGGTGGTATGAAAATTTTCTGTCAGGGTATTGGTACCAGTCATCCTGATATTACTAACTCATCACGTCGCATTAAGGCGTCTGAAATTGAGCTTTGCCAAAGCAACGGCGTAGAAGAAATCACTGAATTTCGTATTGGTTCTGATGGTATCGTACTTGCCAGTTCAGTGGATGCTGCGCCAATGGATCTGACGCTGCAGCAATTGTTCTTAGCGCTTGGTGAGAAAGTGCCCGTTGATGGTAAATGGGTGATGAATCCTTACAAAAAATGGAGTGATATTGACGCTAGCCTGCCAAATAAGCCAATTAAAGTAATGGGTCCACCTCCCACTTCAGGTACCCGTGATTCTTTCAATGAACTGGCTCTGGCTGGTGGTTGTGACACCCTGTCAGAAGCTGCTGTACTGAGCGAAGAAGAGCACGCGGCAATCTGCGAAAGCATTCGTGAAGATGGCGCGTTCATCGAAGCTGGTGAAAATGACAACCTGATTGTCCAAAAGCTGATTGGTGATAAGGATATGTTCGGTGTCTTTGGTTACAGTTTCCTGGAAGAAAACCAAGATCGTCTACAAGCTGCCAAACTGAACGGTGTTGCACCTGAAGCTGATCTGATTGCTCAAGATAAATACCCTGTAGCTCGTTCTTTGTTCGTTTATGTTAAGAAAGCGCATATCGGCGTGATTCCAGGTATCACTGAATTTATGGGTGAGTTTGTTAGCCCCGCTGCAATGGGCCCTAACGGTTATTTGAAAGATGTCGGCCTGATTGTGCCAACACGTGATTCATTGATGGCATTGCAAAAGCAGTTGAAAGATATGCCTGCCATTACTGCAGATGAACTCAAATAATTAGAGTTTCATTGGTTTGAAAAGGGTGCGATTCAATCAATGGGATCGCACCCATTTTCATTTTAAAGCAGGCAAAGTGAAATTATAGTTTTGCTAGCGTAAAATTCTTCACCATCCCAAAGTCGTTGATAGGAAAGAGCATGCAACCCGTGAATCTGTTTTTTTTAGTCTCGGCGCTTATCGTTACGGCTTATGTGCTGGGATATTTTCGTTCAAAGTCACTTGCCCAACCGCTGGGTGGTGTTCGCCATCTTAAGTCATTGCCTGGTTATTATGCTGTTCGTGCGGCGATGTGGTGTGGTATTCCAGCCCTGATCGTGTTGGTGATCTGGGCGGCGTTTGAAAACCAGGTCATTCAGATGCTGATCCTTGGCACATTGGCGCCTGAAATCGTGCCGGCATCGGTTGGCGAAGCCAGCCTGCTGATGTCAAAAATCAGCAATGTGGCCAGTGGCGCCCTGGCCCCTGGTTCGGTGGAACAACCTCTTGCCAATGCGGCGACGTTATTAACCCGATTGGAACACAACAGTAATACCTATATGACATTGTTGGTGCTTGCTATTGCAGTGCTGGCAGGTTTTGTCGGTTGGTATCGGATCCAGCCAAAACTGAATGCCAGAGAGCAGGTAGAAAATATCCTGCGCTGGTTCTTTTTTGGCTGTGCGGCGTTGGCGATATTGACCACCGTTGGCATTGTTTTTTCGGTATTTTTTGAAACCATTCGCTTTTTTGGCATGGTGCCTTTTACGGAATTCTTTTTCGGCACCAGCTGGAGCCCACAGGTCGCACTGAGAGCAGATCAGATCGGTTCAACAGGTGCTTTTGGTATGATTCCATTGTTTACCGGCACCTTGCTGATTTCGGCAATTGCCTTGCTGGTGGCGGTGCCGGTTGGCCTGTTTTCAGCCATTTATTTGTCGGAATATGCCAACAAACATGTCCGCAGTGTGGTCAAGCCGCTGCTGGAATTGTTGGCCGGGGTGCCGACTGTGGTTTATGGGTTTTTTGCAGCCCTGACAGTGGCGCCGTTTATCGCCGATTTTGCCGAAACCCTGGGCATGGCGGCATCCTCGCAAAGTGCTTTGGCCGCTGGTCTGGTTATGGGGATCATGATTATTCCTTTTGTTTCATCGTTGTCAGACGATGTCATCAATGCTGTGCCGCAAACGATGCGGGATGGCTCGCTTGCTCTTGGCGCGACCCAGTCCGAAACCATGAAAAAGGTCATTTTCCCGGCAGCTTTACCCGGCATTATGGGCGGCATATTATTGGCGGCTTCCCGGGCTATCGGTGAGACGATGATTGTGGTGATGGCTGCGGGTCTCGCCGCTAACCTGACGGCGAATCCACTACAGTCGGTCACCACGGTAACGGTGCAGATTGTGACGCTGCTGATCGGTGATCAGGAATTCGATAGTCCGAAAACCCTGGCTGCGTTTGCGTTGGGTGCAATGCTGTTTATTGTCACCCTGCTGCTCAACGTGATTGCTTTAAAGATCGTTCGTAAATACAGAGAACAATATGATTGATCCTAATAAACAGGCAGATATTGTCCATCGCTCGCTGAAAAGACGCTATCGCAAGGAGCGGCGTTTCCGTGCTTATGGCATTATCGCTATCAGTATCGCCCTTGCGGCATTATTTGTGTTGTTTGCTGACATTATCGGCAAGGGTCATTCGGGGTTTTTAAAGACCACTATCACCCTGGATGTCGAAATAGATGGCGAAACGATGTTTCTCGGGGATCCCACTAATCCCGATGAAGTTCGCATGGCCGATTTTGTCGAGCCGTTGATTGTCAGTCTGGCTAAAACACTGCCAGATGCCTCAATGGATGACCGCGGTAAACTGCGTGATCTGATTAATCCTTATGCGTCGAATCAGCTTCGTGATGAATTGGTTGCTAATCCTGACTTGATGGGGACGACCCAGACCATTACCTTTCTGGCGCACAGTGACGTTGATGTCTATGTCAAACACAAAGGTAATGATGCCTATTCTATTAAATTGTCCGAGCAACAGCAGCAATGGGTTGATGCGTTGCAACAAAGAGACATCGTGGAAACTAGCTTTAATGATGTGTTTTTCACTAATGGCGACTCCCGTGATCCGGCCAGAGCCGGTGTGCTGGGCGCGGTTGTTGGCTCGCTGCTGGTGATGTTTATCACCTTGGTTTTGTCGTTCCCAATTGGGGTGGCGGCGGCGATTTATTTAGAAGAATTCGCGCCAAAAAATAAGTTTACCGACTTTATTGAAGTGAATATCAATAACCTCGCGGCGGTACCGTCCATTATCTTTGGTTTGCTGGGCTTAGCAATATTTATAAACCTATTCGGTTTGCCTCGTTCAATACCGTTTGTTGGCGGTTTGGTGCTGACCTTGATGACGCTGCCAACTATCATTATCTCCAGTCGTGCCGCCATCAAAAGCGTGCCACCTTCAATACGTGAAGCGGCGGAAGGTATCGGCGCTTCTAAAATGCAGGTGGTATTACATCATGTATTACCGTTAGCGATGCCGGGTATGTTAACTGGTTCGATCATCGGCATGGCACAAGCACTGGGTGAGACGGCGCCACTGTTATTAATTGGAATGGTGGCATTTATTGTCGAAATCCCGGAAGGCTTCTTCGATGCCGCCACTGTGTTACCGGTGCAGGTTTTTCTGTGGGCAGGCAGTCCTGAGCTGGCCTTTATTGAACGTGCGTCGGCGGCCATTATGGTGCTGTTAACCTTCTTATTAGGTATGAATGCAATAGCTATCTGGCTGCGTAAGCGCCTTGAACGCCGATGGTAAAGGAGAAGTTTATGAATGCGAATGAAAGCATCGTCAGCGAAGCTGAACGGTTAGAAGAGAAGGTTATGACTATGAAAGATCCCGTCGAAGATTCGGCCAATGCGCAGTCTGCGTCAATCGAAGAGGGCAAAACGGTCGGTAAGCCGTATGTGGATGATCCCAAATATAAGCTTCGCAACGTGGAAGTCTTCTACGGTGAAGAGCGCGCGATTAAAGACGTCAGTCTTGATATTGCCCGCAATCAGGTGATTTCGTTTATCGGCCCATCGGGCTGCGGCAAGTCAACCTTTTTGCGATGCCTTAACCGGATGAACGACAGTATCGATATTTGTAGGATCAAGGGCGACATTTTGCTTGATGATGAAGATATCTATCATTCCAAAAAAGATGTGGTTGAGTTGCGGGCAAGGGTAGGTATGGTCTTCCAAAAACCAAATCCGTTTCCCAAATCGATCTATGACAATGTTGCCTATGGCCCGCGCATTCACGGTCTGGCCAATCGTAAATCGGATCTCGATGACATTGTTGAAGAAAGCCTGCGTAAAGCCGGCTTATGGAACGAAGCTAAGGATCGTCTGCATTCCATCGCAACCGGTATGTCCGGTGGTCAGCAGCAGCGACTGTGTATTGCCAGGGCCATTGCGGTTAGTCCGGAAGTGGTGCTGATGGACGAGCCTTGTTCAGCGCTTGACCCCATCGCGACCGCGCGAATTGAAGAGCTGATCTCAGAGTTGTCAGAAAGTTACACCATCATTATTGTCACCCACTCGATGCAGCAAGCCGCCCGAGTATCTAACCGGACAGCGTATTTCCATCTGGGACACCTGGTCGAAGTAAATGAGACTAACAAGGTGTTTACAACGCCCGAGCATAAACTAACCGAATCTTACATAACCGGGCGTTTTGGCTAGGCCTTGCAATGAATTGCATTAGGAGAATTTTGCTATGAAGAAAGATAACGATGGTGTCTACAGTGATCACATTTCCCATGAGTTTAATGACGATCTCGCGGCCCTGAATGCCGATTTCCTGAATATGGGATATATGGTTGAAGAACAGCTCTCTAATGCAGTGATCGCATTGATAAATGGTGATGGACAATTGGCTGACGAGGTGCGGGCCAGAGATAAAATTGTCGACAAGCTGGAACTGGAATTGGATGAAGAAGCCACACGGATAATCGCCCGCCGTCAACCTGCTGCTATGGATCTTCGCCTGGTGATTGCCATCATAAAAATGGTTGCTGATCTGGAGCGGGTCGGTGACGAAGCCAAAAAAATTGCTAAGTTTGCTATGGCCCTATCTGAAGAAGGTCACGCACCTCGTGGTTACGTTGAGGTACGTTATATTTCCAGTCACGTATTGACAATGCTTCGCGATGCTTTGGATGCTTTCTCTCGACTGGATTCTGAGCAAGCGCTGCGGGTTATGAAAGAAGATAAAACCGTTGACGAAGAATATAAAGCTGCCATCCGAACGTTGCTGACATTTATGATGGAAGATACCCGCAATATTTCTCGCTGTATGTCAGTCATGTGGGTATTGCGGGCGTTGGAACGGGTCGGCGATCATGCCTGCAACGTCGCCGAACACGTGATTTTTATGGTTGAGGGTGAGGATATTCGTCACACCCCGGTAGAAACTGCAGAAAGACTAGTCGGCAGTTGATAGCTGCGAAGAACCTGCAAAAGCAAGGACCATAGTTTGCTTGTAGGTTTTTTCGTCAGCCCTGAATGGTCTGATTAAATTGCAAAAGTCAGCAAGCTTTTTTTCAGGCTTCATCATCAGTGTCAATACCGGGTTCGCCGGTTTGCGTAAAAATACGCCATCTCATTCGTCCCGATAAACTTGAGTAATTACATTTTAAAAGCTTTTCGCAGGCCACTGATTCGTCAGGCGAGTTGTTGATTAGCCATTTTCACGGCTATTATTCTAAGTACCTGTTAACCCAGTTATTTCGTTGCCAGACAGATTATCGCTGTGAATATTGAAGTTTCTGGTAAAAAAGTCAAGTTTTAACGTAATCCCAGAAATGACAGGATGAACAGTACGATAACGACTGCACCGATGATGTAAACAATATTATTCATGTCAAAATTCCTAAAAAGAGCGGTTCACAGCAAAAGATGTAATACATCGCCAAATAACCGCGGGAAATAATCAAAAAATCTTTGGCAAAATTCTTATCTATCTTCAGTAGAGACCTTAACCACTAAAATAGTAGATTGACGATAACAGCTCAGTACGTTCGCACACTTATGCGTTTATCTGCAGTATCCAGCGATGGCGTGTTAATAAAGGTAAAACAATTAATTTACCCAATGCGTTTACTATTCAATAACGCTTATCAGGAGAATAATCATGCTAGTTACTTTTAGCTCGAAAGCGCATGCTGATATCACCATGTTTGGTGAAGTTGCTCAGCAAATGCTAAAAATCATGGGCCACAGTGGTGCCGTCCCCAGTGCCTTACATGCTCAGGATTTACCGGCAGCATTGGCAAATTTACAAAAAGCGGTTGCTGACAGTAAAGCCGCTGAACAGCAAACTGATGCTGACGCTGAGTTTAAGCCCGGCCTGTCGCAGCGCGCTTTACCGCTAATTAATTTGCTAAAAGCCGCAATTGCGCAAAATGCAGATGTAATGTGGGATTGATAAATTACGCCTATAACCAACGTATCACTTCAGGAGTATTTCGCATGCAACAATTAATCTGGCTATTAAGCCTGATGTCGCTGTTGCTAGTGACCGGCTGCGTATTAAGAACCTCTGGTGTGAACAATATTGGTGCGGATACGTTTTCGGTCAGCACAGTGATGGCTTCAATGATTCTGAAGCCAAAGGCCTGTCTTGAGTCAGGCTAAAGCGCATTGTGCCGATTTAGGGCAAAAAGTGCTAGTGACCAAACTGCGTAAGCGTCACAAGGTACGTTATTTTTATGATGTGACTTTTAGGTGTTTACTGGCCGGTGCTCCGCAGTTGCGAAACCTACAATATGAACACAGCAAAACCACGCGTTGAAACACGTTTAATGCCAGTTGTTACGTTTGGCTTGCTGGAGTTTTTCATAACCGGCCAATAAGGCATTATGCCGCTGAAAGCCATCAAGGCCGAGGCCGGGGCAATGCAGATTGTGAAAACGTTTGTCGCCTTGAACAATTTGCAGGCCATCATCGACATTTTGTTGGCCATATATCATTGCCAAGCCTTGCGTGTAATCAGCATAATCGCGGTCATCATCCCATTTGATTTCCAGCAGTGCCTGCAGGCAGCGGTAATGCAGGATGTTTTGTTCGCTGGCCTGATCCAGCGCTAAACACCAGTCAATCCAATCAATCGCTTCTTCATCTTCCAGTGCCAGATACAGCATGGCTTTCAGCTCACCAAGCCGAATCTCAGCCCATAAAGTACCGGGATCCGGCGCGATGCCGATAAATGGCGCGACTGGGGTCTGGTCGTTATAACCACCTTCATCCAGCCGATCCAGAATATCCTGCCATTGGTCGGCATCGCCATCTTTCAGGGTCAAAAAATCTTCGCGAAACAGCGCGCCTTCATTATTGTTTTCCCAGACCAGTTCATCAACCGGATAAATATCAGACATGCCCGGCACCAGAATCCGGCAGGCATAAACGTCCAGATGATTATAATCGGCAATATAAATGTCAAAACCCAGTCTGTGGATTTTATCGGTCAGAAACTTAAATTCATCGGCGGTGGCATTGTCATGATCCCAGTCAAAAAAATCATAATCAGGCGTTTCACGGAAAAAATCATTGGAGATATAACCACTGGAATCGATGAAGTGCATTTCCAGATTGGCAGGGGAGGCGACTTCATCCAGATCAAACGTCGGCGGGTGAAATACGTCCAGTTGATCCAGGCTGCGTCCTTGCAGTAATTCGGTGACGGTACGTTCCAGCGCTACTTCAAAACTGGGATGGGCGCCAAATGAGGCAAATACGGAACCGTCTTTAGGGTTAATCAGCGTTACCGACATCACCGGGAATTCACCGCCTAATGAGGCATCGGCAACTCGCAAATGATAACCATGAGCACGCAGTTCCTGCAGGGCTTGCTGGATTTTTGGATAACGATTCAGGACTTCGGTGGGGGCTTCCGGCAGGCACAATCCTTCAGCGATGATCTTGTTTTTGACATAACGTTCAAATATCTCAGATAACCCTTGTACCCTGGCTTCATTCTGAGTATTACCGGCTGACATGCCGTTGCTGACATAGATATTGCCGATAATGTTGACTGGAATAAACCGCGTCTCACCATCGCGCAGCCGTTGATAAGGCACGGCACAGATACCGCGATCGCCATCGCCGGAGTTGGTATCAAACAGCATATCCGGCGTTAATTCATTTTCCGGATCAAAATATTGCCATAGCGATTTATCCATCAAACCTTCAGGCATTTCATCGCCCTCAATAGCAAACCACTGTTCATCGGGATAATGCACAAATTCGCTGTTGCTGTGATGCTCGCCCAGATAGAAGTCAGCAAAAAAATAATTGCAGCTGAGGCGTTCGAAATATTCGCCCAGGGCACTGGCCAGACAGGCTTTTTCGCTGCTGCCTTTGCCATTGGTAAACATCAGCGGGCAGGTTTTATCGCGAATATGCACCGAATAAACATTACTGACCGGATTCAGCCAGGAAGCTTCTTCGATATCAAAACCATACGACTTTAGTTTGGCTTGCATACTGGCAATACTGGATTCCAGATCGCGGTCTTTGCCTTTGATAAACGTTGCTTGTGTCATGATAAATTCTCAGGAGATAAAAAAGCCTCCAAAAAGGAGGCTTTTGCTGCAAATTAGCAGATTTGGTTTTATATCATAACAGCTCGCTGTCACAACAAACTGCTAAAGCGGTAAGGCAGGCTATTTACGTAGCGTCAGCACGGCGCCGACAACCACTGATGCCGCACCGGCAATGATGTACCACATGGTTTCATCGCTAAATCTGCCGGTAAAGCTTTCAGCCATTTGCTCGCCAAGTGATTGCGAGGCGTTATAGCCAAAAAACAATAAAATGACGCCGATGACTAATAAAGCGATACCTAAAACTTTGTTGCTACCCATGTGAATATCCTTTTAATTATTATTTATGTTCTCCAAGGGTGATCAGGTAAATCACATACACCAATGGTTTCTACACCAGCGCGGGCGACCAGATCATCATTTTCGACTGAGCTGCCACTGACACCGATGGCACCCGACATAAAGCCTTCATCGTCGACAATCGGTACCCCGCCAGGGAAGGTAATCATGCCATCATTTGAATGTTCGATGCCATATAAAGGTTGACCCGGTTGTGACAACTGACCAATTTCACCACTGGGCATGCCGAAATAGACGGCAGTGCGGGCTTTTTTGATGGCAATATCAATACTGCCCACCCAGGCATCATCCATACGATAGAAAGCTTTGAGTGCACCGCCGGAATCAACCACGGCGATACACATACGGGTCTCGGTTTGTTCAGCCTTTTTCAATGCGCCATCAATGGCTTTTTTGGCGGCTTCAGAAGTAACGTGCATAAGCTTATCCTTTGAAATAAATAGAATTAACGGTTTACGTGATTGCCGACTGTGTTGAAATAACACGACATCTCACCAACAACGCCATTAGTAACCTTTATGAAGATATGTACAATAACTTGCATCAAGTTTAGATGAATAAAGATGATTACCTATGAAAGTAGCCGTTTTAATATTGACAGCTGCATTGACGCCACCAGCATTAGCGTTTGGATGCAGCTTGTAAAGCTGCCAGAAATGAAAAGCTTGCACCAGCGCGCCAGCACTTTATCGAGCAATGTGCGGCGCAGCAAAATAAAACATTGTCTGAATACCAGCATTTTTACCGGGATTATGGTGATACGATTTTTAAAAACAATGGCGACATTCAACGCTACGCACTCTATTATGACTTGCCAGCCTGTCAGAAAGCATTTGAATTTCAGTAGCGTCAGAGGCGACCAGATTAAAATTGTTGCAGTCATTATTGTTTTGCATTTTGCACCTGAAAAAACAATCACTTGTCTGTACTAATCAAGCTAAAAAGCGTATCCTTACGGCCCTTTGCAAATCAAAGAATTTATGGCTGGAAAACTTTTTATCAGAACCTTTGGCTGCCAGATGAACGAGTACGACTCGAACAAAATGGCCGAAGTACTGGGCGCGTCACATCAACTGGAGCCGACCGAGATCGCCGAAGATGCCGATGTTTTGTTGCTTAATACCTGCTCAATCCGCGAAAAAGCACAGGAAAAAGTCTTCCACCAACTTGGTCGCTGGAAACGCTGGAAAGATAAAAAGCCACATTTGATCATTGGCGTTGGTGGCTGCGTCGCCAGTCAGGAAGGTGACGCTATCCGTAAACGCGCGCCCTGGGTGGATTTAGTGTTTGGCCCACAAACCCTGCACCGCCTGCCGGACATGCTGAACGAAGTACGCAAAACCCATAAGCCGGAAATTGATATTTCGTTTCCGGAAATCGAAAAATTCGATCATTTGCCAACACCTCGCGCTGACGGCCCGACCGCGTTTGTGTCGATCATGGAAGGTTGTAGTAAGTACTGCACATTTTGTGTGGTGCCTTATACCCGCGGCGAAGAAGTCAGCCGGCCGGTCGGTGGAATTTTGCGCGAAATTCGCCAACTGGCGGCGCAAGGTGTCCGCGAAGTTAATTTACTTGGTCAAAACGTCAATGCCTATCAGGGCATTATCGAAGATGACGAAACCGCCGATTTGGCGCTGCTTATTCATTATGTGGCGGCCATCGACGGTATTGAGCGCATTCGTTTTACCACCTCACATCCGGTGGAATTTTCTGATTCGTTGATGCAAGCCTTTGCTGAAGTGCCGGAGCTGGTGAATCATTTACATCTGCCGGTACAGTCCGGTTCCAACCGCATTCTGGCGATGATGAAGCGTGGCCACAGCGTGGCGCAATACGTTGACAAAATCGAACGCCTGAAACAAATCCGCCCGAATTTGAGCATGTCCAGTGACTTTATTATTGGCTTTCCCAATGAGACTGAGCAGGATTTTAACGACACGATGGATCTGATTAACCAGATTGGTTTTGATCATTCATTTAGCTTCATTTACAGCGCCCGACCCGGCACGCCGGCGGCCATGTTTAATGATGATGTCAGCGATGAGGTCAAAAAACAGCGGCTGCAAATCATGCAGGATCGGTTGCGTGAATTGGAAATGGACATCAGTAATGCCATGGTCGGCAGCGTACAGCGGGTGTTAGTTGAGCGTACGGCACATCGTTATGATGGTGAATTAGCTGGTCGTACTGAAAATAACCGGGTCGCCAATTTCCCCGGTGAGGATAAACTTATCGGCAAATTTGTCGATGTACGTATAACCGAAGCGCACAGCAACTCCTTGCGAGCCGAACTGCTTGCTGATAGCGTTATTCTTTAGGCCAATCACGGAACTCTTTTGTGACCCAAACCACTGCGTCAGTCGATAGCATCAGTTTTGAACTTAGCCCTGAGGATAATCCGCGCCTTGCCAACCTATGCGGCCATCTGGACGAGCATCTGCGGATGATGGAGCGCGGTTTTGGTGTCGAAATTAATAACCGCGGCGGTAAATTCCAGATCATTGGTCATCCCGATAAACTTGGCGACGTCCAGGATGTGCTTCATGACTTGTATGCTGAAACTGCACAAACGGTATTAGCCCCGGATCAAGTACATTTAGCCATTCGCGAAGTGGGTGGCATGGATACCAGCGATTTTGTGGCTGAAAAAGAAGTCACCATCAAAACCAAGCGTGGTCTGGTTAAAGCCCGTGGTGATAATCAGCAAGAATACTTGCGCCGGATTATGACCCACGATATTAATTTCGGTGTGGGTCCGGCCGGTACCGGCAAAACCTATTTAGCGGTGGCCTGCGCTGTCGAAGCGTTGGAGCGTGATTTTGCCCGGCGCATTGTGTTGGTGCGGCCTGCAGTTGAAGCCGGTGAAAGACTTGGCTTTTTGCCCGGTGATTTGGCGCAAAAAGTTGATCCTTACCTGCGGCCATTATTCGATGCGCTTTATGAAATGCTCGGCTTTGAAAAAGTCGCCAAGCTGATAGAACGTAATGTGATTGAAGTCGCGCCGCTGGCCTATATGCGTGGCCGCACGCTCAATGAAGCTTTTATTATTCTCGATGAAGCGCAAAACACCACTATCGAGCAGATGAAAATGTTTTTGACCCGGATGGGGTATAACTCAACGGCGGTGATCACCGGTGATATTACCCAGATTGACTTGCCGTCTGCGCAGCGCAGCGGTTTGCGGCATGCTATTGAAGTGCTTAAGGGCGTTGACGGTATCGGCTTTACCTTTTTTCAAGCCAAAGATGTGGTGCGGCATTCATTGGTGCAAAAAGTGATTCTTGCTTACGATAAGGCCGAGCGAAAACAGTGAGCGTATTCATTGATTTGCAACAGGCTGTAGAATCGCCACATCCGGATTTGACGCAGTTTCAGGCCTGGGCTGAAGCTGCTCTTGAGGAAGTAAGCGAAGATTGTGAGCTTAGTATCCGGATTGTCGATACCGATGAAAGCCAGCAATTAAATCGTGATTATCGTAGTAAAGATAAACCCACTAACGTGTTGTCTTTTCCGTTTGAATCGCCGGTACCGTTAGCGCCAAGATTGCTGGGCGATTTGGTAATTTGTGCGCCAGTGGTGGCCAGTGAAGCCGCGCAGCAGAGCAAGCCAGAATGGCAGCACTGGGCACATTTAACCGTGCATGGGTGCCTGCATTTATTAGGCTATGATCACATCAACGATGATGATGCCGGGCAGATGGAAGCCCGCGAAATTGCTATTTTGCAGCAGTTTGCTATTGAAAATCCCTATCTTGAATCGAGGGTAACATCATGAATGAGGGCCGACCGAGTCGATCCAGTAACCTGCAGTCCTGGGTCAAGCGACTAAGCAATTTATTTTTAGAACCGAAAGATCAGGAACAACTGATCGAATTAATTCGCAGTGCTTCCGAGCGGCATATTCTCGATGCTGAGGCTTTATCGATTGTTGAAGGCGCGCTCAGTGTCTCACAGATGCAAGCCCGCGATATTATGATCCCGCGCTCGCAAGTGGTCATGGTGTCGCGCGATGCGCCTGCTGAAGAAAGTCTGAAACTGGTCACTGAAACGTCCCATTCGCGGTTTCCGGTGATTGATGATGACCGTGATGATGTGATCGGCATTTTACTGGCCAAAGATTTGCTGGCTGCAGTGATTAATGCCGGTGAGTTTAAATTTGATTTACGCGAATTGTTACGCCCGGCGGTATTTATTCCGGAAAGCAAACGCCTTAATGTTTTGTTGCGGGAATTTCGTGCCCGGCGTAATCATATGGCGATTGTTGTTGATGAATATGGTGGTGTCGCCGGTATTGTCACTATTGAAAATGTATTGGAACAAATTGTTGGTGAAATCGAAGATGAGCATGATATCGACGACGATGCCCCCATTTTGCAGCGCGATGAGCACACTTACACCATCAAAGCATTGACGCCGGTAGAAGATTTCAATGAGTTTTTTGAGGTCGGCTGGAGCGATGATGACTTTGATACCGTCGGCGGTCATGTCATTAATCAGTTTGGCCATTTGCCCGGACGCGGTGAGCAAATAACCTTGAATAATTTTGAATTCACTATTTTGCGTGCCGACAATCGCCGGGTGCATTTAATGCGGATGGTGGTATTGCCGGAAACAACTGAAGCTGAAGCGGATAGTGAATAATGTTCAGTGAACGGCGCAAAGGCTGGCGTGGTCCGGCCGGCAGTTGGCTGGTTTTGCTGGGCGGTGCTCTGCTGCCGCTGGCGTTTGCCCCGTTTTATTGGTATCCATTGGCGATTGTCAGTTTAATTTTATTATTCGCCAGTTGGCGTGATGTTACAGCCAACCAAGCGTTCAAGCGCGGCTGGTTATTTGGCCTTGGCATGTTTGGCGTGGGCGTTTCCTGGGTGTATGTGGCTATCCACGAATTTGGTCAGGCCAGCTGGCTATTGGCGGGTGGTTTGACGGCTGGTTTTGTGGCGTTTTTGGCGTTGTTGCCGGCTTTGCTGGGTTATCTGATCAAATCATTGCAAAGCAAGCGCCTGAACGGTACCGATTATTTGTTGTTATTGCCTGCCGGCTGGGTGGCGTTTGAGTGGTTTAAAAGCTGGTTTTTAAGTGGTTTTCCGTGGCTGGAAATCGGCACCGCGCAAATCGACGGGCCACTGGCTGGTGTTATCCCGGTGTTGGGCGTATATGGCGCCTCCTGGCTGGTGGCGTTAACAGCCGGGTTGCTGCTGACTGCCTGGCAACATAAACAATGGTTATGGTTGCTGCCAGCGATTGTAATCTGGCCGGTATCCTTCGCGCTGAATAATGTGCAGTGGACTGTCGCTACAGGTGAGCCGCTGCAAGTTTCGATGATCCAGGGCAATATTGATCAAGCCATTAAGTGGGATCCGGATCAACTGCGTGAAACCTTACAGCTTTATGCCCGTTTAAGTGCTCAAAATTGGGATAGTGATCTGATTATCTGGCCGGAAAATGCCGCCACCGCGTTTTATCATCAGATTGATGAAGGTTTTCTGCTGCCATTGGCCAAACAGGCTGCTGTGCATAACAGCGAATTACTGATTGGCTTGCCGGTGCTTGATGCTGATGGCGAGCGTTATTACAACAGTATGGCCAAGCTTGCTGAGGCGCCGGATTTTTATCATAAAAAACAGTTGGTACCATTTGGTGACTATGTGCCGTTCGAGACGCTGCGCGGCTTAATTGCCTTTTTTGACCTGCCGATGTCAGGTTTTGTACCGGGCCCCGCACAGCAACCGCTCATTGAAGCCGCCGGTCAGCAACTCGGTATCAGTATTTGTTACGAAGATGCCTTTACCGAAGAAGTGCGGGCGACCTTGCCAGAAGCCAGCTTATTGGTTAATGCCACCAATAATGCCTGGTATGGCGATTCATTTGCGCCGCATCAGCATTTGCAGATCTCGCGCAGCCGGGCGCTGGAAGGTGGCCGGCCGGTATTACGGGTGACCACTAATGGCATTTCAGCATTTATCGATCACAAGGGTCAGTTAGCAGAACAAAGCCCGCAATTTCAGCAGGCAGTGATAACCGGCAACGTCCAGCCGCGACAGGGCGCGACACCTTACGTGCGGTTTGGTCAGTTACCGTTAATGGGGTTGCTTTTGGTTTTGTTAGCGGGCTGGGCGTATTATCGGCATTTTTACCGGCGTGATGAATTCTGATAAGCCATGCAGTTATTAACGATACAGCGTATTTTGGGCATTTTGCTGGCTTTGTTCAGTATCACCATGTTGCCGCCGGTACTGGTGTCATGGTTGTATCAGGACGGCGAAGCTAAAGCGTTTATTACCGCATTTGGTTTGCTGGTATCGATTGGTGCTTTGTTATGGTTACCGGCCCGGAAACATCGTAAAGAGCTGAAAATCCGTGACGGTTTTATCGTTGTGGTGATGTTCTGGCTGGCACTGGGTTTTTCGGGGTCGCTGCCATTTTTTCTGTCAACTGATCCGTTGATGAGTTTTACCGACGCGGTATTTGAATCGATGTCGGGCTTAACCACTACTGGCTCGACGGTACTCACCGGGCTGGATGATTTACCTAAATCCATTTTGTTTTACCGGCAGTTTTTGCAATGGCTGGGCGGTATGGGGATCGTGGTATTGGCGGTGGCGATTTTGCCGCTGTTAGGTGTCGGTGGTATGCAGTTATATCGCGCTGAAACCCCCGGGCCGATGAAAGATGCCAAATTAACGCCGCGTATTACCGAAACGGCGAAAGCACTATGGTATATCTATATGAGTCTGACCATTGCCTGCGCTGTGGCTTATCATTGGGCCGGCATGTCATGGTTTGATGCTATTGGCCATAGTTTTTCAACAGTGGCGATCGGCGGTTTTTCCACTCATGATGCCAGTATCGGTTATTACAACAGCGGTTTGATTGAAATGATCGCTGTGGCCTTTATGCTGATCTCGGCACTGAATTTTTCGCTGCATTTTATTGCCTGGCGTAATCGCAGTGTTAAACATTACTGGCGTGACTCCGAGCTGCGCGTATTTATCAGCATTATGGTCATTATTTCGATAGTGACGTTTGGTTATCTGATGCTGACGGCGACCGTTGATGGCACCACCCTTGCGGCGCGGCAGGCGATTTTTCAAACGGTATCGATTGGTACTACTACTGGTTTTGCCACGGCAGATTTTGCTTATTGGCCGGGCTTTCTACCAATATTGCTGTTGTTTGCTAGTTACATTGGCGGTTGTGCGTTTTCTACTGCAGGTGGTATGAAAGTTATCCGTGTCATGCTGTTATTTAAGCAGGGTTACCGGGAAGTGTTGCGGCTGATCCATCCCAACGGTGTATTTGCTATCCGGGTCAATGGTAAAGCGTTACCCGCCAAGGTGGTTGGTGCTGTTTGGGGCTTTTTTGCGTTATATGTGTTTTGTTTCACTATTATGCATTTGGCGTTAATGTCGACCGGCTTAGATGTAGTGACTTCATTTTCGGCAGTCACCGCTTGTCTGAATAATCTTGGTCCGGGGCTGGGTGAAGTATCAGCCAATTTTGGCAGTATCAATGACACCTCGAAATGGATTTTATGTGTAGCCATGTTGCTGGGCCGTCTGGAGATATTTACGCTGCTGGTGGTGTTAATGCCGGCATTCTGGCGACGCTAATAATGCCATTACAGCACAAATGGGATATGCGTTATCAGCAACGAAAAGGTGAGCCACCCGTCGCTGCTGAGGTGTTAACACAAAATCAACATTTATTACCGACAACGGGCATGGCACTGGATCTGGCTTGCGGGCGTGGCGGCAATGCTTTGTTGTTAGCAAAACAAGGGTTAACGGTCACGGCGCAGGATATTTCACCGGTCGCTATTACGCAGTTACAGCAATTAGCGCAGCAATCCGGGTTGCAGATTAATACTGAAGTGCGTGATGTGGTCAGTGAACCACCGATTGCCGCACAATATGATGTGATCGTGGTCAGTTATTATCTGGAAAGAGCGCTGGCACCAGCACTGATCAATGCCTTAAAGCCGGGTGGATTGCTGTTTTATCAAACCTGGTGTCATCAGAAAACCGCAGATCGCGGGCCTGATAACCCGAATTATTTATTAGCAGATAATGAATTATTAAGCCTGTTTGCCGGATTAAGAGTCCGCATTTATCATGAAGAGACAGAGCTTGGCGATGTTTTGCAAGGATTTCGTGATAGGGCGATGCTGGTCGCCGAGCGTATTGCTTAGTTAACCATTAGCTGTTCGCGCAAATTAAACTTGCTGATTAGCAGGTGGATCAGTAAAATTATGCGGTTCTAAAGCAGCGAACGCCTGCAGTGTGTTTTGGCAAACCTAATTGTGCGAGAAAATAATATGAAAGCGGATATCCATCCAGAGTATAGTGAAATTAACGTTACCTGTAGTTGTGGTAGCAGCTTCAAAACCCGTTCCACCCGCGCTGGTGATTTGACGCTGGATGTTTGTTCAGAATGTCACCCGTTTTATACCGGCAAGCAAAAAATGCTCGACACAGCCGGTCGCGTAGATAAATTCCGCCAAAAATACGGAAAATAACCAAAGGGGCAATGCCCGTATGAATACTATCCATCATTTTTTTGAGCGCCTGGTTTCAAAAACATGGGGATCACTAAGCCTCTGCCGACCAGCAGGGGCTTTGTTGTTTTTGGGGCTGATGTCCTGCGCACAAAATCCGGTTACTGGCGAGCAAGACTTTGTGATGTTCAGCGAAGACAAAGAGCTGGCGCTGGGCCGTGAATATCATCCGCAAATAATTAAAGAATATGGCCGTTATGAAGACGAAGCACTGCAGGCTTATGTGCAGAATGTCGGTGAGCGGGTAGCGGCGGTCAGTCATCGTAAAGATTTGGTCTATCGGTTTACTGTGCTGGATTCGCCAGTCATTAATGCTTTCGCTTTGCCTGGCGGCTATTTATACATTACCCGCGGCTTGATGGCATACCTTAATTCAGAGGCCGAATTGGCTGCTGTTTTAGGCCATGAAATCGGTCATGTCACGGCGCGCCATGGTGTGCGCCAACAAAGCGCCGCGCAAGCTGCCAGTCTCGGTTATACGCTTGGTTCATTATTTTTGCCGGGGTTGCGTAATGCCGGTGCTCAAAATGTATTTAATATGCTCGGCGGCGCCCTGCTCAGTGGTTATGGTCGTGAGCATGAGCTGGAATCAGATCGTCTCGGCGCCGAATATCTGGCGAAAAGCGGCTACGATCCACAGGCCATGATTGAAGTTATCGGTGTGCTGAAAGATCAATCGGTGTTTGCTGAAGCTGAAGCCAAAAAGAAAGGTCAGGATTATCAGGGGTATCACGGCGTTTTTTCCAGTCATCCGGATAATGACACCCGACTGCAGGAAGTGGTGAAAGCGGCAGATCAATATTTATCGACCACTGGTGGTGAAGTCGGTGAAGAAGCCTATATGGCGCGGATCGATGGCATGGTGTTCGGTGACAGTGAACAGCAGGGGATTCGTTCGGGCCGCGATTTTTATCATGCCGAAATGCAATTTGCGCTGCAATTTCCGCAGGACTGGCATATCCAGAATAATCCCGGCAGTTTGCAAGCCGTTGCGCCACAGGGTTTAGCATTTATCGAAATGGGCGCCAGTGATTTAAACCGCAAACAAACCCCGGCCGAGTTTATTCGTGACCGGATGAAAGTGAACAATCTGCGTGATGGCCGCAGCTTCAATACCAATGGGTTGGAAGGTTATACCGGTATTACTGAACAAGAGGGTAAATTACTGCGTATTGCAGTGATTTATCTGCGTGATCAGGCATTTATCTTTATTGGTGGTGCGAAGAATAACGGCGACTTTGCTCAGTTTGATCAAAGCTTTTTGGCGACAGCGTCGAGTCTGCATGCTTTGCGTGATGATGAGCGGCAGCTTGCGCAAGCCAAGCGACTTGAAGTGGTGCGGGTATCAGCCTCGGATAGTTATAGCCAATGGGCGCAAAATTCCCGCATCAGTAATAGTCCGCTGCAGCAGCTGCAATTACTGAATGGTGATTATCCGAATCAGCAACTGCAGGCTGGTCAGTTGGCGAAGCGGGTACGTTAATCAGAATAAATCGATTAACGAGTCATCCTCACCAGAGCTGTTGCCACCGTAGGCTTGTGAACGACCGGCTGCCGGTACTTCATCGGCACGGAAGGTTTCCAGAATCGCGCCTTCACTGTCAGATCGTGCCAATAAGCCGGTTTCGGGATTAATTCTGACGGTAACCATATCGACCGGTGGAATAAATTCCTTTTCCGGCACATTGCGCAACGCTTCGCGCATAAAATCCATCCACATCGGCAAAGCGGCGCGGCCGCCGGTTTCATAACGGCCGAGATTACGCGGATTATCAAAGCCGACCCAACTGATGGCAACTAATTCTGGATTGTAGCCATTAAACCAAGCATCCACCTGATCATTGGTGGTGCCGGTTTTACCCGCCAAATCATTGCGACCCAGACTCAATGCCTGACGGCCGGTGCCAAAACGCACTACATCACGCAGCATACTGTTCATTAAATAGGCATTTTGTGCGGTAATGATCCGTTCTGCGGGCTTAAAGTCCATCCGGGGACTGGCCAAAGCTTGCTCCGTATCAGCATCAATTTTGGCGGATTTGTCCAGCGGCGCAATGCAGGTTTCACAAACTGTGTACGGCTCTGCTTGCCTGACGATATTGCCGTCAGCATCTTCAATTCGTTTGATGACATAGGGCTCAACGCGGTGGCCGCCATTAGCAAAGGCAGCATAGGCTGTTGCCATATCTATGGGCGCAGCACTGCCACTGCCCAAAGCCAGTGATAAATTATTCGGTAATTGATCCGCTTGAAAGCCAAAACGTTGTGCATAATCAACCACATAGTTGATGCCGATATCGCGCATCAACCGAATTGATACCAGATTACGCGAGTGCGTTAACGCCTCGCGCAGCCGGGTCGGGCCATAAAACTGACCGCTGTAATTCTCAGGGCGCCAGACATTTTCCAGACCCACATCGTCAAATACGACCGGCGCATCATTAATTATGCTTGCGGTGCTATAGCCTTTTTCTAGTGCAGCAGAGTATATAAACGGTTTAAAACCGGAACCTGGTTGGCGTTTCGATTGCAGTGCCCGGTTAAATTTATTATGGAAGAAATCAAAGCCACCCTGTAAGGCGGTCACAGCGCCATCATGTGGCGACAAGGCTACCAGAGCGCCTTCTACTTCTGGGATCTGCGCTAATTGCCAGTTTTGTTCGTCATCCTGACGTAAATAGACCACATCACCCTTGGCCAATACATCAGTGATTTTCTGTGGTTTTTTGCCAAGGCTATTGGTGCTCAGTTTGGGTTGCGCCCAAGATACTGCCGAAAACGGCAGGTTGATTTCACCAAGACGACGGATATAAACACTGGCCTCAGCCGCATCATTATCTGTTGCCAGCACCAATGCTGCGTGCAGCACGCCGACGGACTGAAAGGTATCCAGTAATTGTTCAGCTTTTTCGGCATCCGGCGTGCTGGTAAATTCAATCTTGTCGATAGCGCCGCGATAACCATGGCGGCGATCATAGGCCAGTAGCGCATTTTGTAATGCCTTGGTAGCGGCTTGCTGATGCGCGGAATTAATGGTGGTATAAACTTTAATGCCGTCGGTATATAAGTTCTCACCATATTCTTCAATCAGACTGGTGCGCACCATTTCGGCCACATAAGGGGCATACACTTCAATATCCCGACTGTGGTAACGGGCAGTTAACGGCTCATTGATGGCGATATCATATTGCTGTTTGTCAATATAACCGACATCCAGCATACGACTCAGTACATAATTTCGCCGTTGTAAGGCCCGCTCGGGATTGGCAATAGGATTAGAAGCGGATGGCGCTTTGGGCAAGCCGGCGATCATGGCCATTTCGGCCAAAGTCATTTGATCCAGCGTTTTGCCATAGTAGACTTCAGCAGCGGCACCCACACCATAAGCCCGGCTGCCCAGATAAATCTTATTCAAATAAAGCGCCAGAATTTCTTCTTTGGACAGGGTTTGTTCAATTTCCAGCGCCAGAATGATTTCATTGAGTTTACGTAAATAGGTTTTTTCACTGCTCAGGAAAAAGTTTCTGGCCACCTGCATCGTGATGGTACTGCCGCCCTGGGTTTTTTCACCAGTGACTGCTAAAGAGTATGCAGCACGGATAAGGCCCTGATAATCGACGCCGGGATGTGCAAAAAAGCGATCATCTTCGGCAGCCAGAAAAGCATCGATCAATTTTGGGGGAATTGACTCAAATTTAGCAGGAATACGTCGTTTTTCGCCAAATTCTGCCATCATTAGGCCTTCGTCGCTATAAATTCGCATTGGAATCTGCAACTGCACCTTTCTAAGTTCCTCAGCATCAGGTAATTTAGGGGCTAATAAAAAGTAAATAACAGCGATACTGACGACACCGACAAAAAATAAGGTAAACAGCACGCTTAACAGACGGAAAAAAAATCTCGGCATAGGGTTAATTCAGGATCGCAAAAAAAGTGTTACTAGAGTATATATAAAGCAAAATATAAAACCAGTGCACAGGACTAGGACAAGTTAAAGAACATTTTTTGTTGACATCTTGACAATTGTTAATAAACTACTTTAACTAACACATGTAAGTGATGCTTTTGAATAGGTTCGACCAGAATCGAGGCGAGTCATGTTTGGACGGAAAAACTCCCCACTGCTAGGGATAGATATCAGCTCATCAGTGGTAAAAATACTGGAGCTGCACAAAAAGGGTGAACGCTTTTTGGTTGAGTCTTATGCGGTTGAGCCATTGCCAGTCAACGCGGTAGTCGAAGGCCGAATTGAAAATGGTGATGAAGTGGCCGGCGCGATTAAACGTGCGCTGAAACGTTCAAATTCCAAGGCAAAGGAAGCTGCCGTTGCCGTTTCTGCCAATGCCGCAATTACCAAGACAGTATCATTCCCAGCCTCGTTATCTGAACGCGAGCTTGAAGAAAACGTCATGCTCGAGGCCGAAAATTATATTCCCTATCCACTGGAAGAAGTGCGACTCGATTTTGAAGTGCTGGGTACGTCTGCCGTTGATGCTGAAGCAGTCGATGTGTTGCTGGCCGCGTCGCGTCGCGAAAATGTGGATGCCCGTACCGAAGTCATCGAAAAAGCCGGTTTGAAACCGAAACTGGTGGATGTCGAAGCATACACAATGGAAAATGCCTTTTCGCTGATTGCCGAACAATTACCACATCATGGTCAGGGGTTAACAGTTGTTGTTGCTGATGTTGGCGCGACAGTAACAACATTACACGTGCTGGTGGATGGCAAAATTGTTTTCACCCGTGAGCAAACTTTCGGTGGTCGCATGCTCACTGAGGATATTGAGCGGCATTACGGTATGTCCTATCAGGAAGCCGGTCGCGCTAAAAAAGATCCGGCCAGTTTGCCGGATGATTATTCATCTAAAGTATTAGAGCCATTTAAACGCTCGATGACCATGACGGTCACCCGGGCGCTGCAGTTTTTCTTTTCGGCATCGAGCCAGTATCAATCTATTGATCATATTATCCTAGCCGGCGGCTGCGCTTCGATAAAAGGCGTTGATGCCATGATAGAAGCAGAGACCGGCACCTCAACGTCGGTTGCCAATCCGTTTGCCGATATGATTATTGCACCACGTATCAAAGTGCAGGCCCTGAGCAATGATGCGCCATCGATGTTGATTGCCTGTGGACTGGCCATGAGGAGCTTTGACTGATGGCACACATCAACTTACTGCCATGGCGTGAAGCCCGCCGTCAGAATCGACAACAACATTTTTATGTGGCTTTGGTGGCCGGACTGCTGTTTGCGCTGGCGGTGTTGTATTTTGCCACTTCCTTTGCCAATGGACTGATAGAACAACAAAACAGTCGGAATGCTTATTTACAGCAAGAAATCACCAAGCTCGACAAGATCATCAAAGAAATTCAGGATCTGGAAAAAGCGCGTGAGAAGTTGGTGGCGCGTATGCAGGTGATTCAGGAATTACAGAGAAGCCGGCCGAAGGTCGTTCAGGTATTGGACTCTCTGGTGCGCACGGTGCCCGAAGGCATTCATCTGGAAACGGTTAACCGGCAGGGTGATGTATTGACCTTACAGGGTGTTGCGCAGAGTAATGCCCGTGTGTCGGTGCTGATGCGCCAATTAGACGCCGATAAAGAATTTAATGAATCTAAATTACGCGTCGTGGAGCGGACATCCAACCGCGATGACGCCATCCGTAAATTTACCCTGGATGTTGATGAAAGCAAACCGGTAAAAGATGAGGGGACAGAATAATGGAATTATCCTCGTTATCCGATCTGGACTTTAATGAAAGTGGTGAATGGCCACTGCCGATTAAAATCATTGCCATCATTTTGATTTGTTTGGTGGTCTGGGGCGCTGGTTATTATTTCATCATTAAAGACAAACGCACTGAGCTGGCAACCCTGGAGCAAAAAGAGCTGGAATTGCGGCAAAGTTTTGAAACCAAGCAAGCCAAAGCGGTCAATCTGGACGCTTATAAAGAACAGATGAAAGAGATGGAAGTGGTGTTTTCAGGGATGTTACAGCAGCTACCGCGCAAAAATGAAGTCGCAGACTTGTTGGTGGATATTTCCCGGACCGGATTGATAAACGGGCTGGAATTTGAGTTATTCAAACCGGAAGCCGAGCGGCCGGTGGATTTCTATGCAGAATTGCCAATCACCATGCGCCTGACCGGCAAATTTCATCAGTTTGGTGAGTTTGTCAGTGGTGTTGCCGCACTGCCGAGGATTGTTACCCTGCACAATTTCAAAATGGGGCCGTTAAATAAAGATAATGGCATGATGACCATGGATGTGACGGCCAAGACTTATCGTTATTTTGATGAGCAAGATCAATGATGGGGCCAGCCATGAATCGCAATGTTTTCCGGCCTTTCGGCTTAATGCTGATAATGTTCAGCGTGTTGCTGACCAGCGGCTGTCAGCCCGAAAAAGAAGATTTACCGGCTTATGTGGCCAAGGTTAAAGCCCAGGCGCAACCGGATATTCCGCCAATCCCGGTGATGAAACCCTATCAAAAATTTGAATATGCGGCTGCTGATCTCAGGGATCCATTTGTACCGACAGTAATTGATATACCCGAACAAGCACCTGATGCCACAGCTAGCAATGGCATTAATCCCGATACCAATCGTCGTAAAGAAGCTTTGGAGTTTTTTCAATTGTCCGATTTACAGTTTGTTGGCACGCTGCAACAAGACAGCATATGGGCGTTGATTCGTGCACCGGATGGTGTGATTCATAAAGTCAGTGTCGGTAACCATATGGGTAGTAATTATGGTCAGATTCTGGCCATAAATGACAGCGAATTAATACTGAAAGAGATTGTGCCGGAGGGCAACGGTTACATTGAACGTGAAACATCTCTTTCCGTGGTAGAGATCAACTAAAGGCCATTTCGACATGACTAGCAGAGACGTAATGACAATGGACAGACAGCAGCTCATGGAGCACCGGCTTTTCCGGAATAGTGATAAATGTCTCCGCTTTGGCGGTATCGGCTTATTACTGACGATGTGGCTAACCGCAACGGTTGCACAAGCAGCTGATTTGCAAGATGTTGATTTCACCACCTTACCGGGAGATAAAGCACAGGTTACGCTGACTTTCTCAGAAGCAGTGGCTGCCCCGGAAAACTTTGCCACTGACGAGCCGGCGCGCATCGTGCTTGATTTTAATGGTGTTAAAAACAAACTCAGTGAACGCACCCAGCAAATTAACAGCGGAGAAACCCGCAGTATCGCCACTGTAGAAGCCGGTGACCGTACCCGTATGGTGATTAATCTGCTGCGAAAAATCCCTTATGAAATTAATACCAGCGGTAATATCGTCAAAATCACCTTGAATGGTAATGCACCGCAAATGACGTCCAGCAAAGCCCGCGACAGTGCCGTTGCCATGACGGGTAATCAGGTGACCAATATTGATTTCCGTCGGGGTGAAGCAGGTGAAGCCCGGGTTATTATCGATATGTCGACCGCTGGCGCAGCTGTTGATGTTCATCAAGAACGTGACACTGTCGTGGTCGAAATTCCCGGTGTCAGCCTGCCCGATAAATTACACCGTCGTCTGGATGTGGTTGATTTTGCCACACCGGTTTCGTTGATTGATGCTGAACAGGGCCGTGATGGCACTACCCTGACGCTGACTACTAATCGTGATTTTGAACATCTGGCTTATCAGTCAGATAATCAACTGGTGGTCGAGGTTAAAGCACGTGATACCCAGTCACAGGCGGCCCGTGATGGTGAACAAACCGGCTACTCGGGTGAGAAATTATCGCTGAATTTTCAAAATATTGAAGTGCGGGCAGTTTTGCAGTTACTGGCCGATTTTAATGGTATGAATCTGGTGACCAGTGACACTGTGACCGGCAACCTGACCTTACGTTTGAAAAATGTGCCCTGGGATCAGGCGCTGGATATTATCCTGAAGACCAAAGGCCTGGCGATGCGCCAAAATGGCAACGTCATGCTGATTGCACCGGCTGCCGAGATTGCCGCCCGTGAAAAGCAGGAACTGGAAGCCAAAAAACAGCTGGTTGAATTGCAACCACTGTATTCTGAAATTATCGAGGTTAACTTTGCCAAAGCAGATGAATTAGCTGCCATTTTAACTAGTACGCAGGGTGACTCTGTTGATGGTCAAGGTGGTTTTCTGTCAGAACGGGGCAGTGTCGTCGTGGATGCCCGCACCAATTCATTATTACTTCGGGATACCGCTGATCAATTACTGGCCATTCAAAAGTTGATTGAGCAATTGGATATTCCGGTTCGTCAGGTGCTGATTGAGTCACGGATTGTTATTGCCAATAATGATTTTAGTAAAGAACTGGGTGTCCGCTTTGGTGCTTCAGCCCGCAGTCGGACGTTGGGTGCAGGGACTTCCGGAAATCTAGAAGATCTTTCTGTCACTGAGGGTAACAGTAATCCAAATCTGGTTACGCCGCCAACGGGAGAACGTAATCTTGGTGGTGAAGGATTGAATGTTAACCTGCCGGTTAATAATCCTGCTGGTAATATTGCGCTTGCATTGGCCAAGCTGCCAATGGGGATGATTTTGGAGTTAGAGCTGTCCGCGATGCAGGAAGAAGGGCGCGGTGAAGTCATTTCCAGTCCACGGGTCATCACCTCTAATCAGAAACAAGCGACCATCGAACAAGGTACCGAAATTCCTTTTCAGGAAGCGTCATCCAGTGGTGCCACCTCAGTTTCTTTCAAAGATGCCGTGCTCAAACTGGATGTGACGCCGCAGATCACACCCGATGACAGGATCGTTATGGATCTTGAAGTTAATAAAGATGAGGTCGGTGAAATCTTCTTAGGCGTACCGAGTATTGACACCCGTAGCGTCAAAACGCAGGTACTGGTAGATAATGGCGAAACCGTCGTACTGGGGGGGATTTATGAACAAACCAAAACCTCTGGAGTACAGCGCGTCCCCTTCTTTGGCGACCTGCCTTATGTAGGTGTTTTATTCAGAAACACCTTTAATGAAGACCGGCAGCGTGAGTTGTTGGTCTTCGTAACACCAAAAATCGTTAAAGAAGGTATGCAGTACTAAAGGCTTAAAGGGCTCAACAGGCTTCTGGCCTAATAACTGCGCTAAAATAGCAAGCCGGGCCTGAGGAGGTCCGGCTTTTTTGTCATTTAAGTCTGGGAAATTCAGCAGGTGGTGATTTCAGGTAATATATTTCTAGTTGGCCCGATGGGCGCAGGCAAATCAACTATCGGCCGGCAACTGGCAAAAAAACTGCGCCGCCGGTTTTGGGACAGTGATCGCGAGATCGAAGATCGTACCGGCGTGTCGATATCCTGGATCTTTGAAATGGAAGGTGAGGCTGGTTTTCGGGAGCGTGAACAAAAAATGATCGACGAGTTGAGCGGTCAAGATAATGTGGTGGTGGCAACGGGTGGTGGCGCGGTGCTGGTAGAGACTAACCGGCAAGTTTTAGCAGATCGTGGCACAGTCGTATACCTTGCCGCTAAACCGGAACAGCTTTACCGGCGTATGGCCCGCGATAAAAGCCGGCCATTGTTACAAACCGGCGATAAACGTCAACAAATCAAACAACTCATGGCGCAGCGAGATCCACTGTATCGGGAAATTGCCGACATTATCGTTGCCACTGGCGAGCAGTCAGTCCAGCGGACGGTCAATGAGGTTATCCGGCAATTGGAACAAATGGAAAAAGATAAGACAACATGATGAAAATTTTGCACGTTGCCCTTGGCGAACGCAGTTACCCGATTTATATTGGTGAACAGCTATTGTCCGAACCAGCCTTATTTACTGCCCATATCAAAGGCAAGGAAGTACTGATTGTCAGTAATGAAACTGTGGCACCGCTGTATCTGGACCAGGTGAAATCTGCTTTAGCAGCTTATCGTTTGGAGACCGTTATTTTGCCGGATGGCGAGCAATTTAAAACGCTGGAAATCATGCAACGTATTTTTGATGGCCTACTGCAGGCCAGAATGTCACGGCAGACAACGATTATTGCTCTGGGTGGCGGTGTGATTGGTGATATGGCCGGTTTTGCAGCGGCTTGTTATCTGCGCGGTGTGCCGTTTATTCAGGTGCCAACAACGTTATTATCGCAAGTCGATTCGTCGGTCGGTGGTAAAACAGCAGTTAATCATCCGCTGGGTAAAAATATGATTGGCGCTTTTTATCAACCACAAGCGGTATTTGCCGATACCAGCACGTTAACGACGCTGGATGATCGCCAATTCGCGGCCGGCCTTGCTGAAGTAATTAAATACGGCTTAATTAATGACGCTGAGTTTTTTAACTGGCTGGAAGCCAATATGGCCGGATTAGTTGCCAGACGGCCGGCATTATTGGCGCAGGCAATAGCACTTTCTTGTCAGGATAAAGCCGATATTGTTGCAGCCGATGAGCGCGAACAGGGCGTTCGGGCATTATTAAATCTGGGCCATACTTTTGGTCATGCCATCGAAACCGGCTGTGGTTATGGTGAAGTGTTACATGGTGAAGCAATCGCCATTGGCATGATGATGGCAGCCGATTTGTCGGCGCGTCTCGGCTGGCTGAATAGGACAACAGTAGAGCGGATTAAGGCCGTATTTGTAGCGGCGGGTTTACCGGTTAAAGTACCGACTGAAATGACCGCTGAGCGGTTTATGGATTTAATGGCGGTGGATAAAAAAGTCCAGGAAGGTGCCATTCGGTTGATTTTGCTAAAAGCTATTGGTCAGGCCGTTATCAGTGATGATTATGCGCCGGCGGAATTGGCGGCAACATTGAAGGCTTTCTGCTGATATGACGGAAATGCACGCCTCTGCGGAACCTGCCTATCTCGACCGTCTCGCGCTGCATAGCAATCCTTTCAGCCGGCAGAATTTGCCCGGCGCTTTTTTTGCCGGCCGGCAAAGCAGCCAGCGGCTGAATTTAATTCTGCATTTACTGCGAAGCAGCAGCCAAATCAGTGTGCTCACTGCGCCGGAAGGTTATGGCAAGTCGATGTTATTAATGGCTTTGCAACAGCGCGGCGGCGAAGATTTACGATTTAGTTTGGTGCATGCCAGCGACAACACTAACCTGTCGCAGATCACCCAGAATTGTTTAAAGGCTTTTGGTGCCACCGGTGATAGTCAGTTAGGCGGCGATCAACAACAGCTACTGCGTCAGCGTTTACAGCAATTGCTGCAAATACAGATAACACCGGTATTGCTGATTGATGACGCCGAGCAACTCGATAACAGTGTCCAACAACAATTGGCGACCTGGTTGCACTGGCAGCATGAAGGTCAGTATTTACTTCGCGCGGTGGTCACCAGCAGCAAAGCGTCAGCATTACAAAACCTGCGTAATGAACGCTTTCAGGATCTGGATTTGCTGCCGCTGGCTGAAGACGAAGTTATGGGTTATTTACAGCAACGGTTACAGGCTGCCGGCTGGCAGGATGATTTGCCGTTTACCGATAAACAACTGCAGCGCATTCAGCGGCGCAGCAAAGGCATTCCGGCCGAAATTAATCACCAGGCACATCAGAGCTTACTGGGTGTTAACAGAAGCTGGCAATTGCCCAATCTGCCGTCGTGGCGTATGCCTAGCTGGTTCCGCTGGCTACCGGTATTGCCGGTGGTGGCGGCGCTGGCGTTAATCCTGATTTTTCAACAAAACATTAATGACTGGCTGAACCAGAATCGGGATGATGGCAGTGAAACTATCACTGACGTGCCGGCAGAACCTGAGCTGCCGATGGTAGTGGTTGAAGACCAGACAGTTACCAGCAATGCGCAAGCCGAAAAACAAAACCTGATTGAACTGCTTGAAGAACTGGAGGCCGAACAAATTGCCGATGCTGAGCAACTGCCCCAAGCAGAACAAACGCTAACAGAAACGAAAACCGCAGAAGCCGCTGCGCAGCCAACTGAAGAAAAGCCAGAGCCAGTAATTCCGGCATTTACGCCACTTGCTGAAATGCCAGCCAATAATACGATGGTCGATAAACCAGCTGCTGATAACGCAGCATCAACAGTCATCGAACTAAACAGTACGGTCAGCGAAAATTCGCAAAGCAGTCCTCCCCCGGTTCGCGGTGCAGACTGGATCCAGCAACAGGCTAAATCAGCTTATACCTTCCAGATGATAGGCTCTTGGGAGCGTGTAGAAATTAACGAATTTATTGAAAAATATGCGCTGGCCGGTGATGTCGCCGTATTTGCCAGCATGCGCAATAATAAAGTCTGGTATGCGTTGATCTATGGTGTTTATGACAGTAAAAGCGCGGCGCTGAATGCCAGTCGCCAATGGCCCGAGCCGCTCAGCGGCGTTTCAACCTGGTTACGCCGCTTTGACAGTGTGCAAACGCAAATTAAAGAAAAGGCGCCAGACGCGTAAAAACGGCATCGGCCTGACAAGCCTTGTCAGCAAACACCAGCCGGTAATAATCCTGCTGTTTTAAGCGGGTTTTAGATAACACGCCGGCATCCTGTAAAGGCTGTAAATCAGCCGGGTGCTGAAAACAAACAATGCCACTGTCAGACAATTGCAAACTGGCAACTTTCCCAACCAGTAAATCCGCCATTTTTCTTGACTCGGTCAGCTTGCCTGCCAGATCTGTTTGTAAGGTTGGCCAGCCATGATGTTGCCATGTCAGCCACAGCGACAAAAAGCTCTCTGCCCCGTGCGAACCAATAATCCGATGGTCAGGTTGGTTAGCTAAATAATCGGCTGAACCGACAATCCTCGCCATAGGCTGACGATAAAATAACAAACCGCAAGGTCGGGGCTGGCCCAATGACTTATGCGGGTCAAAACATAATGAGTCAGCCTGTGCAGCGGCTTTCAATAGCGTTTTATCACCCAGCATGGCCAAAAAACCACCCCAGGCGGCATCAATATGCAGCCAACTTTGATAAAGTTCGGCCAAATGTGTCACTGCCGTTAACGGATCAAGATGGCCGCTGCCTGTGGTGCCGGCGGTAACCACAATTGCCAGCGGTGGCTGTTGTTGGCAGGCATTTTTTAAAGCCATGAGATCTAACTGGTGCTGATCATCAGTGGGTAATAACAACAGCTGTAGATCCAATACAGCACAGGCTTTGGCAACAGAATAATGACAGTTTTCACTGGCGTAGACCTGCGTGCGTTTGGGATAACGTTGTTTGGCTAACCACAGCGCTTCCAGATTACCGACACTGCCACCGGCGGTAAAATGACCTAAAGGGAAATGAAACTGCGCTGCCATTTCAGCAATCATCATTGTTTCAGCGTTTTGTAATTCAGGATACAACTCAGCCGATAATAGATTGCCCTGATGCAAGGTAGCCAAAAACTGTCCGGCTATGGCTGCTGGATACAATTGCCCCCCCATATGCGCGGCCTGATCCGAGGCTTGTTGTTGGCTGGCTTCAACGATTAATGTTTTACATAGCGCCAGACTGGATGGATTAAGTTGCAGTCCTAAATTTGCCAGTGACTGCTCAAAACTTGCCTGCAAAGATGTCATGTCAACAACATTCGCCGCGATAGCCAGCCGGCGACATCAGTCCGTTGAACAATGCTGCACGGTAAAGGCTGTTGTTGGTATTGTTTAGCAAAATGTGCGTCCAAAACACCAATGTCAGCTAAGGCCTTTATTTGCGGGGTGTCGAAAGCACCGCTTTTAATCAGAATCAATTCGTCAGCATGAAGCTGCTGTGCCAGCCATAAAGCCAGACTATCGGCAGAGACCTGCCAGTTTTGTGGTAAATCGGCAGTCATCATTTGGCGATCATCAGGGAGCCATACCGCCAGCCCGGTGTTTGGCAGCGGCATATTTAGCGGCTCAAAAATAAGCGCATCGGGCAACAAATCCAGCAACAGCAACGCAAACTGGCGCATCCCATTGATAGCCATTTGGTGGGCAGTTTTATCTGAAAACGGGTGGACTAACTGCGCCTGGCGCACTAAATCGGCAAAAGGGCCGCCACCTGCGACCAACACCACGGGATGGTTTTCGGAAAATTGAATAATCGTTTGTAAGCAATCCGTTAACTGTGAACTGTGATAAAAACTACCGCCCAGTTTGATAACGGTCAGCATTGACGCAGCCGCTCAATCAAATCCAACATGGCAGCGGCTTTATCAAGCACTTCCTGATGTTCGGCGGCGCACTCAGAATCGGCAACAATGCCGCCGCCGGCCCAGAAGCGCAGTTTGTTTTGATTAAATACCAGGGTGCGAATGGTGATATTGCTATCCATATTGCCGTCAAAGCCGATATAGGCAATGCTGCCGCAGTAGACACCACGCCGGTGTGGTTCTAATTCTTCGATGATCTGCATGGCGCGTAACTTCGGCGCGCCGGTGATCGAGCCACCGGGAAAGCAAGCTCGTAGCAGGGATACTGCGCTTTGTTCAGGGGCCAATTCACCGGTAACAGTGCTGACCAAGTGGTGCACGGTGGCGAACGATTCCAGCGCAAAAACTTTGGGTACCCGAATACTGCCGGGCACACAGACTTTGCCCAGATCATTACGCAGCAGATCGACGATCATCAGATTTTCGGCGCGATCTTTCAGGCTGTTTTGCAGGTCAACCGCATTTTGGGCATCCTGCGCAGCATTGATTAAATCCCGTGGCCGGGTGCCTTTGATGGGTTTGGTTTCAATGCGACCATCACATACAGATAATAAACGCTCTGGTGACGAGCTGAGAATGCTGGCTTTGGGGGTATCCAGAAATGCTGAAAACGGTGCGGCATTATGTGTTCGCAGCTGCCGGTAGGCTATCCAGGGATCACCTTCGGCGTTAATTTCAAAACGTTTGGCAAGGTTGACCTGATAACAATCACCTTCACGAATATAGTGCTGTATCCGCTGGAAGGCCTTGGTATATGATGCATTATCGAGATTACATTGCAGCTCGCCCTGTACTTTGAACTGTGTTTTGAGCGGCTTAAGTTGCTGAAAACGGTGAATCAGCTCCGGCCAGATTTTCTGGGTATGCGGATCAAAATCATGGCTCAGCAACTGACAACGTTGTGCTTGATGGTCAATCAGCAAAACCCAGTCATAAATACCGACTGCCATTTCCGGTAATTGCTCGGCGTTTGTTGCAAGTGCTGGCAACGATTCAATCCGCCGGCCCAAATCATAGGCAAAATAACCAATCGCACCACCGGTGAAAGGTAAATCACCAGAGACAGCAGGAAACCGGGCCAGTTGGCTTTGCAGTAACGCAAACGGGTCATCGCTGCTGTTTTGCGTGCTGGCATCACGAAAGCAAATTTCGGTGTGCTGACCTTCAGTTTGTAAGCTGATAAACGGATCGGCACTGATAATATCAAAACGACTACTGTGCTCTGTCAGGCCCGCACTATCGAGCATAACCGGCCACGGCAAATCACGGATTTGCTCGAAATAGGCGGCACTATCCGGCAGATAGGGTAATTCGGTGCAGCGCAGCGTTGGATGAGTCATCAGGGTATTTTACGTGAACTGTTGCCAGCCAAGAAGCGCCAGTGCGCTGGCCGGTGCGGCAATGCTTGCCTGTTCACTTATTGTTAAATCAGCCAGATCAAGATAAGGCCGGGCTAATTTTGGGGCAATGCTGGCGGCCAGAAAACGGCCTATACCGGCACCCATTACCGGCGCTTGTGGGCTGAGTGATTTTTGGCTGTTAATGACCTGCTGGCAACGGTCAACTATTTGCTTGGTTTGCTGATGGCCATACCACTGGGCCAATTGCTGCCAGTCACTGGCGGGATAATTTTCGGCATCACTGCCGACCATCCGTGCCAATCTTTGCCGACAGTTAGCTGCTTGCCAGCTTTGCCCGTCAGCACTGCGATCGCTGATATTTTCGGGCAATTTATCCAGTAAACGCCAGATATCGGCAGTGGTGGCAAATACTTCATTGGCGACTTGTTGAGATTCACCGGCAAACGTGATTTGCTGCGCCAGTGCCATGAGCGGGGTCCGAATCACACCACTGTAAACCAACTCGCCACTTTGCAGCCGGCCCTGATCATCAAAGGCCTGTAATTGGGGCTGGCCGTGACTTATCGTAATAATATCGGTGGTGGTACTGCCGATATCAATCAGCAAAGCGTCAGAATACTGTTTTGCCAGCCAACTGGCAGTGGC
>JAVVFF010000122.1:0-6388 GCA_032250995.1 Methylophaga sp. | reverse complement strand
TAATAAGCTACAGATAATCCAAACAATGGCAGTCGTTAAGGTGGCTGCTAGAGCGAATTTTGAGCTATTGAGTTTCATTTTTTGTTTCTCACTTTTTTACCTGTCTCAAGATACATAATGATCATAATGGTAAAGTAAAACAATGATCTATGTCAGTTAAGATGTACATGTAGCAATCAGAGCGGTGCAAATAAGCAACGAACGTCACCCCATAAATTCTAAAGTCTGCTTTTGGTAGACCTTCGCGGCATGAGAAAATTATTAACGCCCCAGTCTTTTTGATTATGATGTTTTCGCTGGTCGCGCTGTGTTCGGTTTACGAATCAGTCGATAGATCACCGGAATCACCAGCATTGATAGCAGTGGTGCTGTCACCATGCCGCCTACCATGGGTGCGGCAATACGTTGCATTACTTCACTGCCGGTACCACTACCAAACATAATCGGCAACAGCCCCGCAAGGATAACGGTCGCCGTCATGGCTTTGGGTCTGACCCTGAGCACGGCGCCTTCACTTATAGCATCCAGCAGATCCGCTTCTGTGCCTTTTTGTTGATCCAGTCGTTTTTGCCAGGCTTGCTTCAGATAGAGCAGCATAATGACGCCGAATTCGGCTGCTACCCCGGCTAAAGCAATAAAGCCGACAACACTCGCCACTGACAAGTTATGTCCCAACAGATAGAGCAGCCAGATGCCACCGACTAATGAAAAAGGCAAGGTCGCCATCAGCAGCAATGCTTCGCCGAAATTTTTAAAAGTAAGATAAAATAACACAAAGATGATAAGCAATGTGAAAGGTACTACCAGCTTGAGCTTGGCAGTGGCACGCTCAAGATATTCAAATTGCCCGGACCAGGTGATTGAATAACCGGTTGGCAGATCAACATTCTCGGCGACGGTTTGTTGCATATCAGCTACCGCCGAGCCCAAATCGCGATCCCGAATATCAACATAGACAAATCCCGCTAAGCGCGCGTTTTCACTGCGCACCATGGGTGGCCCATCACTGATGCTGATGTTCGCAACATCTGACAGTAACAGTTGCTGGCCGCGAATTGTCACGATGGGCAATGTCCGTAATGCGGTCAGTGAATCCCGAATTTCTCTGGGGTAACGAACATTTATGGGAAAGCGTTGCAGTCCCTCGACTGTTTCGCCAACATTCATGCCACCTACCGCCGAGCTGATAATCAACTGTACATCACTAATATTAAGGCCATATCGGGCTGCAGCACCACGTTTAATATCAACATCGACATAACGGCCACCTGTCAGGCGCTCAGCAAAAACACTGGTGACGCCGGGCACGTCTTTAAGCACTTTTTCAATATCACCGGCGATGTCATCAATGACATCTAAATCTTGCCCCAATACTTTGACACCCACCGGGCTTTTGATACCGGTGGCCAGCATGTCAAGCCGGTTACGGATTGGTGGTACCCAGATATTGGTCAGGCCGGGCACTTTCACTGTCCTGTCCAATTCAGCGATTAATTTTTCTTTGGTCATGCCTGGCCGCCACTCGTCACGAGGTTTGAACTGAATCGTGGTCTCAAACATCACCAGTGGCGCCGGATCGGTTGCGGTATCTGCGCGTCCGGCTTTGCCGTAGACGGTTTTTACCTCCGGTACACTTTTAATCATCCGATTTGTTTGTTGCAATAACTCCGCTATTTTTCCGGCAGACAAACTGGGTAAAGCGCTGGGCATATAAAGCAGATCGCCTTCATCCAACGGTGGCATAAACTCGCTGCCAATATGTTGCAACGGCCATAAACTGGTCAGTAACAAGACGCTGGCGGCCACTAAGGTAGTTTTGGGAAACCTCAGTACACCTGCCAAAACAGGTCGATAAATAGCAATTAAAAAGCGGTTCAGCGGATTAGCGTTTTCTGTTGGAATTTTGCCCCGAATAAGGTAGCCCATTAATACCGGAATGAGCGTTACCGCAAGGCCGGCTGCTGCAGCCATCGCATAAGTCTTGGTAAATGCAAGCGGTGAGAATAGCCGGCCTTCCTGGGCTTCCAAAGTGAAAATAGGGATAAAAGACAGCGTAATAATCAACAATGAGAAAAACAGCGCCGGTCCTACCTCGACGGCAGAGTCACCGATGACCTTCCAGCGACTTTCGCCTTCAAGTTTTGATCCAGGATGTTTTTCATACCAGCGTTCCAGATGTTTATGGGCATTTTCAATCATTACCACCGCGGCATCGACCATGGCACCGACTGCAATAGCGATACCGCCCAGTGACATGATATTGGCATTGATCCCCTGCCACTGCATGACAATAAAAGCCATCAATATCCCCAGCGGCAGCGACACAATAGCCACCAAGGCTGAACGTAAATGGAACAGAAAAAGAAGACACACCAATGCCACAACAATAAATTCTTCAATCAGCTTTTCACTGAGATTATCGACAGCGCGTTCTATCAGGCCAGAGCGATCATAAACCGGCACGATCTCCACGCCCTCGGGCAAACTTTTTTGCAACGTCTTAAGTTTGTCTTTCACAGCAGCAATGGTAGTCAGTGCATTTTTGCCAGAGCGCATGACAATGACGCCACCCACTGCTTCACCGACACCGTTGAGTTCGCTGATAGCCCGACGGATTTCAGGGCCGATTTGAATATGGGCGACATCGCCCAACGTGACTGATATACCGTCATCAGTGGTGCGTAAAGGAATGGATTGAAAATCTTCTAGGCTTTGTAAATAGCCTGAAGCGCGCACCATATATTCTGCTTCACCCATCTCCAGCACCGCACCGCCGGTCTCTTGGTTGCCATTATTAATTGCTTCAATAACGCGGGACAGCGGTATGCGATAACTGGCTAATTTGTCAGGATCGACCACCACCTGATATTGCTTAACCATGCCGCCAACCGTGGCGACCTCTGCCACATTGGCGACGGTTTTCAACTCGAATTTAAGAAACCAGTCCTGCAACGCACGTAGCTGAGAAATATCCTGGGTACCGGATTTATCGACCAAAGCATACTGATAAATCCAACCGACACCGGTGGCATCGGGACCGATTGATGAGCTTGCCGTATCCGGCAGCTTTGATTGGGCTTGGTTGAGGTATTCAAGCACCCGGCTACGGGCCCAATACAGATCGGTTCCTTCCTCGAACAACACATAGACATAGCTATCACCGAAGAATGATATGCCTCGTACCACTTCAGCACCAGGCACCGATAACATGGTCGTAGTTAATGGATAAGTAACCTGATCTTCCACCAGTTGCGGTGCTTGACCCGGCCAGGTCGTTTTAATTATCACCTGCACATCGGAGAGATCGGGCAAAGCATCCAGTGGCGTGCGCGTCAAAGACACCAAGCTCCATGCCAGCAGCATCAGGGTAGCCAATAACACCAGAAACCGATTGGTGATTGACCAGCGGATTAGTTTGGCGATCATTTTGCACCGTCCATTTCAGTCTCGACCGACAAAGACTGGATCTCAATAATCGATGGTGCTGAGCTATCCTCTAAACGAAAGACAATGGCTATTTGCTCACCTACCGTCAGTTCGTCTGGATCGAGTGATGATGACAGTTCAAAGTCCATGGTCATACCCGGCCACGCCAGGCTGGGTATGGCCGGATGGGTCAACGTCAATCTCTGCCCGTCTATCGCTTCGATTTTAGCCTCGGTTTGGTAAGTTTCCATTGTCATCCCAGACATTGAATGCTCATGCGTTTGTGACACATTGTCATCACTGAGACGTGCTTCAATACCGCTCAGACTGGCTTCTGAATCCACCAAAAATTGCCCTGAGACCACAACGCGTTCACCTGCCTGCAAGCCTTGTTTGATTTGGGTTTTATCATCCGTTGTACGTCCGGTCGTAACTTCAACCGGCCGAAAACTGCCATTATCGAGGGCCACCATGATTAGGGTGCGTTTGCCGGTTCGGATAAGTGCTTCGGTTGGCACCATCAGTGCATCGCTAATTTGTTTACCGGCCAACTGCATATTGACGAACATACCCGGTGCCAATTCACCCTGCGGATTGTCCAGCACCACGCGCGCCTTAAGGGTGCGTGTTGTAGGGTCCACTTGTGGTAATAATCTTTGTATTTCACCTTTAAATTGTTTACCGGGAAAAGCCGGACTACTGGCAATGATGAGATCGCCGGGATTGACTAAAGCAACTTGACTTTCCGGTATCTCAGCATTGGCCCAAACGGGGTCTAAACCATTAATACGCATTAATGTGGAACCGGGTGACAGCGTCATCCCCTCGCGGGCAACTAATTCTGTAACGACGCCATCAATGGGGGCGGTAATTGTCAGCTGCGTTTGCAGTTTGCCGGTACGTTTTACCTGGCGAATTTGTGCTTCGCTCATCCCGACCTGACGCATGCGGGCAATTGAAGCTACTATCAGTTCATCTAATCCCTCACCTTGCATATTGCTAAGCGTCAGAAATTCTTCTTGTACGGCCACCCAGTCAGGTACATAGATAGCCAAAAGTGGCTGGCCTTTATTAACCCGTTCCAGCGTCGCCTTTACATAAAGCTTTTCTACATAACCCAGCGCACGAGCCTGAACACTTACCTCCTCACGCTCATTCCAGGCAATAGCGCCTATCGCAGTCACTTGCGTCGCAATATCTTGCTTGGTTACCAATGCCGTGCGCATGCCAATATTTTGTTGTAGTCGTGAGGTGATACTAACGCCGGGCTCATCTGTCGTACTCTCACCACCCGCGCTGCCTTTATAAACCGGTACCAGCATCATATCCATATAGGGGGATTTGCCGGGCGTCTCAAATTTATTGCCGGGAACCATCGGATCTTGATAAAAAAGAATTTCTTGCCCTGTGACTGGATCAATATCACCGGCTTTAAGATTTGATGCCATATGACGGCGCGTCGCCTCTTCGCCTTCAGCACTCCCCCAGTTTGACGGATCTACGGTAGTTTTGGCAGTATCAGACATGCCGTCCGACTTCGTTGCCGACATATGCATCCCTTGCTGCATTCCCCACTGATAAGCAGCATAACCGGCGACAAGTCCCGTCAGAGCCATGACTATAAATAAAAAGATGTATTTACGATTCATTATTTGAACTCCATGACACGGGATGCAGGACTTAACGCAGTATCGGGTAATGTCAGATATTCCAATGTTGCCCACAGTGCTGCGGTTTCCATTTCGATCCGTAGTTTTTCTACCCGCGTCGCAATTTCCATTTTTCGGGCATTGAGGACAGTCGCTAAATCGCCTTGACCACCCCGATATTCGGCCAATGCTGCATCGGTACGTTGGCGGGCAAGCGGGATCAAAGCGGCTTCATAGTCACTTAGCCGGACTAAATTACTTTTCCAGGTATCCAGCCAACGCGCTGTCTCTGCGATATGTTCCCGGGTCATTTCTTCGCGTTCTGCGCGCACGCGGTCTGCTTCGGCCAATTTGGCGGCGACCAGTCGATCCTGACGGTTCTCCTGATTCCATTGCAGTGGCACACTGACACCAATCGAAATCATGTCCGAAAAATCTGAACTTCGTTCTCCATACATGACTGACCAAGTCCAATCAGCCTGCTTTTCTTGACGTGCCGCTTCGGCCTCGGCCATAGCAACCGCCTCTTCAGCCCGCATCACGGCAATATCCGGATGGGCATTGATCTGATGCGTTAAATGCTGCGTATCGATGGCGGACTTTGTAATGTCGGGCGCGCTATCCAGAGACCTATTACCAGTATCCCCAACCCAACGCGCCAGCGTTGTTTTAGCATTTTCAAGGCTTGCCTGAATTTGATAAATACGATCCTGAAACTTAGCCACCGTCGTTCTGGCTTGAAAAATATCGGACTGTGGCCCGGTACCAGCACGATAAGCGGCTTGTGCAGCTTCAACTTGTAAGCTTGCTTCTTGCTGCTCGCGTGTTAACAACGTCACCAATTGCTGCTGGTAATAAACATCAAACCAGGCCAGTGCTGTGTTTTGGCGAATTTCAGTGAGCGTTAGTTCTTTAGTTATCTGCGCTTTATTTACTTTTCGTTCAAATACATTGACATGGGCATGCCGCTTGGCTTCACGCGTGTATGTCTGAGAAATGCCGATATTGCGCGAGGTCATGAAATCTTCCGAGAAGCTATAAGCCATAGAACCATTAACCGGCAAATTATTTACCGATAACGCCAGCATTGGATCGGGAAGTTGTCCGGCTTCAATGGCCAGTTCTTGGGAGGCTTGTGCGACAGCATCTTGCGCCAGTAAGGCCTGAGAGCGTTGCTCAGCAAGCTGTAAAGCATTTTCAAGGCTAAGTGGCTCAGATAAAACTTGTGGTTGCGCTATTACTGGCGTTGCCAAATTGGCAGCAAATAAACCAAGCATTACTAGCCAATAGATTTGCCAGATGGGTGGCAAATA
>JAVVFF010000121.1:0-6415 GCA_032250995.1 Methylophaga sp. | reverse complement strand
ATAGTATTGACCATCAGTGCAATAGTATTTGTGGTTTTTACCGCGCAACTGGCTAGCCGTTTGGGCAGTGAGTTTTTGCCGCAACTGGATGAAGGGGATATTGCTTTGCATGCTTTACGTGTTACCGGCACTGGGCTTGAACAATCGGTGCAAATGCAAAATCAGCTGGAATCGGTGATCCGTGAATTTGATCAGGTGGAACGGGTATTTTCCAAAATTGGCACACCGGAAATTGCTACCGATCCGATGCCGCCCAGTGTGGCTGATACTTTTTTGATTATGAAACCACAGTCTGAGTGGTCCGATCCCAATCAGAGCAAAGCTGAGTTCTTGTCCAGACTGCGAGCAGCTGTGGAAGCGGTGCCGGGCAATAAATACGAATTTACCCAGCCGATTGAAATGCGTTTTAATGAACTGATCGCCGGCGTCAGGTCAGATGTGGCCATTCGGATTTATGGTGATGATCTGGATACCTTGAAAGATCTTGGCGAACAAACCACCGCCGCACTGGCACAGGTTAATGGCGCCACTGATGTGCGCATGGAACAGGTAACCGGCTTACCGATGTTGTCGATTAATCCGCAGCGGGAACATCTGGCCCTGCTGGGACTGGATGTTGCCACCCTGCAAAATGCGCTGCAAATGGCCATCGGCGGTCAGGATCTGGGGCTGATTTATGAGGGCGATAAACGCTTCCGGTTGGTGATGCGGCTTGATGAACAATTACGCCGGGATGTTGATTATTTAAAAAAATTGCCGATTGCCTTACCGGCCAATGGTGATCCGGATTTATCGTATGTGCCGCTCGGTGAAATCGCGGATATTGAAGAAGTCATCGGCCCTAATCAAATCAACCGTGAAAGTGGTAAACGTAACGTCGTTATCAGTGCCAATGTGGTGGATCGTGATTTAGGTTCTTTTATCGCTGATGCTCAGCAAACTCTGCCGGAGCAGGTAAATTTACCGGCCGGTTACTGGCTGGAATATGGCGGCACTTTTGAGCAACTGGAATCGGCTTCACAACGGTTAATGATTGTGGTGCCGCTGACCTTATTACTGATTCTGGTGTTATTATTCAGTGCTTTTAAATCACTTCGTGATGCTTTGCTGATTTTTACCGGTGTGCCTTTGGCGCTGACCGGCGGTATTATTGCGCTGGTTTTGCGGGATATGCCGTTATCGATTTCAGCGGCTGTCGGTTTTATTGCCTTATCGGGTATTGCTGTTTTAAATGGCATTGTCATGTTGTCGTTTATCCGGCAATTACGTGCTCTGGGCATGGATTTATTTACAGCTATTTTTGAAGGTGCCATGCAACGCTTACGACCAGTCTTAATGACGGCATTAGTCGCTAGTTTGGGCTTTTTGCCGATGGCGTTAAATACCGGCACCGGCGCCGAAGTACAACGGCCACTTGCAACTGTGGTGGTTGGTGGGATTATTTCCTCAACGTTGTTAACGCTAATGGTGCTACCGGCACTGTATTTGTTGGTGCATCGCTTCAGTCAGCGTTGGCAACAATCTTAAATAACAGGTTTTAAATGAACTTAATTTCCATCTTTTTTATTGGCTTTGCCATGTCTACCGATGCCTTTGCCGCAGCGATCGGTAAAGGTATTGCGCTGCGTAATCCAAGCATTGCCAATGCCCTTCGAATAGGCTTGATTTTTGGTGTGATTGAGGCGATTACGCCAGTTATCGGTTGGCTGATTGGTCAAGCGGCCACTAGCTTAGTACGGGAGTGGGATCACTGGATCGCCTTAGTTTTATTATCGGGTCTTGGTTTGCATATGATTTATAACGGTTTGGCCGGCACTGGTGATGAAGCGGAAAATGAAAAACGTGTTCAGGGTTTTTGGGGTCTGGCTCTAACCGGCCTTGCCACCAGTATTGATGCCATGGCAGTTGGCGTTGGCCTGGCGTTTTTAGAGGTAAATATTTTTCTGGTCGCGGCGGTGATTGGTTTTTGTACCTTTGTGATGGTAACGATTGGCGTAATGTTAGGTAGGGTGCTGGGGCAGAAAGTAGGTGATAAAGCTGAAATCGTTGGTGGCCTGATTTTGATTCTGGTGGGCGTGATGATTGCCGTTGAACATATCAATGGTTAATGATTGCAAGACACGATACCTGCGGCTTATGATGGCGCGATTTTTTTAATCTCTTGGAGTAATAAATATGTCAGAACCAGTTTGGTTCAGAACCGCGGAAGCCACTGTCTTTGCCAGTGATGATCAGGGCACCGATGCCATGCCGGAAATTTTAATTGGCAGCACTAAAGGCCCTGCCGGTCATGCGTTTGCCAATTTGATGGGTCAAACCGAAGGCCATACCCGGATGTTTGCCATTCGTGCTACTAATCAGCAGGTTAAGCCAGCGACGTTGATGGTGCCAAAAGTCACGATTAAGTCGGGTGCTTATGTGGCGTTATTCGGCGGTCCTGTACAATCAGCCGTTGCTGATGCGGTATTGGATAGTGTGATTGAAGGGGTGATCCCGAAAGAACATGCTGACGATTTATGTATTGTTGCCATGCTGTGGATTGCACCGGATGCGGTGGCCAATCCTGATGTGGATCGTAAAGATCTGTACCGTACCAACTATGAAGCGATGAAATTGGCTATCAAACGGGCAATGAGTAATGCGCCGTCAATTGATGAACTGATTGCCAATCGCAATAAAATTCATCATGAAATGTATGACCCGGAAACGGGTGAGTCAGCCTGGTAGTTACAAGTTGCGATTTAAAAGGGCAGCCTTGGCTGCCCTTTTTGTTTAGGTGAAAAAAACTAATTGGGCTTGATGGCGACTTTCAGTACGCCATCTTGCTGTTGAGAGAATAACTCGTAGGCCTGAGGAATTTGTTCCAGATTAAAGTGATGCGTGACCATTGCTTTCAAATCGACTCTGCCAGCAGCAATGACATCCATTAACCGTCGCATCCGTTCTTTGCCGCCAGGACATAATGAGGTAACGATTTTATGATCGCCAAGACCGGCATAAAACGCGTCCAACGGAATAGTCAGATCATTAGAATAGACACCAAGACTTGATAATGTGCCGCCTGGTTTCAGTACCCGTAATGCCGCCTCAAAGGTGGATTGCAGTCCTAGGGCTTCTATTGATGCATCAACACCACGACCTGCAGTCATTTTCATAATTTCTGCGATCACATCATCTTTTCGGTAATCAAGTGTAACGTCGGCGCCCATTTGTCTGGATATTGCCAAGCGCTCATCGACACCATCGACGACGATAATCAGACTGGCGCCTCGCAAACGGGCACCGGCAGTAGCACATAAACCAATCGGCCCCTGGGCAAATATCGCCACGATGTCACCGATTTTGATATTAGCCGATTCGGCGCCGGCAAAACCGGTCGACATAATATCCGGACACATCAATACTTGTTCATCGGTCAGATTATCCGGTACCGGTGCCAGATTACCCTGGGCATCCGGGACGCGTAAATATTCTGCCTGACTGCCATCAATGCTGTTACCAAAACGCCAACCACCTAGAGGTTTATAGCCATGTGAGTGGGCGCCACCATCTTGTGCCGGATGACCATCCTGACAGGCATAAGAATGAAAGCTTGGGCAGATGGCACCAGCGATGACCCGCTGGCCTTCTTGATAACCCCGAACATTACGGCCCAGTTTTTCAATAACACCCACTGGTTCATGACCAATGGTCAGACCTTTAGCAACGGGATATTCACCTTTGAGAATATGTACATCGGTGCCGCAAATAGTCGTGGTGGTGATGCGAATCAATGCATCGTTATCACCGATGTCGGGTATCGGTTTGTCGGCAATTTCAATCCGCCCTGGTTCCACAAAAATCGCAGCTTTCATCATTTCAGCCATGCGCCACTCCTATTTGTAACTCCTAAGGTTTAAAACTAACACCTAAAAGATAAAGGCGCAAAAATGCTTATCAACCCGAGAGCTGGTAGATGGTTTGTTTTAACCATTAAAGCAATATGTTATGCATGCTTTAAACTGCTGGCAGCACTGACCCAAACAAGCGCTGTAAGACGGGCTTTGGAAACTGAGTCAGATCGTGCAGACGTGATGACATCCAGTAGGAGATGAAATCAGCTGACAAAGGGCCGATGACAAAACTTTAAAAGTGAAAATAAATGATATTACTTACCAGCCGGAACGTGCTGGTGATTTGTATCGCTAGACCGGTGCTGACTTGTACGAATCTAAGTCACTGTGTTAACAAGCTAAATGGAACCCAAATACTGCGAGTTGCATCCGATATGATTAATGAACAACTTGAACAAAATATCATTATTCTGGCGCGCCATAGGTTGAAGGCACTGAAAGTGGCTTTGGCCGGTCGCGGCGCTGATTTGAATCTGGTGCAGAATACTTTTCATCAGTTGACCGGTCTTACCAGTTTACGGTTTGTGCAAAATAATGGTCTTAGTGATCAGGCTTTCAAAGAGCTGAGCATCATTGACAATCTGGCCATTTTGAATATTCAGCATTCGCATCCAGAAGTCCTGGACAAGTTTTCGCAGGAAGCACAACAACTATCGCGTTATTTAGATATGCCGGCACGACAATTGGTGGATTTGATTTTTAAGGAAGGAGGCCGCTTCCATAATCAGGAGGCGATTTCGGTAGCGATTCATCGTGGATTGATTGACGATGTGCATCATGAAGCCGAGGCTTATCAGAGGTTAGCTGCTCGCGAGCAGCATCACCAAGATAGTTAAGTTAACAGGTTAATCTCAAAGCGGTTTTTGCCGGCTTTTTTGGCGATGTAAAGCTGCTCATCGGCGTGATGAATTAATTGTTGGTAACTGTATTCTTTGTTATCAGTTAATATCGCGCCAATCGAAAAGGTAATCGACGACAATTTTTCATCATTGATTTTAAAGGTCGAATTCAGCTTTTCCAGAAACTTAACCAGCGCGTTTTTATCCATGTCAAAAGCAATTAAAACAAACTCATCACCGCCATAACGGGCAATGTAATCATTATTTTTGCGAACCAGTTTTTTCAGTTTTTTCGCTACAGATACCAGCATTTTATCGCCGTTACTGTGACCAAACTGATCATTTACGACTTTAAAGCCATCAAGGTCGATGAGCATGATGGCGATATTTTTTTTGCGCTTATCCTGTTGCCAAGCCGTTCGCACAAAATGTTCCAGAGAACGACGATTACGCAGGCCAGTAAGCGGATCGGTATCTGACAGCGATCGCAGCTTCTTTAAATTATCCTGAATCACTTCAAAGGTGACATCATCTTCTGCCAAATCATCACACAGGGCTTCAAATTTCATGTATGGAAGCCGCATTTCGATTAAAGATTCAACCTGATAGGCGAAGGATTTGAGTATTTTTAGTTGTTCGTCGCTGAGTTGTCTGGGTTGACAGTCGATAATGCAGAGGGTGCCAATATTGTAGGTCTGTTCAGCGTTGGCAAAACGCAGCGGCACACCGGCATAAAACATAATTTTCGGGTCACCGACCACCAGTGGATTATCGGCGAAGCGGTCATCATTCACTGCATTTTCAATAATCATGGGATGGTTACCAGAAACTACATGGCCGCAAAATGATATATCACGGCTTGTTTCACAAACAGCTAAGCCGTAAATTGATTTAAACCATTGCCGATCCATGTCTACCAGTGAAATAGCAGCAATTGGCACGTCAAAAACTTTACTGACCAGTGCCGTCAGATTATCGAAAATAGCCTCATATTCGGAATCGAGTAACTGGCTGGCGTGCAGCGCATGTAAACGCTCAGCCTCATTTGATGGAATGGCCGGTGCTAGCATAACGATCCTTCCATTACTTTTGTCTGAGCATGCACCAAATCAATATTGACTGCAATCATTTTGAGTCGCTTTTAATCGCCTGTTAAAACTTGGGTTCAGTACCTTGCTGACGGGTAATACAGGCATTGAGCATTTCGTCATGAATAAACTCAAGCGATTTGTCGGCAGGATAAATAAACACCCACTTAGCAATAATCAGTAAATCATCACGACCTTGGGAGTCGGCATAAATCTTACTGACTTTGGCCTCAAAGCTTTGCCAGTCATCACCTTCGGTTTGCCGGATATTTTGGATCTGATAAGCCGTGCCAGCCTGATAAGCACAACTGGTAATGGTGCCGCGTTGTATATCTTCAGCAGATGTTGCTGTAGCAAACAAACTTAATAAAACTGCAAAAAATACATAAGCCATAATTTTATCTACCAATTAAAGATAAAACATGTGACCAACAATAGCCCAAATTCATTCACGCCAGACAAAAAAGGTTCATCACATTTTACTGGTAAACGCATATTTATAGGGTTGGCACGGTCCTCCGTGGCAATGGTAATTGAGTGCTAGTGCTCCCAAGGGGGAATCGTGGGAACAAGGCTAAATAAATAACATATCAGT
>JAVVFF010000120.1:0-6427 GCA_032250995.1 Methylophaga sp. | reverse complement strand
TTCTTTAACCAGACCATCCATGCGTGGTGACAACATAGCTTGTTTTTCGGCGGTTAATGAGCCAGACAAACGCAGGGTTTCGGTGAGATCGGTTATTATCGGCTGTACGACGGTAACCGGCGTTGTTTGAGCCATGACCGGACGGCCCGCAAAAATTAAAACCATCATAAGAACGGTCAGCCAAAGCGTCAATATTGGCAAGTGCAAATAATTTTTCATGGTGATCCGGTGTTGTAATCCAGCCAACAGTGAGCTTGAACGGGCGCATTTAGTTCCCAATTTGCAGCGATGCTATCACAGGCAGATTACCGAAAGATGCCCGGTTTTGTGTCAAAATGCCTGACAAACTTCTATTGAGAATAACTAATGACCGTTCGGGCTTTATTAAAAAACTGGGCAGCGCACTATTTATCTGACGAAGAAGCCGTCATTTTGCTGATTGTGCTGGCGCTGGGGTTTACTGTCGTCATTTTACTGGGCGGTACCCTGGCACCTTTTTTAACGGCGCTGGTGCTGGCCTTTATGCTGCAGGGGTTGGTGAATATGCTGACCCGGCGTAAAGTGCCCGAGTGGATCGCCTTTAGTATGGTTTACTTGGGCTTTATCGGTGCCATGCTGGCAATGGCCTTTCTGTTATTGCCGTTGCTGTGGGATCAGTTAGTCAACCTGGTCCAGGAAATGCCGCGGATGTTATCCAGCGGTCAGCAATGGTTGGATACGTTACAAGCAAAATACCCGAATTTAATTACGCCGGATCAATTACAAAACTGGATCAGTGCTGCCGGCCGCGAATTATCTCAGTTTGGTCAGCGCGTACTGACCAGTTCCCTGTCTTCACTGGGCAATCTGGTCGGATTGATTGTGTATCTGGTGCTGGTGCCAATTTTAGTTTTTTTCCTGCTCAAAGATCGCCGACAGCTAACCGGCTTTACCTTGTCATTATTGCCGGAAAAACGGGGTCTGATGACCCGTATCTGGCAGGAAATGGATGATCAAATTGCCAACTATATTCGTGGTAAAGCCATAGAAATTTTGATTGTTGGTGTGGTGGCCTACCTTCTCTTTGCTGCTTTTGGTTTACCGTATTCAGCATTGCTGGCAGTTATTGTGGGCTTTTCGGTATTAATTCCCTTTATCGGTGCGGCCGTGGCGACTCTGCCGGTGGCTGCAGTCGCCGGTTTCCATTTTGGTATCACCGAACAATTTGTTTATGTCCTGGTGGCATACGGCATTTTGCAGGCTTTGGATGGTAATGTGCTGGTGCCATTATTGTTTTCCGAGGCAGTGAACCTGCATCCGGTATCGATTATTCTGGCGGTGCTGTTTTTTGGCGGCATCTGGGGGGTGTGGGGGGTATTTTTTGCGATTCCGCTGGCGACCCTGATTAAAGCGCTGGTATTTGCCTGGCCGCGTGGTATGAAACAGCAACAAGTCACAGCCGGCCACACCGATAATAATCTTTAAGACGGAAATATTTATGGATCTCGATTTTGGCTTGATTTGGTATCACTTTTATCAAATTGGCATCGCTTTTCTGCTAGCCTTGCCTATTGCCTTAAATCGTGAATATAAAGGCAGTGGCGCCGGTATGCGCACTTATCCGCTGGTAACAATTGCCTGTTGTGCTTTTATGTTAGTTGCAATGGACGTCTATACCGGCAGTGATGCTGAGGCTCGCGTTATGTATGGCGTCATTACCGGTATGGGATTTATTGGTGGCGGTGCCATTATGAAACAAAATAATAAGATAGATGGGACTGCCAGTGCCGCCGGCATATGGTTAACCGGTGCCATTGGCATTTCGGTGGCCTACGCTCGTTATGAAATTGCCATTGTGTTGTCGGTTATTGGCTATCTTATTTTTCAGCTATCAACCCTATTGAAGCAAAGTATGCCAGAGAATAATTCAAAAATATGATAGCTAGTTTTGACGCAAATTAGAGTCTGTCGTGAATCAGCTATTTAGCACGAAACGATAAACTTTTTGCAAAAGTATGCGTCACACTTGCAGAAAAGATAATAGTGTTATGGCTACACCATGCGGTTGATTCCTTTAAAAAAACCGTTGAGCATTCAAATCTTTAGGAGGATCTATGTTTAAACAAAAAACACTTTTAACAATATCAATGCTTGGTACTTTGCTAATGGCGCCATTGGCAATGGCCGAAACCCATACCGTGACGGCGCAGGGCTTGGCATTTAAACCGCTAATTATTAAGGTGGCGCCTGGTGATACGGTCGCGTGGGACAATATGAGCACCCACAACGTTGAAATGATAGAGGGCCTAATCCCAGAGGGCACCGAAGCCTTCAAATCAGCAATCAGCGAAAACTTCAGCCATACTTTCGAAGAGCAGGGTATTTACGTATATCAATGTACGCCGCATATCGGTGCTGGAATGGGTGGCGCCGTGATTGTCGGTGAACCGACCAATTTGGATGCAATTAAAGCGCAAGATATTTCAGGCGGCTTAAAACGTGTCGCCAATAAAGCGATTGCTGAAGCTGAAGGCATGTAATTGCTGTTAACTTTAAGTTTCTCTTGTCTATTTCGATACCGGCCGCTTATGCGGCCGGTGTTGTTTCAGCTTACCCAAATTTATGTTTTAAACCCATCATCTTTAATTCGGTTTTCAAAATCTGCATGTTACAATTAATAATGTTTCTCATTTGTATTTAAGGGTGGTTTATGAAAGTTGTACAATATCTGGCGGCGACAATTCTGAGTTTTTCATTGATGAATATCAGTTATGCCGATCCGGCAGAACATTTTCAGGGCAAATCAGCAGAATCGTTAACTCAGGCGGTCAGTAACTTTAATAAAGGCAACCAACGGCTGGAAAAGCTGCTTATCCAACAAAGCCTCAGTGCGGCGGATATCGCCGCTATTCATGAACTTACCTATACCCTTGAAAATGCACTGGCTAAAATTAACGCCGATCTGGATCAGTTAGTGTTGACATTGGAAAAAGTGCATCTCGGTTCGGAAGATAATGATGCCGCGCGGGTAAAAACCGAAGGCGAACAATATTTGACGGTCACCAGAGCATTGTCGGCGCAGCAATAAATACGCAACCGTTGCATTGCTGCCCGAGTCTTAGCCTCAGTTTATCAAGAGCCTAAGATCATGAAATCGTTAATGCTGTTATCGCTGTTGGTTATACCGCTGGTGCAGGCAGAGCCTGTTGAAGATGAAGCCAATATCGAAAACTACCAGCAGTGCATGTTTAGTGAAAGCGTGCAAAAAAAGCTGGAAAACAGTGATGAGCCAATGAGTAGTTATTGCACCATTCGTTATTTTGATACGGCTCCTACGGCGTTTCAGGCCAATGTTTTGCTGAAAAATTTGGACGATATGAAAGCCCGCGATCCAAAATTTAAAGCTTTTTATGACAAGCTGCGAGATAGTGGTTCCAATAATATATATACCGACCGGCAAATTGTGCTGATGTATATCGATAAGCGTGAAGTTAACAAAGACTGAGCGTTATTTGTCCAAAGAAGACGCCCCAAAAGGGGCCTGTCCTGATTTCTGTGTAACTGCCATTTTCAAACGAAGTCTGCCAGTCTGCCTTCGAACTCAATGATAAAGCGGTTAAGTGCCGCTTTCAAGTTTCGGATGGGCATGGTCCATTTCTTAGAAGCATCAAGGATAGCCAGAGAAACCACCTTGCTGGTCAAATCGGTTCAACACGACCGTCATCAACAGTGAATTTTCGATAGGTACATGCCGGTGAAATCCCTTGTGAACCCTGGCAAAGGTGATGTTAGCAATACCATTCCAGTTCACGCCAAAGCTTGACAGGATCACAGTAAAACACCTCTTCACCGAGGCCTGTATCGACAACATTTTTTCTGCTGAAACAGCAGACGGTGTCAGCAGTAGCGATGATAAAATCGCGCTGCTGAGCAGTTGTGGTTGTGAGTTCATTTCTCTCGCATGTGCATAAAAAGCCAGTGAAGCTTAGCGAGAGGTGAGATTTGGGCTTCTAGGAATATTCCTAAAAAGTAGTAGTTGTTTTGGCTGTATTTAGCCGGTTTGGTGGTGGCTGAGTAGGGTTTTAAAAGTGTTTCAGACCTTAAGCATTGTGGTTATTAGATTTTGCCCAGCGGCTACCGGTTGTTTTTTTGCGACGTGAGCGGTTATCCGGGCTTTTGCCTGCCTTAGCCGAGTGTCCCTGCGAGGCGTTTGTGCCACCTGGCTTGGCGGATGACTGCCTTCTCGCCGGTTGTTGTTTTTTTACCCCATTGCTGGTGGCTGGTAATGGCGCGATAGGCGCAAACTCAGGCAAGTCGATTCTGGGGATCGACATGCCTATCAATTTTTCAATGCCATGTAATTCCGCTATTTCTTCGGCACAAACCAACGAAATGGCTTCGCCGGTGGCGCCGGCACGGCCGGTGCGGCCAATGCGATGTACATAATCTTCGGCAATATTCGGTAAATCAAAGTTAACCACGTGCGGCAAACGATCAATATCCAGACCACGCGCGGCAATATCGGTGGCGATTAATGCCTGGATTTTGCCGGCCTTAAAATCCGCCAGAGCTTTGGTACGGGCGCCCTGACTTTTATTGCCATGAATAGCAGCAGCCTGTACGCCAATACTATCAAGTTGTTTGGTCAGTTTATTGGCGCCATGTTTGGTGCGGCAAAACACTAATACTTGTGACCAATCAGGTTGATTAATCAGGCTAGCCAGAAGGGCTGATTTACGGCCTTTATCAACGGGGATAATACTTTGCTGCACAGCGGTGGCAGTGGTATTGCGTGGAGAAACAGACACTTCAGCCGGATTTTGCATTAAATTACCCGCCAGTTGCCGGATGCCACTGGAAAATGTAGCTGAAAACAACAGGGTTTGCCGTTTTGCTGGTAACAAGGCAATGATTTTGCGGATATCGTTGATAAAGCCCATATCCAGCATCCGGTCCGCTTCATCAAGTACCAGCATTTCCAGTGTGTCAAAGCGCACGGCATTTTGCTGATATAAATCCATCAGCCGGCCGGGTGTGGCGATCAGAATATCGACACCGCGGCGCAGCGTCATCATTTGCGGATTAATTTTCACGCCGCCATAAACGACGGAACTGCGCAGTGGTAAAAACTGACCATATTGGGCAACACTCTCAGCGACTTGTGCGGCCAGTTCGCGGGTTGGCGTTAAAATCAGCGCCCGCGCCCGATTAGCAGCAGCGGGCTTACCTTCACTAAGACGGTGCAATAATGGCAGTGTAAAACTGGCAGTTTTACCCGTGCCGGTTTGCGCCGCAGCCAGTAAATCCCGGCCTTGTAAAATAAGCGGAATGGCTTGTAATTGAATCGGCGTTGGCTGGTCATAGCCGAGCTTGTTAATGGCGCGCGTGAGCGGTTCGGCGAGGCCGAGCGTTAAAAAAGACATAAAATTCTCAATGAGGCTAACGAGTAGATACTCAGCGGTCAGATGACAACAGAGTGGGCGGGGTAACTAAGTTATACCTTAGTTATTATCGCATGAATTCGGTTTATGTATGGCGCATTGACAACATACCGCCGAATCGGCAATAAATGATATTATCTTCAACAATTAATTAATATTAAGGAGATCCAATGCGTAAATCCAAAGCCATTATTTCAGCTGTAATCATTGCTGCTATTGCGATTTTTGTGGTCGCAGTTGTGTCTACCGTTATTACTGGCGGCAGCGAAAATTATCAGCAGTCATCAAAAGCAGTGCCACCAGTAACGGCCACTGATCCAGCGGATAGCAGACAAACAAAGATTACCGAAAAATCCAAAGCGTCGCTCGCCGATGAAGCGCAGGCAATGGAAAATAGTGCTACTGAAGAAGTCATTGATACCACTACCGAGATGGTCGATTCTGCAGCTGATAGTGCTGTAGAGGGCGCCGACGCGCTGACCGAAAAAACCAATGAAGCGATTGCCGCTGCTGAAGAGGCTGCTGCAGAAGGCCGTGAGCAAGCTGAAAAATTGTTGGAAGAAGCGGCCCAAGAAGCTGAAAAAGTGGTGGCCTCGGATGAAACGGCTGTTGATGCTGCCAGTCAAACACATATCGTCACTGCACAGGGCTTGGCCTATAACCCTTTGGTGGTGAAAATCGCACCCGGTGATACCGTTTCCTGGACCAATATGAGCACGCATAACACCGAATCACTTGAAGGCTTGATTCCGGAAGGCGCTGAGATGTGGGCTTCACAAATGAGTGATAACTATAGTCGCACTTTTACCCAACAAGGCATTTATATTTATAAATGTACACCACATTTTGGTGCCGGCATGGGCGGCGCGATTATTGTGGGTCAGCCAGTGAATTTGCAACAGATCAAGTCGGCAGATGCCAAAGGTGCGGCCAAACGCTTAGTAACCAAAGCGGTTCAAGCAGCTGAATCGATGTAGTTTTCAATAAGTTACTGATCCTGCATTCAA